>JBIKNS010000009.1:0-28908 GCA_044358545.1 Phycisphaerales bacterium | reverse complement strand
GTGCCCACAGGGTCGGGCAGGAGCGTGCGGCGGTCGCCAAGGACCTCGAGCTTGACCCACCGTGACCCGGCATTCCCAAGCTGCTCGAGGATCTCTCGGCCAAGCCTCGCGACACGCACCGCATCCTGCGCACTGAAGCACCCTGCAGTGTTCGGCAGGATCGTGAAGCGGTCGGTGTCGAGGTGATCCAGGAGCGATCGGCCTTGCGCATCAACCAGCCGTTCGCGCCGCACCGCAACAGTCACCGCATCGCATCCGCTCGCCTCGAGCGCGGCGTTCATCACGGCGTAGTCGGAGTACTTGCCGGTGCCCGCGACAAGTCTGCTGCGGAGCGAGAAGGTGCCGACCTTGAGCGGTGGCGGTGTGACGGCGTCGCTAGACGCAAGGTTGGACTGGACCGACGGCATGGCTCAGCCACCTCCCACAAGAGTCACGATCTCAACCTGTGCGCCCGACGTGAGGCGGCGGCCTGCGTGGTCCTTACGGGGGACGACCGTCCGGTCGACCTCCACGGCGCAGGCGCGCCCGCCCAGTCCAAGGATCTCCACCAGCTCCGCCACGGTGCAGTCCCCTGGAATGGACCGCTGCTCGCCGTTGACCGTCACGGTCATGGAACGGTCCTGCGGAGCGGCCGCGTGGCTGCGAGTGTCCATGGCATAAGATTAGCCATCGCAATGCGGTGCACACGCATCATCCTCGGGTCGGTGGCTGCAGTTGCGCTGCTCGCAGGCTGCAGCAAGCCGGAGTACGACACCTCGACGCCTGAGAAGGCGCTGCAGGCGGTGCAAAAGATGCTGTCCGATGGCAGGCCCGAGCTGATCCCCACCATGATCGACATCCCTGCGCGCGACGTCACGTTCGACGACGGCGTCACGGAGGCGAGCGCGATCGGCGAGGTCAAGGGCAAGGCTGGCGACATGCTGGCGCGCCTCTGGCGCGTCTCGCGCAAGATCAAGCAGCGGTTTCCGGCAGAGCTCGAGAAGGAAGGGGACCTCGGCGTCACGCAGCTTCGCGGGCGGGACCTGCAGGGGCTCGCGCGACGCATCGTGTCCGACCCGTTCGCGTACATCGAGTCGCAGCGCGAGAAGCTGACCGCCGAGGACTTGGGCGATGGCACAGCGGCGCTCGACTGGGAGGGCGAGCCGCTCTTCGGCGGCACCGTGACGATGGTCGAGCGCGGCGACGGATGGAAGTTTGCGGTTCCCGTCGAGGTGCTGCGCAGCAGCCAGTACTGGCCTGACACGCGTCACGAGTGGGCGGTGCTCGCCTCGATGATGCTTGCGGTGGAGAACTCGCTGATCGACTTCGAGGCTGAGATCGACGATGGGCGCATCAAGAGCCTTCGCGAGGCTGGCGAGCGCGTGGGCCGGCTCGTCGGCGAGTCGGTCGTGGTGCAGAGCGTGATCTACGCGATGATGAAGCGCGACCAGGCGGCCGCGGCCCCGGACTCGCCCGCCAACTGACGCTTCGCGAGCGGACGTCCGCGGCGCGCATGGCGCTCGCCGCACTCCGCAGATGTCAGCACCAGCGGACTCCGGTTGCCGCCGTCAGATCACGATCACGGCGACCGCCACCAGCGGGGGAAGCAGGCATGCCACGCTCCACCCGATGTAGCCGAAGAACCCGGGCATCTTGATGCCCTGAGCCTCTGCGATCGCCTTCACCATGAAGTTGGGGCCGTTGCCGATGTAGGTCATCGCCCCCATGAACACGGCGCCGCACGAGATGCCGATCAGCACGTCGGAGTGCACCGTCTCGCCGCCGACCAGGTGCAGGATGCCTGGGCCAGTGGCGTCTGGCGGCGCCAGCCCGATCGCCGTCTGCAGGAACACCAGGTACGTGGGCGCGTTGTCGAGCACCGCCGAGAGCGATCCGGTCGCCCAGAAGAACTGGTCTGGAGTCTCGATGCCGAGTCCGCCGCCCATCGAGCGAAGCACCTGCATCGGCACCTGCATCGCGACGAAGATCCCGATGAAGAGCGCGGCGACCTCCGCGATCGGGTGCCAGTTGAACTTGTTGTGGTTGCGCGCCGCGAAGGGGGAGGTCCACAGGCTCAGCAGCAGCACCGTGACCATGATCCCCTCGCGCAGGAAGTTGGGCGTGACGAACGGCACCGCCAGCCACTCCGAGAGCGGGAACATGCGGCCTGGCACCACGAACGCCACAGCGCCAAGGATGAACGCGAGCCAGAGGATGTTGATGAGTCCCTCCATCCTGAAGCGCCGCGCCGGGTCGATCGCCTGACGCTCCACGTGCACCTCCAGGGGCTCCGCCCGGAATGCGCGCCGCTCGAGCGTGTAGTAGATGCACAGCAGCACGCCATTGACGATGATCCACTCCTTCCACAGCACGAGCGTCCAGAAGAAGGGCACGCCCTTGAGGTAGCCCAGGAAGAGCGGCGGGTCGCCGATCGGAAGCAGCAGCCCTCCGCAGTTGGACACGCAGAAGATGAAGAAGATGACGGTGTGCACCTTCCGCGTGCGGCGCTCGTTGACGCGAAGCAGCGGCCTGATGAGGAGCACGCTGGCGCCTGTCGTGCCAAGGACACTCGCGAGCGACGTGCCCACGATCAGGAACAGCAGGTTGACGAATGGCGTGGGCCGCGCGCGCGTGTGGATCGCGATGCCGCCCGACACCGCGAAGAGAGACGCGAGCAGCACGATGAAGGGGATGTACTCGTCGAGTATCGCGTGCTTGACCGCATGGCCCGCAGCGGCCGCACCAGCCTCCATGTCCGGTGCGGAGAGGATGAGGTAGGCGAGCGTCGCCACGCCGCAGGCGACCGATACCTGCACCTTGCTGAAGTTCCTCTCCCACCAGTGGTGGGTTGCCGGGATCAGCGGGAGCAGCGCGATGCACAGCAGCAGCGCCACGAACGGAGCGGTACCGAGCTGCCACAGGGGCGGAAGCGATGCGCTGGACTCCGCGAGCGTCGCGTGCGCGTCGGCGGCGCTGGGCGATGCGCTGAGGCATCTCGCGAGTGCTGAGAGCGCCACTGGGATCTGCATAGGGCGCGCACGATACGCACCGCGCGTCTGGGTTGTGTGAAGCGGTCGCCGCAGAACCTAGACTCGCGGGGTGCGCAGCGGTCCCCAGCGATGTGTCCTGCGGCCGGAATGCGGTGCACCGGTTGGTGTGCGGCATCCAGCTGCAGATGTGCCCCTTCGATGCCTGATCGCGGCGATGGTCGCCGCCGCATCCATCTGCTTCGGGGCGCATGCATCGACGGTGGAGGGGCATGAGCGGCGCAGCCCGGGGCCGGAGGCTCACGCTGCGGTGCAAGTCCCGCCGCAAGGTCCTGCGGCGGCACCGGGGCGCCCGCAGGTGGCTGACAATCTCCTGCGGGGCCCGACAGTGCCCCAGAACTCAAGCAATGTGCTTGCGGGGACCTTCGCGTGGGAGCGTGATGGATTCGTCGAGCCCATCGCATGCGCAGCGGTAGGGGATGGACGCTTCATTGTGGTGGACGCGTGCGGCATCGTGCGGGCGATGTCGGCGGATGGCGGCGACACGCTCTGGAGTGTTGATCGCGGTGCGGGTGGTGCCTTCGTCCGCCCGATTGCCGTCGCGGCCTACGGCGACGGTGCGGCTCTTGTGTCCGATCCCGGGCGTGGCGTGGTGGCCATGCTGTCGACGGTCGATGGCAGCGATCTCGGTGCGTGGCCGGCGGAGGGCGAGCTGAGGCGCGCATGGGATTCGGCCGCACTGGTGCCTGGAGCAATCGCCAGTGCGCCCGGACCCTCGGACGTGCCGCGTGTGGTCGTCGCGGATGCACGCGCTCCGGGTCGCATGCTCATCTGCGATGGTGATGTCGCGCGGATGGTGAATCTTCACGCTGTAGCCGCCGGCATCGCGATCGCTGCGGACGGATCCATCATGGTGTCCGACCGTGACGGTCACCGCGTGACTCGAGTCGGTCCTGACATGCCCCCCGATCGGGCAGAGGCACCTCGCACGGTCACCTGGGGCGGTCGCGGTCCCTATCCGGGCCTGCTCAACTCGCCGCGCGGTCTGTGCGCTGCTGGCCCGTGGATCCTCATCGCCGACGAGCACAACCATCGCATCGTCCGCTGCGATGCCAATGGCGCGGGCAAGCTCGCGTACGGCCAGCATGCGGTGCGGCCCCGTGCAGGGAGCGGGAAGGTGCACTACCCGGCGGCGGTGACGTATGACGGCGAGTCGGGACTCGCGCTGATCTGCGAGCCTTTTGAGCGGCGGGTTCAGGCGTACCGCGTCAATCTCGATCCGGAGCCGGCGGAGGTGCGCGTTGTCCTGCCAAGCCTCGAGGGTGTGCAGAGCCACTTTGGGACGGGCGTCGATGCGGATGGGATGCGGCTTGCGATGCAGGATCCGGAATCCTCGAGCGTCGTCATCTTCGATCTCTCGCTCGACGCGCCTGCACACGTGTCGACGCTCGGCATGGCCGGCACGAAGCCGCACGAGTTCGTGCGGATCACGGCGCTCGCGATGTCGGGCGGTGGGGCGCTCCTGTGCATCGCTGACGATGGCGCACGTCGTGTGACGCTGTGGAGCCTCGGTCCCCGCGAGCCTGCGCTTCGCTACAACCCCTTCGCGGGACGCCTCGTGTCGACTCGCACCTACGAGTCGCTCGGGCTGTCGCCCGACGAGGGCATCGTGGACGCAATCTCCGTGGCTGAGGGGTTCCTGCTGCTCGTGGACCCAGGACTGCGCGGCACGACATCCCCACGCGTCGTCTCCACAGATCATCTGCTGGTGGAGCACGCGTCCCGTACGGTCGCTCCACCAGGTGAGGGCCGCTGGATACCGCGGGCATTCTCAATGGACAATCGCACCGGTCGCATGGTGTGGATCGCCGGTCGGGCCGGCGCACCTGCGGGAGTGCCCACGCGGTGGGTTCTGGTTGGGGACACCGTTCGTGAGCCTGATGTGCAGGATCCGGTTGACCTCTGCACTGCACCTGACGGGCGGAACCTCATCATCGACCGGCTTGGCGACCGGGTCGTGGATGTGCCTGCGGAGGAGCATGAGCCGGCCCTCGATCCTGCGGCCGAGTCGCGCCATGCCGTGAGATCGTGGGGTGGGCGAGGTGCTGCGGATGGGAGCCTCTGGCTTCCTGTCGGCATCGCGCGGCTCGGAGACACGGTGTATGTGGTCGATGGGGGCAATCACCGCGGGCAGGCGTTCCGCAGTGACGGCACGTGGGTATCGACGTTCGGGCTTGGGCGCAGCTACACGCGCCCCCGAAGCGAAGCGGAAGTGCGTGGGCTTCCCGGCGCGCGTGCGGGTGCGGACAGGCCGGTCGCCGCTCCGCCGTCGGCATCGCCCGCGGCGCCGAAACTCTCCCCAGCCTCGGTGCGCAGCATTCCTGAGCGTGTCACCGAGCGGCTGTGGTGGTCGTCAACGTCGGGTGATGCCACGGGCACCGCGCCGGCCGTGAGATCCAACGGTGGAACATTCTGGATCCGATCGAGTCTCCTGCCGGAGTCGGTGCCCGAAGGTGCGTCAGCTCCGCCGCTGCGGCG
The DNA here is from genome assembly GCA_044358545.1 of Phycisphaerales bacterium. Taxonomy (GTDB): domain Bacteria; phylum Planctomycetota; class Phycisphaerae; order Phycisphaerales; family SM1A02; genus ZLKRG44. Next base: position 23,404 of record JBIKNS010000009.1, on the reverse strand, counting down.
ACCGTTCACGCTGCTCATCGAGGCCTTCGAGGATGCGGCATGCACCCGCCCGTACGTGGCTGATGCGGCGCTCATTGATTCGTGGATGCCGCATCACCGCCACGGCATGAATGTGGCACCGCGAGTTGCTGCGGAGGGTCCCGGCAGGTGGCGGGCCGAGGGCATGCTCATGCACATGTCCGGCCTGTGGGAGGTGGACGTGGATCTCGTGCGGCAGGGTCGAAGCGAACGCGCCCAGTGGAATGTGGAGCTGCCATGATCGCACGGCACATGCGGATGAGGATGCATCGCATGATGGCGCACGCGGCCGCGCTCGCGGCATGCGCATGTCTCGGCGTTGCTCTCGCGGATCGGCAGCATCCAGCTTCGCCCGAAGAGACCGTGGCAGTTTCGCCGGAGCAGGTGCGGCGCATCCAGTCGATGGGTTGGCCGGGACCCCCGCCTGCGGATCCCACGAATCGGTACGCCGAGAGCGACACTGCGGCTGCGCTTGGGCATGCGCTGTTCTTCGATCGCGGGCTCTCGGCCAGCGGCGAGGTCTCATGCGCCACATGCCATCGCCCAGACCGTGCGTTCTCCGATGGTCGGCGCACGGCGGTGGGTATGGGCGCTGGACCGCGGCGCAGCATGACCGTGCTTGATGCGGCGCACCAGCGGTGGCTCGGATGGGATGGCCGCGCTGACACGCTCTGGTCGCAAGCCCTTCAGCCGATCGAGCGGGACATTGAGCTCGGATCGAGCAGGCGCAGCGTGCTCGATCGTGTCGCTGCGGAACCCATGCTGCGGCAGCGGTGGATGGCTGCATTCGGCGAGGAGCCGATCGCATCCAAGGATGCGACGGTCGAGCAGATTGATGCGGCGTTCGCGAAGCTTGGCAAGGCCATCGCGGCCTACGAGCGTCGGCTCGTGACGGGGCCGAGCCAGTTGGACCGTTGGGTTGCCGAGTGGAAGCGCGGAGGTGGTCAGGCCGTGCTGCAACCGAACGAGCACATGACCGCATCGGCGCTCCGCGGGCTCGCGCTGTTCACCGGTCGCGCGGGCTGCTGGCAGTGCCATGGCGGACCGACGCTGAGCGACGGCGAGTTCCACGCGCTCGGTGCACCCGGACGGCCCGAGCGTGGAGGTGGCGTGTCATCTGACGCCGGTCGCTATGGCGGTGTGGACGTGCTCAAGTCGTCATCGTTCACCGCGGCAGGTCCGCACTCGGATGCTCCCGCGGGAGAGCAGGCCAAGCTTGTGCAGTCGCTCGTGCGCGCGCCCGACCAGTTCGGCGCCATGCGCACACCAAGCCTCCGGCACGCGGGACTTGGCGGCCCGTACTTCCATGAGGGGCAGTTCGACTCGCTTGAGGAGGTCGTCCGCTTCTACTCGACGCTCGAGGGCGCTCAGTCGCTTGACCATCATCAGGAACAGGTGCTCACTCGGCTGGACCTCTCCGCGCAGGAGATGGCAGACCTGGTGACCCTCATCAGGAGCGCCGCAGGCTCCGCGCCGCCACACGCATTGACGGGTGATCCGTGGGCGCTCAAGGAGACGGCGGCTACACCACCGGAGAATGGCCCGAAGTCGGAGTGAATCCGCTTGGCGGCGCCCCGATCGGGGATACGTTACCGTTCAGGACATGTTTGCCATCGGTCGAGAAGCGTGGCGTGCCCGCAGGGGCAAGTCGGTTGCCGCCATCGTCGCGTCTGCGGTGATGGCGGCGGTGGTGATTGAGTCGAGTGCCCATGACGGCGATCCCAAGGGCGGCTATGCGGAGCCGCCGGTCTATGCCCCGGTGTGGCGCGAAGGCGATGGCGGGGTCGCGGAGCAGTTCTCCTCCAACGGCGTGCAGCTCAAGTCGTGGTTCCCGCTCAACACCCTGTCGGTCGCCGGTGCGCTCGCGACGAGCGGCAACGACTGCTGGGGCTACGTGAGCCCATCGGGTCGCGAGTACGCGATCATCGGACTCAACACCGGTACGGCGTTCGTGGAGATCACGTCGCCTGTCAACGCCACGCTGGTCGCGTTCAAGCAGCGTCCGGCGAGTGCCTCGGACAGCCTGTGGCGCAACGTGAAGACCTACCGCACGTGGTGCTACGCGGTGAGCGAGGGCGGCGGCGGAATCCAGGTGTTTGACCTCGCCAACATCGACGGTGGCGTCGTTGCCGAGCTTCCCTCCGTGACGACGGGTGGCGTGGCGAGCACCCACACGATGATCATCAACGAGCAGTCCGGGTACCTCTACCGCATGGGTGGCGGCAGCGGCGTGGGGATCCGCATCTATGCGCTTGAGCCGAATCCCGCCTCGCCCACGTACGTGGGGCAATGGGCCGACCGATACGTGCACGATGGTGCGGTGTTCACGTACACGGAAGGTCCCTACGCGGGGAAGGAGATCTTCTTTGCCTGTGGCGGGCTTGGCACGGGCTTCACGCAGACCGGCATGGACATCATCGATGTCACAAACAAGTCGGCGCTGCAGAACATCTCGCGCTTCACCTACCCGCAGGCGGGCTACTGCCATCAGGTGTGGCTCACCGATGACCGGCGCTACGCGTACATCAACGACGAGACGGACGAGAGCGGCTTCCAGGTCTACGGCCGAACGCGCATTGTCGACGTCAGCAACTTGGCCTCGCCGACGCTTGTGGGCACCGCAGATCCCGGCGTCGTGAGCGTCGACCACAATCTGTACGTGCGCGGCGGTCTGATGTTCTGCGCCAACTACCAGAGCGGATTGAGGATCTTCGATGTGGGTGCCAACCCGGTCGCACCTCCGCAGATTGCCTTCTTCGACACCCATCCCGAGGCGGATGCCCCGAACTATGCCGGACTCTGGACCAGCTACCCGTACTTCCCCAGCGGCACCGTGATCGGCGCGGACATGAGCAGGGGGCTCTTCGTGTGGAAGCTCGGCCAGCCGCCTGCCGCGATCACGTACCCCGCCGGGGCCCCGACGAGGATCGCGCCCGTCGCGGGTGGATTCGAGGTGAACATTGCGCTGGCGGCGGGCGCCGCGTTTGCGGCTGGGAGCCCCTCGCTGCTGTTTGATCGGGGCACCGGTCAGGGCACCGAGTCGGTGCCGCTGATTCCGGTCTCGGGAACGACATTCCGCGCGCAGTTCCCCTCGCTGCAATGTCCGTCCTTCGTGAGCTACGCGATCGAGGCACGGCTGGTTGGCGGTGACGTGTCGAGGGACCCGGTGGCTGGTCTCGCACAGCTGCCTGTGGGCTACGGTGAGACCGTGATCCTCTCCGAGAACTTTGAGGTGGACAGCGGATGGACCGGAATCCAGCCGGGGGATACGGCGACCAGTGGCCTTTGGGTGCGTGCAGATCCCGTGGGCACCATCGCGCAGCCAGAGGATGACCATTCCGATCCCGGCACGACCTGCTGGGTGACGGGCAATGCCGCGCCAGGCGCAGGGGCAGGCACCGCAGATGTGGACGGCGGCAACACGACACTGGTGTCGCCGCGCATCAACATGGAGGGTCTGGCCAACCCCATCATCTCCTATTGGCGCTGGTACTCGAACAACCAGGGCGGAAACCCCAGCAGCGACTCCATGCCGGTGCAGATCTCGAACAATGATGGGCAGACGTGGGTGCAGCTTGAGCTCGTCACCGAGAACCAGGGAGTGTGGGTGGAGCGCAGCTTCCCCGTGGCCCAGTTCGTCACGCCATCCGCGAACATGAGGATCCGCTTCATCGCACGGGACCTTGGCAGCGCAAGCCTTGTCGAGGCAGCGATTGATGACGTTCGCGTGTCCGTCGAGGACTGCGAGCCGCGCCTGCCCTCCGACCTCAACGGCGACGGAGCCGTCAACGGACTTGATCTCACGATCCTCCTGAGTCAGTGGGGGTCATCCGGTTCGGCGGACCTCAATGGTGACGGCACCGTGTCCGCGCTAGACCTCACGCAGCTCCTTGCGCAGTGGAGTCCCTGACGGGATGCCGACCGGACTGAGCGTTGCGATCGCGCTCTGCGTCGCACCCCCTTCCGAAAGGGAGCGCGTGGCGATCCCGGGCACTGCGCTCACGATCGAGCTCCTTCGCGTGGCGGCCGCAGTGGACGGGTCCTCGCCGCCACTCCTGGTCGGCGTGACAGAGATTCCGTGGGAGGTCTACGACTGCTTTGTCTACGGATTCGATGAGCAGGCGGCCGCGCCGGAAGGCCGTTCCGGCGCGCCTGCCGACACCGCGCCGCCGCCGACGCAGCCCGACGCGGTCACGCGGCCCACAAAGCCGTACATCTCGGTGGACCGGGGATTCGGTCATGCGGGCTGGCCGGCCATCTCGATGAGCTTCAAGGGCGCCCGCGCGTTCTGCGACTGGCTGGCGGCGAAGACAGGTCGCCCCTTCAGGCTGCCCACGGTGGCGGAGTGGACGCAGCTGTGCGCGCTCGCCGAGTCGTCGGAGGTGCCGCTGCGCGAGCGCGCATGGATCGATGCCAACTCTGGAGGCACGACGCGCAAGGTGGGGTCGGCGAAGGCGGATGCGATTGGCCTCCATGATCTCTGCGGCAACGTGGCAGAGTGGTGCGTGGCGGAGGACGGCAAGGGCGTGGTGCTCGGAGGCTCGTACCGGGATGCGGCAGGCGCTGTCGGATGCGGTGCCATGCAGCGCGACACTCCCAACTGGAACAGGAGCGATCCGCAGTTCCCCAAGAGCGTGTGGTGGCTCGCAGACGCGCCGCATGTGGGCATGCGAGTCGTCTGCGATGCAGTGAGCCCGTCGGGCGCGAGTGCCGCACGCGGAGCACCTGACCAGCCGTCGACACCGCAGAAGGACACCACGGCTCCATGAGCAATGCACCCGCTAGCCATTCGCGACGAGACTTCATGGGCACGACAGGCGGCACTGTCGCCGCAGGCGCGCTCGGCCTTGGTGCGGTGCCCCGCGTGTTCGGATCGATGCCCGCGCCGGACCGCATCAAGGTCGGACTGGTGGGATGCGGCGGTCGCGGCACAGGTGCCGCAGCGCAGGCGCTCGATGCCGATCCGGGCGTCGTGATCTGGGCGCTCGGCGACGCGTTCGAGGACAGGATCGATTCCTGCCTCAACGGCCTCATGCAGCATGAGGCCAAGGACCGTGTGGAAGTGCCGAAGGAGCGCCAGTATGCAGGCATCGACGTGATCGATCGACTGCTGCCGGAGGTGGATGTGGTGCTGCTGTGCTCGCCTCCGGTGTTCCGTCCGGCGCAGCTCGCGAAGTCCGTCGCTGCTGGCAGGCATGTGTTCTGCGAGAAGCCGATGTGCATTGATGGTCCCGGCTACAGGTCGGTGATCGAGAGCGCCCGCATCGCCCGCGAGAAGCGTCTGGCGCTCGTGTCAGGGTTCTGCTGGCGGTACTCGTCGCCGGAGCGGGCGCTGTTCGGGGAGATCCTCTCAGGTCGAGCAGGGGATGTCGTCGGCGTCGAGTGCACCTACCTGACGTCGCCGCTCGGCGTGCGCACGCGCAAGCCCGAGTGGAGCGACCTCGACCTTCAGCTGCGCAACTGGCAGCACTTCACGTGGCTTTCCGGAGATCACATCGTGGAGCAGGCCGTGCACTCGGTCGACAAGATGGCATGGGCGATGGGCGGGCGCATGCCTTCATCGTGCTACGGGGTCGGCAGCCGGTTCACGCGCGAGGAGATTCCCGAGCGCGGTGACGTCTACGACAACTTCGCGATCCTCTACGAGTACGCCGACGGACCGCGCAACACGCTGATGTGCCGACAGCAGGCCAACTGCTTCAACGACAACACGGACCACATCACCCTCTCTCGAGGCTACGCATTCATCAACGGGTGGGGACCGACGCTGTGGATCCGCGACCCCAAGGGGAAGCCGATCTGGTCATGGAACTCCGGCGCCGAGGTTCCGAACATGTACCAGGTGGAGCATGATGAGCTGTTCCGCTCGATCCGTGCCGGGCGTCCTATCAATGATGGGGCATGGATGGCCGACAGCTGCCTGATGGCGATCATGGGACGGATGGCCGCGTACTCGGGGAAGAAGGTGACGTGGGAGGACGCGCGCGACTCCAGCGAGTCGCTGTTGCCAAGCGACTGGAGTCCCTCGGCACGTCCCGCGCCGTCGGTGGTCAAGCCAGGTGCTGCACCAGGCGCATAGGACACATCCTGGAGGATCATCATGACGGGCGAACACGATTCCATGCCCCGGCGCGAGGTGCTGCGCTCAGGCGCACTGGCGGTCGCGGCGGCCGCTGCAGCCGCATCCTCGCTCGCGGCAGCGGCCCGCGCGCTCGGAGCGCATGCGGCTGGCGCTGATGCGAGCGCGTCGCCGGTGGCGAGCGAGTCGCGGGGACGCGCACTCAAGATCGGAGTGATTGGCTGTGGCGGGCGCGGCACTGGCGCCGCGTTCGACGCACTTGCCGCAAGCCCGGACACGCGGGTCACGGCGCTGGCCGACCTCTTTCCTGGCCGGGTGGAACGCGCACGTGGGGCGCTCGCGGAGCACGGTCAGGGGCGGGGCGCCGTAGATCCTGCGCAGTGCTTCGTCGGTCTCGATGCGTACAGGAGATTGCTCGCGACCGACGTCGACTGCGTCATCCTCGCCACGCCACCGGGATTCCGGCCGCTGCACTTCGCGGCGGCTGTCGACGCGGGCCGTCACGCGTTCATCGAGAAGCCCGTGGCGGTGGATCCCGCAGGCGTTCGCGCAGTGCTCGCCGCCGCGGATCGCGCAGATGCACAGGGGCTTTCGGTGGTCGCTGGCACGCAGCGCCGGCACGAGCGCTGCTACCGCGAGGCGATGGCGAAGATTCGGGCGGGCGCGATCGGTCGGCCGGTGGCGGCGCGCTGCTACTGGAATCAGGGAGGCCTGTGGCATGCGGATCCCGATCCGGACCTCTCGCCCTTGCAGAATCAGGTGCGCAACTGGCTGTACCACACGTGGCTGTCCGGCGACCACATCGTCGAGCAGCACGTGCACAACCTCGATGTGGTGCAGTGGGCATTCGATGCGCTTCCGGTGAGCGCGTGCGCCACAGGCGGCAGGCAGTCGCGCACGGGTCCTGAGTTCGGCGCGATCAACGACCACTTCTCGGTGCACTACGACTTTCCCGGTGCGCGCTTCGCCGCATCCATGTGCCGGCAGCAGGACGGTACCGACGGACGCGTGGATGAGGTCATCATCGGCACCGAAGGCATCGCGCTCCTTCGTCCCGGTGGGGGAGAGATCGTGGGTGCGCATCCCTGGACGTACCGGCCTGCGGAGGATCCGAGCCCCTACATGCTCGAGCATGTCGCGCTGCAGGAGTCGATCCGGGCCAACGCCCCACGCACCAACGAGGCGAGGCAGATCGCGCGCAGCACGATGATGGCGATCCTTGGGCGCATGAGCGCCTACAGCGGGCGAGATCTTTCGTGGGATGATGCGATCGCCGCGCCCCTTGACTTGATGCCTCGCGCGCTCGGGAACGGGATGGACGGGGCGTTGCCCGAGGAGGTCGTGGCGAGGCCGGGCGTGACGCCTCCGTGGCCGAAGGCCTAACGTCCGCCCGGCACGGCTGACGGATCCTGCGCACGGGACTTTGGTGCCGGCTCGGGCGGCGTGCCAGAACCCTCGCGCGCTCCCGCGCACACCGGGAAGTTGGGCGTGACACGGATCAGCACCGGCCCGTCCGGAGCCTCGCGGCATGCCACGCGCATCTCGATCGGTGTCCCGCTAGCGCGGATGCGCTCGCAGAGCGTGTCCATCTCGCCGACGCCAAGCACCGAGAGCGCAGTCGCCGCCGCATCCGCGACCGCAGGATCGGTGCTCCAGACGGTGGGCGCGATCGAGTGGCTGACCGCCCGTCCGGTGCGCGGGTCCACGATGTGGGAGTGGCGCTGCCCACCATGCACGAGCACCTGCTCCGCGTCGCCGCTGGTGGACAGCGCGGACTCGCGAAGCCAGACCACGCATGGTGCGAGCGTGCCGAGGCCGGATTCGATGGCCACCTGCCATCCTTCGCGTCCGCGCGGCGCGGCACCCGCAGCGATGTCGCCGCTGACGGCCACCAGCACCCGCTCGCAGCCGGCACGGCGGGCTGCAGCGAGCGCAGCGGAGGACGCAATGCCCTTCCCGATGCCGCCGAAGTCAAGGCTCATGCCGCTGATGTCGAAGCGGAGCGTGGCGCCTGAGGGATCGGCATGCACCTTCCGGTAGCCGACGCGCTCACGAGCCTCCGCGAGTGCACCATCCTGCGGCGGCACTCCCGCGCTGCGGGCCTTACGCCAGAGCGCAACGATGGGCGCAGCGGTGCAGTCGAACGCGCCACCGGTGATGCGCGACATCTCCGCGGCGCGCATCGTGGCGTCGATGAGCGCCGGCGATGCCGGAACCGGCGTGCCCGGGGGTGCGGATGCAGCGGCCCGAGCCGTATCTCGCAGCCCGCTCGATGATGTCCAGTCCGACAGGGCCTCGTCGACAGCGCGAGCCGCATCGAATGCAGCCCGAGCCGAGCCGGCCGCGCGATCGGCACTGTCGTCATCCACCACGACGGTCATCTCCACGCCCATGACCATCTCGCGGAATCGGTGGAGCTCGGCGCGATCCGAAGCCTCACGGGCTGTCGAGCACGCGCCGAGGCAGGACAGCCCCGCGGCACACACTGCGACAAGGGCAAGTCGCATTGGAGGCACTGCAGCACTCGGCATGTCATGCGCCCGCATCAGAGGACTCCGCGGCATCATGGTCACGGTGCGCATCGCGCACGGCCCTGATCTCGGGCAGCCTGCGGAACAGGATGTCCACAAGCTCCGGATCGAAGGCGCGGTTGGCCTCGGCGCGGATGGTGTCGAGGACCTTCGACTCGCTCCAGGCGCCCTTGTAGGCGCGGTGGGAGCTCAGTGCGTCGAACACGTCGGCGAGGCCGACGATTCTCGCAAAGAGCGGAATCTCCTCGCCACGGCGTCCGCGCCGCACCAGGCCTTCCAGGAGCCCTGGGTATCCCTGGCCGTCCCATCGCTCGTGGTGGTGAAGCGCCACTTCGCGCGCAGCTTCGTCAAAGTCCGTGGGCTGGTCCACGAAGAGCTCTGCACCGATCTCCGAGTGGCGCTTGACCTGCTCATACTCCTCCGGAGTGAGTCGGCCGGGCTTGCGCAATATGGCGTCGGGCACGCCAATCTTCCCCACGTCGTGGAGCTTCGCCGCGATCCGCAGTCGGTCGCGCTGGCGCTCGAAACTCGCGCCGTCGAGGCCACGCCGACGCGCCCACTCCTCGAACAGCACGGTCGAGTAGCCCGCGACGCGCTCCACATGGGGACCCGTCTCCGCGGGATCGCGCACCTCAGCCATCCGGATCATCCTGAGGATCACGCTTTCCGTGAGATGGGCGCGCTCGATGGCCACTGTGGCGATGCTCGCGAAGTGCTCGAGCAGCGACGTCTCATGGATGCCGAAGCCATCGCGAGGCACATCTTCGGTACCGACAGGATTGATGAGCTCCACCACGCCAAGCACCCTGCCGGAGCGGTTCTTGAGCGCCACAGCGAGCATCGAGCGCGTGCGGTAGCCGAGGAGCTGGTCGAAGCTGGGATCGAATCGGTAGGGCACCAGCGGGTCGATCACGTAGCAGTCGTCGATTCGCAGCGACTGGCCGCTGAGCGCGACCCATCCGGCGATGCTCCGGTCGTTCACGGGAACCCTGAAGCTCGACACGCGGGGCGTCTCGCCTGTCGTAGAACGGCGCGCGAGCGTTTCGTTCTGGAAGTAGGCGAACCGGAGATAGTCGCCCTCACGCATGAAGATCGTCCCGGCATCGGTGCCGAGCAGGTGCCGCGCCTCCGACAGGATCCGCTCCATCAGCGTATGGAAGTCATGGATCTGATTGAGCTCGATGCCCACCTGGAGCAGCCCCGACATCCGTGTGCGCCATGAGGTGCCGCCGTGTCCCTCGGGTGCGCTCTCTCGCCTCCGAAGCTCGGTGAGCTCGCGCTGGGCGTGGCGGAGCTCGGTCTGCACGCGCTGCAGCGCCGCCACGGCCGTGTTGCGGCGCACGAGCGAGTGGTAGGCGGACGAGTGGATGCGTGCACGGCAGAGAAGCTCGACCGGCTCCACGGGCAGCGGCACCGAATCCGCCGCACCGGCCGCGAATGCGCGCTCGCGCGCTGGGGCCGTGCAGTCGCGCTCAAGCGCGATCACGGGCACCGCTTCGGTCTCGGGGCTCCGCTTGAGCACCTCGAGTGCCCGCAGCGATTCGCCCCCGTCGCTGCGGATCTCGAGCAGGATGACCGTCGGGCAGGTGCGCACTGCCTCATCGATCGCATCGCCCGCCCGGCTGGTCTCGACCGCGAACTCGGGTGTGCCCTCGAACGCGGCGGCCAGGCTCGCACAGGATCGCGGATCGTCCGACGCGACGAGCACGACATGTGCAGCCCGCGATTCCTGCGCACGGCTGACCTCGCCGCCCTCAGACCCGTGTGGACCCGTTGCGTCCGGGGTCGCCATCAGCCTCTCCGTGGATTGCGCGCGCCGGGGCCGGCGCGCTCGCGCGAGGGCCGATCCGTGATACGCGGCTGGCTGGTGGCCGCCTCCGCCATCGACTCTGCACTCCCGGGTCGCGCTGCCTCGGTCTTGGCAAAGAGGATGCGTCCGGCGGCGGTCTGCACGCTGTTGACCACGATCCCGCGCACCACAGTGCCCATCAGGTCCGCTGCGCCCTCGATGACGACCATCGTGCCATCGGGCATGTAGCCCACACCCTGCCCAGGATGCTCGCCGACACGGGACACCTCGACGTCGACCGGATCGCCCGGGCCAATCGATGGCCGCAGCGCTGCAGCGAAATCATGAAGGTTGATGGTGGGGACGCCCGAGATCTCGGCGACCCGCTGAAGCCCACTGTCCGTGGTCGCGATGCGCAGCCTCTCGCCCCGCGCGTAGTCCACCAGCATGCGGTCGACAGGCTTGCGCTCGAGCGCAGGGTCCTCGATGCGCACATCGGCGTAGGGCTCGGCCTGGAGGCGCGCGACGACATCGAGCCCACGACGTCCGCGCGCGCGCTTCTGCCGGTCTGCGCTATCGGCAAGCTGCTGCAGCTCGTCGAGCACGAACCGCGGCACCACCAGCGAGGCATCCAGCAGCCTGCTCGCCGCGATTGACTCGATCCGGCCATCAATGAGCGTGGAGGTGTCGAGCACGATGGGTCGCACGCCGCGTGGCTGCTTGGAGAACTCGACGTAGGGGATCACCAGCCGGAAGTCGTCTTTGGTGGTGAGCACGAAGCTCACGGAGAAGTAGCAGAGCACAAGACCCACCACGATCTTGATGAGGCCCACGTACAGGAGCGCCGTGTCCGAGTTGACTTCCCACGCGCGTGCCACAATGTCGATGATCGAGCCGATGGCCAGCGCGACCACAAGGCCCAGGCAGATCCCGAGGTAGATCCCGACAATGGAGGTGAGCCGCTTGTTGGGCGTCAGCGCATCGAGGAGCAGGACCACGAGCGCTACGCCGGCGGCGGCAATGATGAAGCCTGCCACGGTGCTTGGACCGAACTCGGCCGTGCTCCGGGCGCTGGCCACCGTGGCCATGACCACCGACACCAGCGTGACGATGAAGATGAGCCGCACCGCGACCAGCAGGAATCCCGATCGCCGCTCCTCGCCTTCCCCCGAGGGCTTCTGCGAAGGCCGGGGCACCTCGATCGAGGGCGCAGGATCCGAACTCTGGTGGTCCCTCGCGTCCATGTCCGTGATGGTACGGCGCGCCGCGGAGTAGACTTCCCGCTCGGTGTCGTCGAGGACGGCCGGGCCCGGCGGGCGGGTCTCCCGTGAAATTGGTCAGGGCCTGACCGCAGCAGCCATAAGCGTCGAGGTCCGTGCCGAAGGTCGCCTGGCCGTCCTCGGCGACACCGTGTCACCGCGACTGGAGATCCACTTGGCTACGACCTCATCCACCTCAGGCTCGCGCGCCAAGGCATCCAAGGGTGCCGAGGCCTCAGGGCCGTCAGCGGGCACTCCCGCTGCCTACCAAGTCCTCGCGCGCAGGTACCGATCGCGATCCTTCGACGAGCTCGTCGGTCAGGAGGCGATTGCGCGCACGCTCAGGAATGCCATCGCGACCGGTCGCACCGCGCACGCCTACCTCTTCTGCGGCACGCGGGGCGTGGGCAAGACGAGCATGGCCCGCATCTTCGCGCGCGCCCTCAATGCCACCGAGACCCTCTCGGAGCAGGAGGCCGTAGCCAGCGCCATTCTGCGCGGGGAGGACATCGACGTCATCGAGATCGACGGCGCGAGCAACCGCGGCGTCGATGATGCGCGTGACCTCATCGCCGGGGCGGGCATCGCGCCCACGCGGAGCCCGTACAAGATCTACATCATCGACGAGGTCCACATGCTGACGCAGCCTGCATTCAACGCGCTGCTGAAGACCATGGAGGAGCCTCCAGCCAACGTGAAGTTCATCTTGTGCACCACTGAGCCGCACAAGGTGCCCGCAACGATCCAGAGCCGGTGCCAGCGCTTCGACTTCCACAGCATTCCCTCGTCACGCATTGCGGCGCACCTGTCTGACGTGCTCGCGAAGGAGGGCATCACGGCCGACGACGCGGTGGTGTCGCAGGTGGCGCGCCTTGCCAACGGCTCCATGCGCGACGGGCTGAGCCTGATGGATCGGCTCGTGTCTGCGGCGCAGGGGCATGTCTCTGCCGAGCTCGCACGCGAGGTGCTAGGCCTGCCGGACGACGAGTTGCTCGACGCGCTCGTGGAGGCAATCGCGGGCGGGCAGCCCCAGCATGCGCTGGCGGCCGGAGCGGCGCTGCTCGAGCGCGGCATGTCGCCCGACCACGCGCTCGAGACGCTCGCCGCGCGCCTTCGCGACTCGATGATGCTGCTGGTCTGCGGCGCCGAGACGGAGCTTGTGGACGTGGCGCCTGAGACCCGATCGCGGCTGCGTTCGGCCGTGGGCAGCTTCGACGTGCCCGGCCTCGTGCACCTGATCACGCTGTGCGACGCGACCAGCCGGACCATCCGGAACTCCAGCATTCCCAGAGCGCTCTTCGATGCGGCGCTGGTGAGGCTGGCGCTCGCCGAGCACTTCGCGAACGCAGCAGCCCTTCTGAGCGGCACGCGGGGCACGCTCCCGAGGGCCCCCGACCCAAAAGCCTGACTGCAGCTCGCGCGGCGCCCGCATCGGCAGCGGGTCCCGCAGCACCGGGGGGGACGCCAGCCGCGATCGCGGCGCAGGCTGTGGCTTCGGCACCACGGCCGTCCACGACATCCGCCCCGCAGCGGCAACCGACGCCGGCGCCATCGCAGTCCACTCCACCCGCACCGGAGCGTGCACCGTCGCCAACGACGGCGTCAGCACCGCAGCGTGCCGCTCCCGCTCGTGCCGCCACCGTGCCTGCGGCCACGGTCGAGGCCGTGCGCGCACATCCACTTGTGCGGCAGGCGATGGAGATCTTTGACGCCACATCCATCCGGGTGCGCGCGAGGGCAGACTCGCCATCCCTCGCGCCGCCGCCGGAGGCGTCGCCAGATGATGCCGAGCCTGCTGCGCTCATCGATGCGCCTGCTGCGCCGGAGGGCGACCGCTGATGGCCAGGCGTGGCGCAGAGGGCGGACCCTATCCGCAGAGCGTGAGCGCGCTCGTCGACGCTCTCGCAGGGCTGCCAGGCATCGGACGGCGCACCGCGGAACGGCTCGCGTTCTGGGTGCTGAAGGCCGATACCGCCGATGCGCTCGCCCTCGCAGACGCGATCCGCGCGGTCAAGCGCGACGTGCGCCACTGCAGCGTGTGCTGGAACCTTACGGACTCCGATCCATGCCGCATCTGCGCTGATGCGACGCGTGATGCGTCGCTCGTGCTTGTGGTGGAGCAGCCCAAGGACCTCATCAGCCTCGAGCAGACGGGAATGCACCGCGGCATCTACCACGTCCTCATGGGTCGCCTTGACCCGCTTGATGGGGTCGGTCCTGAGGCACTCACTGTGGACGACCTTGTGGCGCGCGTGCAGGATCAGGCAAGGAATGCGCGTGGCATGGTTGTGCGAGAGGTCATCATGGGGCTCAATCCCGACATGGAGGGCGACTCGACGGCGCTGCTCGTGGCCCAGCGCCTCGCGGGGACCGGGATCGCGGTGACGCGGCTCGCACGAGGGCTGCCCTCGGGCTCCCAGATCGAGTTCGCCAACCGTGCGGCACTTGCCGACGCCATCGCGCTTCGTCAGCCAGTCTGACCCGCCGGGGCAGTAGCCTGCGGGCGGAATGAAGTTCGAGCTGCGACAGCAGGCCAAGCCGGCGCTCGGGCAGCACCTGAGGGTGGCTCCACGGGTCATCCAGGCCATGGAGATCCTGCAGCTGCCGCAGACGTCGCTCGAGGAGCGCGTGGCACAGGAGCTGCAGTCGAACGTGGCGCTCGAGGTGGCGGAGGAGATCCCCGACGAGGACGATCGGCGTGGGGCTGCGGACGAGCGCGCCGCCGAGCAGGAGGAGGATGCGGAGGTCGAGCGCACGCTGGTGGTCGGCGAGCGCGGCGAGGACTTCGAGCGTCTGCGCCGCATCGAGGAAGGCATCGGCGAGGAGTGGCACGGCGACAGCCTGCGTGACACCCACCGTGCGGAGTCGGTCGCCGATGCGCGTGCGGAGCTCTTTGCCAATGCGCCGGGCCGAGGCGCCAGCCTCGAGGAGAGCCTCGCTGACCAGTGGGCGCTTGCGGAGCAGCCCGAAGGGCTGCAGCGCATCGGCCGGCATCTCATCCCGTTCATCGGGAGCAACGGACTGTGGACCGCCGATGCGGCCGCGCTTGTGCGTGAGCTCGCCACGCAGGGCATCGTCGCCGATGCAGCGACCGTCAACAGGGTGATCGATGCGATGCAGCGGCACTTCGAGCCCCCCGGCATCGCTGCGCGCGACATGCGCGAGTGCCTGCTGCTGCAGCTTGACTCGCTGGAGGAGCGCGCGCGCGGAGCCAGGGTTGGCGAGGACTCGGCGCACGAGGCTGATGCGCGCTTCGCTGATGCGCGCACGCTCGTGAGCAACCACCTTGACGACCTGCGCGAAAACCGGATCCCGCGAATCGAGCAGCGCACCGGCATGTCGCACGTGCGGGTGGTGCGCGCGATGGAGCTGCTGCGGCTGCTCGACATCGCGCCCGGGCGTGCGCTTGCACAGCAAGAGTCGCTGGCGGTCCGCCCCGACGTGATCATCGAGCGCGCGCCCGAGGGTGACGGCTACCTGGCACGTCTCGCGGACGGTACGGTGCCGAATCTGAAGGTGAGCGAGGCGTACCAGCGCATGTCGCGCGAGCGCAGCACGGACGAGGTGACGCGCACGCTCCTCTCGGAGTCGATCCGCCGCGCGCAGTGGTTCATCGATGCGGTGGAGCAGCGGGGGGCCACACTGCTGCGCGTGGTCAATGTCATCGTCCGGGTACAGCGCGACGCGCTCGATCAGGGGTTCGCGGCGCTGCGTCCGATGCCCATGACGGACGTGGCATCCGAGCTGCGCATGAACGTGAGCACGGTGAGCCGTGCCGTCTCAGGCAAGTGGGCATCCACGCCGCGTGGGCCGGTGGAGCTTCGCCGCTTCTTCTCGGGAGGCCGCGAGACGGAGTCGGGCGCAGACCTCTCGTGGGATGCGGTGAAGGCCATCGTCAAGGAGATCGTCGATGCGGAAGACCGCCGCGCGCCGCTGTCAGACTCGGCGATCGCTGCGCAACTGAAGTCGCGCGGCATCACGCTCGCCCGCCGGACAGTCGTGAAGTACCGCGAGCAGATGGGCATTCCGGCGGCGCGCATGCGGCGCCGCCACGGCGACTGACGCATGCGCTGCACGGGATGCGGGTACGAGCTCTGGAGCATGGCCCCCGGCCGCTGCCCCGAGTGCGGCCGAGACTGGACGCACCATGATTTCCACTACCTGCCCGGACGCGTGCGCTTCCTCTGCCCGCACTGCGATCATGCGTACGCGGGGCTTGGTCCTGAGGGCCGTCCGGCGCCAGAGTCCTTTGACTGCCGTGCGTGCGGTCAGCGCGTGACGCTCGACACGATGCGCGCGCTGCCGGCGCCCGGACTCGGAACCGACCAGGTCATGGGCAACATCCACCCGTGGGTGGAGCGTGCACGCATTGGCAGATGGCGCGCCTTCTGGCGCACGCTCCGGGCGACGCTCATCGCGCCGCAGGACCTCGGTCGGGCGCAGCCCGCGAACGCGCGGGTGCGTGATGCGCTTGCCTTCAGCGCATGGGTCTCCGCCATCACGCTGATTCTGCCCCTGACATGCATCGGGTTCCAGACGATCCCGATGCTGCTTGCCGCTCCGGGCGCCGCGCTCAGGTCGTCGGAGACGATGTTCATGCTTTCGGCGGCGCTTGGCGTGATTGCACTCAGGCCGCTGATCGCGTTGCTGCAGGCGGCGGTTGGCCACGCCGTCCTCAGGGCGACCGGTCCGGTGCGTGGGGGTTGGAGCGTGACCGCATGCGCGTGCCTCTACGGCATGGGCCCTGTGGTGGCGGACTCGATTCCCTGCCTTGCCTGCGTATCCCCTGTGGGCTCCATATGGAGCCTTGTCTCCTCGATCATCCAGCTCTCGGTGACCCAAGGCGTCTCCGGCGGTCGGGCATCGCTTGCGTTGCTGCTCCTGCCTGGGATTGCGCTAGTTGCAGGAGGGGGCGTCCTGTTCTGGTTCATCGGCTCCGGAGCGGGTCCCTAGGGACGCATCCCGGCGGCCGCGCGGGCTACACCTTTAGCCGTTCCCATCCCGGCGACAGGAACCGCCACAGGAAGAGAAGCCCACGCACGACGAGCTCGCCGCACAGCGCCATCCAGATGCCGGCAAGCCCAAGATCAAGGTGCACCCCTAGGAACCAGGCCGCCGGCAACCGCACGCCGTAGCAGGAGATGACGGTGATGACGAGGCATGCGTTCGTGTCTCCCACGCCGCGCAGCCCGTTGCGGATCACCATCGAGAGCGCGAAGAAGACCTGCACGATCCCGCAGATGAAGAGGAGCCGCGGCGTCTCCGCGAGGTGCACGGGCTCGCGGCTGATGAGTCGCGTCAGCGGCTCGCCGGCCACCATGAACACGATGCCCATGAGTCCCATGATCGTGACACCAACCCACGTGCATGCCCAGATCGCCTGGCGCGCCTTGCGGATGTTGCCCGCGCCTGCGTACTGGCCGGCGAGTGCGCCAGCAGCGATGCCCATCGCAAAGCCCGGCAGGAAGCTGAATGCCTCCCACTGCACGGCGATCATGTGGGCACCGACGAGGCCGCCGGTCTCCTGCGCGGAAGATCCGCGCGCCACCGCCACCATGCCGATGAACATCAGCACGAAGAGGTTGACGGCCCACATCGCGATGCCTTCCGCAAAGTTCGGCACGCCGATGCGCGCGATACGCCAGCCCATGTGGCGGTCGACGGCCAGGTGTGCGCGGTCCGGCTTGAAGCCCGGGACCCCGCGGAAGATCGCGCGCAGCGTCAGTGCCGCGCCGGCCATGTAGCTCAGCGCGGTGCCGGCGGCAATTCCGAGCACACCCCACTCGTTGGCATCGACAGCCAGCAGTTTGGGAATCTCGAAGCCCAGTAGCGTGCCCTCAACTCCAGACAGCACCCATGTCGCGATCACATTGATGACATTGACGATGATCGCGATCGTGCTTGGGGCTGTCGTGTCTCCGGCGCCGTGAAGGCACATCGACCCGACGGTCATCACGCCCGCGAAGGGCATCGCCACCGCGAGCACGCGCACGTACTGCACGCAGAAGTCCAGCGATCGCCCCTCAAGGCCTGCCACCTGCGCCAGAGGCACCACGACCCACCATAGGGCGACGCCGACGAGCGCGCCCCATGCGACGCTCAGCAGGAGTGCGGTGCCCGCCGCACCCTCAGCTTCGGTGCGGTTGCCGGCACCCATCGCGCGGGCGATGATCGCCTGCCCTCCGACGCCGAGCCCGGCCATTGCAATGCCGATGAACCATCCCACGTAGGAGCCGATTCCGATGCCGTCGAGCGCAGGAACCACCGTGCCCTCCGGGAGGAATCCCGCCACCATCTTGTCGACGAGGCCGACCGCTGCAGTCATCAGCTGCTGGAGCAGCACGGGGAGCGCAAGGAGCCAGATCGCCGAGGGCATCGACCGGCCCGCCAGCTTTCCGCTGCGGATCTCGCCATCGCGCGATGCCTCCGCCTCCTCGACGGCAAGCACCGCATCAGGCGGATCGTCAGGGCTCGCCGCTGTGGTGGCGGGGTCGGTCTCTCTCAAGCCAGGCTCACTTCACGCCCGCGCCGACGTTGCCGAAGGGGGCAGGGGCTGCCGCACCATCGGTGTACGTGCTCTTGGCGCCGCGGGCGGCGAGGCCTGTCGGCACGCCAGGCTGCTCGAACTTCGGGATGTCCCAGAAGACCAGGTAATCCCAGAATCCGAGGTCGCGCTGGTACGTGGGGTACAGGTAGGTCAAGTCCGCGGCGAACCGCGAAGGCGCTGGTGTTGACGCGTACCACGAGAGCCACATGCGCCGGTTGAGGCCGAAGTCCTGATTGGTCAGCAGGCGCAGGCTGTCGAGACTCGCAAGGTTGACCGCGAGCTCCGACTGATCGAGGGCGGTCGCCAGCGCCTGAAACACATCGTCGCGGGGATACTGGCCGAGCCCAATCGCGAGCTCGACGCGGACATCGCTCTCTTCCTGCTCCGCGACGAGCCTCCGCCACATTGCCTCCGCCACGCGCTCGTTGTGCAGCCTCTGCAGCGCCGCGGCGGCCGCAAGCCGCACTTGGAAGAATGAACTGTCCAGGCGCTGTGCGATCAGCGTCGCATCGTCTGGCGTGCCGTGCCTGCCAAGCGCCTCGATTGCCGCTGCCTGCACCAGCGGATCGCGCTCCTCCTGCACGTAGAAGCGGTAGAGCTTCACGTAGGCCTCCGTCCCGCCGAACACCGAGTTCGACAGCAGCGAGATGCCGCGGCGCATGTTCTCGCTGTCCGTGGTGTCGACGGCCCAGGCTGCGGCCTGCTGGGGCGAGGGTGGTGCGAACGACTCGCCGAAGGCCTTGAGGTCGCTGCCGATGGTGTCGCACCCGCTGCCGAGCAGCGCGAGCGTGCCGCACGCGGCGGCGCACATCAGCGACATGATCCTCATGGGTGCGGAGGATAGTCGCGTGGCCGCCGAGGCAGCGGCGATTGCCCTACGCTTGGACGCATGGCAAGGCTCCGCATCAGAGGCGTGCCGCTGGGCGTCTACCAGACCAACGCCTACCTGCTGTGGATTGACTCGCCCGAATGTCCCTGCTGGGTGATCGACCCCGGCGAGGGTGCTGCGAAGGTCCTGCTCCCCATCATCCGTGCGGAAGGCCTGAGTGTGCGTGCGATCCTGTGCACGCACGCCCACCACGACCACATCGCCGGTCTGGAATCGCTGCGCACTGCGCTTGGCGATCCACCGCTCTACGGGCATCGGGACGAGCAGGCCTGGTACGGCGACCCGTCGCTCAACTTGAGCGCGTATCTCGACGGGCCGCCTTCATCCGCGCGCGCACCTGATCACCCGCTCGCCGAGGGTGCTGAGCTCCCGCTTGGACCGACAGTGTGGCGCGTGATGCACGTGCCTGGCCACAGCCCTGGCTCCGTGGCGCTCGTGTGCGAGGGCGCGAACGTCGCGATCGTGGGTGACACGCTCTTTGCGGGATCGATCGGCCGAAGTGACCTTCCGGGCGCTGATCCGGCGACGCTCGCGGCATCGCTCGAGCGCATGCTGCGCGATCTCCCGGACGCGACTGTGGTGCACCCCGGCCACGGCCCATCCACCACGATTGGTGCCGAGCGCCGCTCGAACCCCTTCCTCCAGCACGGCATGGACTGGGCCCGCGCCTAGCGCGCGGCGCGCGACTGCGCCCAGTCGCGCATCCGGAGCTCAAGTACGTCAAGCGGCAGGGGACCCGCCCACAGGAGGTGGTCATGAAAGGCGCGCAGGTCGAACCCATCGCCGAGCGTCGCCTCGCACTCGGCGCGGATCGCCCTGATGCGAAGCTCGCCAATCTTGTAGGCAAGCGCCTGGCCGGGCCATGAGATGTAGCGGTCGACCTCGCGCTCGATGTTGAGCGGCGAGAGCGCGGTATGACGTGTCATGTACGCGATCGCGTCGGCACGTGACATGCCAAGCGAGTGCATGCCGGTGTCCACCACGAGCCTGCATGATCGCCACATTTCGTAGAGGAGCCGGCCGAAGTCGTCGTAGGGGTCTTCGTAGAGCCCCATTGGTGTGCCAAGGCGCTCTGCGTAGAGCGCCCACCCCTCGATGAACGCAGTCGACTCGACATCCTGCCGGAACTCAGGCAGCCCCTCGAGCTCCTGTGAGATCGCGATCTGCAGGTGATGGCCCGGCACCGCCTCGTGCAGCGAGAGCGGCACGATCTCGTACGTCGGTCGCTGGTCGAGTGCGAACGTGTTCGCGTAGAACCATCCTGGAAGCCCTGCCTTCATGCTGCCCGGCATGTAGTAGGCAGTGGTCTGCTGCGGGGCCATGAAGCGGGGGATCTCGCGCACCCCGTAAGGCAGTCGTGGCAGCTTGCCGAAGTACTCCGGCAGCAGCGCATCGATACGCTTGCAGATGTCCCGGTAGCGGCCAAGGAGGTCCTCGGCCTTGGTGCAGTAGAAGCGTGGGCTCGTGCGCAGGTAGGCGATGAAGGC
Source organism: Phycisphaerales bacterium (assembly GCA_044358545.1). Classification (GTDB taxonomy): domain Bacteria; phylum Planctomycetota; class Phycisphaerae; order Phycisphaerales; family SM1A02; genus ZLKRG44. The sequence goes on along the minus strand of JBIKNS010000009.1, from coordinate 2,805 downwards.
CGCTCGCCGCTCCTCCGGGGGCAGCTGCGCGCGCGCCGGATCAGCCGCATACCAGTCTGTGCGGGCGATCACCCGGTCCATCTCGATGAGGATGCGCGCGACCTCGCCGAGGCCGATCTCGTGCACCTCCTTTGGGGTGAGTTCGGTTGTGGTGAACAGGCGCACGTCGAAGGCGTAGGCTGCCGCACCATTGGGCGCCTCTGATGCTGCAATCGTCTCGCGGCACGACGGGATGTAGGTGTCGGCAAGCCAGAGCCGCAGCAATCCGAGTGACAGGAGCGCACCTTCCCGCGCACGGTTCAGTCGCTCACGCATGTCGGACAGCTGCGCGGCGTCAACGCCCGCCGGCGGCTTGTCGAGCGGCCGTTCGAGCTCGCGCAGACCTCCACGCTGCACCGCGTCAAACTGCTCAAGCACACCCTGCATCACCACGCGCGGCGGCACCACCCCCTCGTTCAGTCCTGCCTCAAGCACCTCCCGGATGCTGTCGACGGACTCCGAGATGCGGTTGCAGCGCATCACGTAGTCCTCGAGATCCTGCGGTGTGCGGATGGGCACCCGGTCGGCGAACTGCGGGAACGAGATCTGCGGGCCGCTTCGATGGTTCACCGGCATGAGCCATCGCCGGAAGGGCACGGCATCCACTGCAAGGCGGAACTCCCTGCGCAGCAGGTCAAGGTCAAGGCGGCGCTCCTGTGGCAGCGCATCGCGCGGGATGGCATCTGCACGATCGAGGAACACCTGCATGTCGTGCTGCCTCGAGACGATGCCCCTCATTGAAGGGTCATGGATGCGTCCCCTCGCTCCGGGCTCGCGTCCTCGGGCGATGGCCCACTCCGGATACTCGAAGTCCATCCAGCGCTGGTACTCGCCGATGAGCGCATCAAGCTGCGCCGATGCGACCTCGGCTGTCGCCGCCGCGGCGTCATCGGCGTCGGCGGCCGCAGCGGCCGGAGTCAGGCGGCAGAGGGACATGGCGCAGCAGGCGAACATGATGCCCAGCAAGCGTGCTCGAATCATGGTCGACAAGGTTAGTCCTGCACGTATCCTCGGCACCCCGAGCACTGCCATGGGAAGCCTGACTCCCCCTGAAACCGAGATGGGCTACTCGGCGCCGAGCGTGCGCCAATTCGGCATCTTCCTGGACAACAAGGTGGGCAAGCTGCTTGAGCTGCTCAAGATGTTCGAGCAGGATCCGCACATCTCGGTGGCCGCGTTCAGCGTGATGGACTCCAGCGACCACGCCGTGGTGCGGATGATCTTCTCAAACGCCGACGCTGCGCGTCACCAGCTCCGCAAGAACGGCTACACGTTCAGCGAGGTCGACCTGCTCGTGGTGGAGCTGGGACAGGGCCAGTCGCTGACGACAGTCTGCCTGCACCTGCTCGCCGCGGAGCTCAACATCCGATTCGCATACCCGGTGCTCACGCGCGGCGAGGGCGCCGCCCGCATTGCGCTCGCCGTCGATGACACCACGCTCGCGGGGCAGATTCTGCTGCGCAAGCGGTATGTGGTGCTCGGCGAGGATGACTTGGGCTGAGCGCGGCGCGCTGGCCGGTCCCCGGTGGCGCACACCACGCAGGCGTCAGCCCTGCGTGTCGACCCGCTTCAGGTCCTCGCCCTCGTACCGGAAGGTCTTGCCTTCCGGCTCGTCGGCGCATTTCTTGTGGGAGCCGTCGCAGAACGGGAACTTCCGCGAGAGGCCGCAGGCGCAGATGAAGACGGGCTTCTCCTGCACGTCAACCTTGATGGGGCCCTTGCCCTGGAGCGAAACGAGTCGTGCCATGGAGGGATGCTACGCCTCTACGGTTGCCGACGTCTTTTCCGTCTCCCACACCGTGACCCGCACAAGGCGTCCGCCCGACTGGCGCACGGGCCCCTCAAGCCACGTGCGGCACGCGGCAGCAATGTGCTCGACCGAGGGAATCGTGTGCGCGAACTCCGGCACATCAAGATTGAGATGGCGGTGGTCGATCCTGCGCTCCACGTGCTCGGCGAGAAGCTGGGCCAGCCGCAGCATGCCCATGCGGTGCGGATCGGCGAGCGCCACAGCCACGGTGGCCTCGACGCGGTAGTTGTGGCCGTGGCCGTTGGGGTTGTTGCACTTCCCGAACAGCGCGCGGTTGGCCTCCGCATCGAGCTCCCGGGCATGCAGCCGATGCGCCGCAGCGCACTCGATCTGGGCGGTGAGCAGAACAGTGTCGGGCATGTGAGCCTCCCAGGCGTACGAGTCAAAGGGATTGACGTGAAGGCGGATGGCGGCGATTGGCCGCTGAAGGGCCTCGCGCACGCGGTCGGCGAGCGTCCGCAGGAGCATGACCGCGTCGCCCGCCGAACTCGTGGTGCGTCCCGATGGTGGCCAGAGTGCGGGAACGAGAAGGGTCGGCAGCACTCGACGAACAGCGACATCGATGTCGCCAATCGAGATCACGTACCCGGATACAGGGTGAGGGCTGCCGTCCACAGATACCGTGCACGCGACATGTGCCCCCAACTGGTCGCTGCAGATCTGTCCTGACCGCAAGGAAACCGCGTCGTGAGGCACGTGCGGTTGCGGTGCTGCATCCGTGCCGCGCGGCGCGTGAAGCGTCATCCTGACAGTGCGCGTGAGGCGCGTGGTGGACGAAATCGGAGGAATCACGGATGAGTTCACGCGCATGGTGCGCCGCACTTCGTGAAAAGATTCGCGAGAGTGAGAGTCGCTTGAGTGGGCAACCTTCCGCTACGGTACGCGCGACGGAGCGCATGTTGTCCCAATCGCCTTGACATTCACATCGTGCTTACTACTATCTCTTCATCACTGAG
>JBIKNS010000072.1:0-9758 GCA_044358545.1 Phycisphaerales bacterium | reverse complement strand
CCTCGGCATCGGCGCCCGTGACGCCGATGCAGTGCACCGATCCCTCGAGCGCGCGAGAGAAGATGCCGACATTGCCGCTGCCTCCTGGAGTGTCGACCGAAGGCGTGCGGCCGTCGATCGCGAACACGGGCACCGGCGCATCGGGCGAGATGCGCTCCGCGGCGCCGTGCACGGTCTGGTCGAGCATGAAGTCGCCGACGACAAGCACCGACCACGGCTTCCACGCCGCGAGGTGGTGCAGCAGCATTTCGCCTGAGTCCACGAGGCCGAGCGACTCGATCTTGGTCATGCGCATCAAGGTACGCGGGAGCGCGCTGCCGACACCACCTGCTGCCGCAGCTGATCCTCACCTGCGCAGAAGCGAAGCTCCAGCCGCGCCACGGCCGCAGGCACCGGAAGGGCAGCGGCAAGCGGCCCGATCTTCACCCAGTCCTTGCCCGTCATGAGGATCGCCTCTGCGCCCGCATCGCGTGCCTCCGCACCAAGCCGACGCACCCCCGACGCCGAGTAGTGCGCATGGTCTCGCAGCAGCGGCATCGCCACGATGGTCGCGCCAGACGACTCTGCCTGCTGCCTGATCAGGTCGGGTCGTGCGACTCCCGCCCAAAGCGCCACGCGCCTGCCGGCAAGCCAAGAGACGTCCGCACGGGCTGCTTGACGCGAGCCATGCGCGCCCGGCTGCATGAGATCGACGCCTGACCACGCGTGATCGCACCAGGCGAGAGGCTCCTTGCCGTGGTGGGCCCGGATCTGCGCCGCGAGCGACGCGTCAACGCGTCTCGCATGGGTGACAACCACTGCACTCGCGCGAGCGAGCGAGCGAGCGCGCTCGCGCTGCCACCCGAAGGGCAGCAACCTGTCATCGAGACACGGTCGCGTCGCATCCACGAGCACGATGTCGAGGTCGCGCGCCACGCGACGGTGCTGGAACCCGTCATCGAGCACCACGACGCCGATGGATGGATCCTTGCGGATCGCATGCGCGATCGCAGGGGCGCGATCCGGGCTTGCGACCACCGGCACGCTCGGCAGCGACGCCATGTGCTCGCTGGCCTCGTCGGACCTTCCGTGGCGCGCCCGGTACCCCCGCATGGCCACGAGCGGACGCACTCCCGCATCGATGCAGGCGCTGCACACCCAGCGCACCACTGGGCTCTTGCCTGTGCCGCCCGCGACGATGTTGCCCACCGAGATCACCGGCCGTTCGATGCGCACTCCACATGCACGGTCGAATCGCGCGCCCCGCCAACGCGCACCGAGCCCGTAGGCCACCGAGGCCACGCGCGCGATCGGTGCGCACCATCCTGGGAGTGGACCGCGGCTCATCTGCCACACCACCCTACACGCGATTGCAGGCTCGTATCGCAGCCACAGCCCGGAGGATCTCCTGCAGAGGCATGCCGCGCACCACTGCCTCGTCGCCGAGGACCGAGACGGGCCAGCGGCGCGCCACGAGGTCAGCGATGTCGTATCCGCCAGCCTTCCCCCTCCAGCGGCCTGACGCGATGTGATCGTCGATCAGCGCCCGCGGCACCTCGCCGAAGCGCACCGTGGCCGCCGCGCACAGCATGCGCCGCTGAGAGCCGTCCGCCGACATCACGCACGCTCCGCTCCAGACACGCTGGTCGCGGCCGACGGTGCCCTCGATCATGGTTCGCGCCTCGTGCTCGTCGGCGGGCTTGCCAAGCGCCACAGCACCGAGCACGCATGCAGTGTCCGCGGCGATCACCGCACGAGCGCCGCATGCCACGAGACTTCCCGGGCGCTCCTGCCTCAGCACCTGCGCTGCCTTGAACCAGGCGAGCGCCATGCAGTCGCGCGCCACGTGCACCGCACGCACCGGAAGCAGAGCGTCGTCGATCGCAGGCGCATGCACGATCACATCAAGCCCCGCGCCCTCAAGCATCTCCCGGCGGCGCGGGCTTGAGCTCGCCAGGACCACGCGCGTACGCGATGCGGTCACAGCCGCGCCTCGCAGCGCTCCATCACGGCATCCACGCTCACACGGTCCATCAGCGCCCTGCCCAGCGACTCGTCACGGTACGCGTGCGCGCCGAGCCTCTCGCCGCGTCCCCCCCACAGGCACCACGGCGCACCCTGCCAGGGACCGGTGCGCTCGGGATCCGTGGGGCCGAAGATGCCTACGTAAGGGCATCCCATGCCAGCGGCAATGTGCACCGCCGCGGAGTCATGCGCTACAGCGAGCGACGCATCCGCGAGCAGCGCCATCATCCGGCCGACCGAGAGCTTCCCGCAAAGGTCCACCGCGCCGGGTACACCATCGAGCGCATCGCGCACTTGCGCCTCCTCGCCGGGTGCGCCGATCGCCGCGACAACCAGCCCGCGTGCACGAAGCCGCCGGGCGACCTCGGCCCATCGCGCGGGTTCCCACCGCTTGCCAGGCCAGCGGGACGTCGGCGCGATCACGGCGAACCGCCTCGCGAGGCCCAGCCCTTCGCGCGATGCATGCCACCACCTGACATCCTCGGCCGGCGCGTGAAGTGCGGGATCGGGATCCGCAGGGACCCCAAGCGCCTCCACCAGCGCGAGCATCTCACTGAGTGCGTCGGCGCCGGCAGGATCCGGAACCCGGAGCGTGCCGCCAAGCCACGCCATCTCTCGCGCACGCGCGCGCACGACTCGTACGGGCGCACGGGTCGACCATGATGCCACCGCGCTGCGCGCAAGGCCCTGGCAATCGAGCACGAGGTCGTATGCGCCGAGCCGCATCGACCCGCACCAACCCCGCACCTCTCGGATGAGCGATGCGCTGCGCCACCAACTCCGCCAGCGTCCGCGCGGGAAGGGAATGACGCCATCGAGCGACGGATGCCCACGCACCGCGTCCACGAAGGAGTCCTGCACAAGCCAGTCAATGGTCGCGTCGGGCCACGCCCGCCGCAGCGCAGCGAGGACAGACACCGTCCTGCACACATCCCCCAATGCGCTCGGACGAATGATGAGGATGCGGAGTGGCGCGGCAGTCATGCGCACCGTGGTGCGGAGTATAGTCCGGGTTTCCCCGTTCCCGGCCGTGAGCGCAACTCCTCCGCCATCCTCCCCAAGCCCGCAACCCGGACCCGAGCCGAAGCCGCGCGCGCCGAGGCAGGCGGCTGATCCTGGCGAGTCGCGCGCGGGCAGCATGAATGACACGCTGCTGGGCAAGATGGTGGTCGCGCGCGGGCTGGCTACCGACGAGGAGATCGAGGCGGCGATGGGTGTGGCGCGCGGCGCAGGCAATGCCCCACGCGCGCTTGCGGACGTGCTTGTCGAGCATCACATCGTCACCAAGCGGCAGCTTGCGCGCTTGCGCATGAACCTCGAGGGCGACCGGGCCGCGCTGCGGATACCGGGCTACCAGATCATGCGCAAGCTCGGTGCAGGCGCGATGGCCACCGTGTACCTCGCGAAGCAGCTCAGCCTCGACCGCCTTGTCGCCATCAAGATCCTCCCGCGCAAGTTCCTGTCCGACCCTGCATTCGTCGAGCGCTTCTACAAGGAGGGTCGCGCGGCCGCGAAGCTCAGCGATCCCAACATCGTGGGCGCGCTCGATGTAGGGCAGGTGGGCGAGCACCACTACTTCGTGATGGAGTACGTCGACGGCGAGACCGTGTTCGACAAGCTGCACCGCGACAAGCGGATCGAGGAGCGCGCGGCGCTCGAGATCGCGCGGCAGGTCGCGAGCGCACTCCAGCACGCGCACGCGAAGGGGTTCATCCACCGCGACGTGAAGCCGAAGAACCTGATGCTCACGAAGTCCGGCGCGGTGAAGCTGGCCGACCTTGGCCTTGCGCGCGCAATCGCCGACAAGGAAGCGGCGGCGGCCGAGCGCAACAAGGCCTTCGGCACCCCCTACTACATCTCGCCGGAGCAGATCCGCGGCGCCGCCGACATCGGCGCACCCGCTGACATCTATGGGCTCGGGGCAACGCTTTACCACATGCTCACGGGTCGGGTTCCATTCGAGGGTCGCACCCCGACCGAGGTCATGCAGAAGCACCTCAAGGCGCCGCTCACGCCTCCGGATCACATCGTGCCGAGCATCTCCTCCGATGCCGCCGAGATCATCGAGATGACGATGGCCAAGAGCCCCTCGAAGCGGTACCAGTCTGCCGCGGACCTGCTCGAGGACATCAATCTGGTGCTCGCGGGCAATCGGCCACGGCATGCGCACCGTGGACCTGACATCACCACCATCGCCGCCGATGCTGAGCAGGTTCCTGAGACAGCACCGGTGCGCGCCAGCGCCCCCACGGCGACGAGCCCGGTGCTGCTCGTGGTGCTCGCCGCGAGCGTGCTCGCGAATCTGGCGCTGCTGCTGATGGTTCTGCTGCGGCGGTAGCGCCGCGCGTTGACTGGCGATCCGAGGCCACGATTCCGCGCGCCGTGCCGCGGTCAACCCCTCGTCATCGCACCTCGACCGTCATCTCCACCTCGACACATGCGCCAAGCGGGAGCGCGTTCACGCCGACGGCAGCGCGCGCATGGCGCCCACGCTCGCCGAAGATCTGCTGCAATAGCTCGCTGGCTCCATTGGCGACCTTCGGCTGCTCGGTGTAGCCGTCCACGCTGTTGACGAACACGCCAAGCCTGACGACGCGCTCAACCCGATCGAGCGAACCTCCAAGCGCATCTGCGACCACAGCCAGACCGTTCAGGACGCACTGGCGAGCGCATTCCTGGGCCCTCTCGAGCGGCACCTCCGTGGGGCAGGACCCAGTCGCGATGAGCGCTCCGTCCCTCATGGGCAGCTGCCCGCTGACGAAGATCAGGTTTCCCGACCGCACGAAGGGGATGTACGAGGCCACGGGCTTGGGGGCTGCCGGCAGGGTCAGTCCGAGCGCAGACAAGGCTGCTGCAGGGCTTTGCGTGCTGAGGGGTGCGGCGTGACCGCCCGTGGAGCCTGAATTGGATGTCATGTGGAACCGCAAGATACCCCCTGCGAATATCTTGACGATCCCCTCACAAGTCGTAGACTTTGTGAGCGTCGGGTTTGCCCGACATGGCTGTGGTGGCACGTACCGAAGTCGTCCTTATTGCGCTGCATCCCGTGGCGCCCCTCATTCCCGCCCCCCAGCCGACATCCTGAACCGCGATGGGTAGTCACCTACCCCTCGTGTGTGTGTCATTGTCGTGCCCCCCTGCACCGCCGTGGCGTCGCAACCCCCTCCACAACCAACGTGAGGGCAGCGCGCTCTCGAGTAGGTAAGGACTGGGCGGTCAGCATCAAGGTTATCGGTACTACAGATTGGAGAATCTCCCATGAAGAAGCGTGGCTTCACCCTCGTCGAGCTGCTCGTCGTGATTGGCATCATCGCCATTCTCGTCGGACTGCTCCTGCCGGCCCTCAGCAAGGCCCGACAGAACGCCCTCACGACCAAGGACGGTGTCCAGGTTGGACAGCTCCAGCGGTCATTCCTGACCGCCGCCGCCGAGGATCCGGAGGGTTACCTCCTGATGCCCGGTCGCGTCTACCGCAAGCAGGCTGACATCGGCGGAGGCCAGCTCCGCTTCGTCAATGGTCTCGGTGACACGGACTACGCGCGCAACAACACGGCGCGCATCTTCTCGTGCGCCATCGCCAAGCAGCTGTTCCAGCCCGCCCAGTGCATCGGGCCGACCGAGGTCAACCTGAACATCAAGGAGATGAAGAACTACAACTTCGAGGCGTACCAGCCATACAACGCGGTGCCGAGCTACTGGGACGAGAACTTCCAGGGCAATCACCAGACCGGCGTGTCCAACACGTCGTACGCGACGCTGGTGCTGATCGGACGCCGCGCCTTCAGCGACACCAACTGGCGCAACAACGGCACGGCCGAGCAGGTTCAGTTCGGCACACGCGGCCCTCGCGACGGCGCCATCAACGGTGACGAGCTGACCCGCTCCCCCACCCTTCTCCTCCATGGCGCGAAGCGGGAGTGGAACGGGAACATCGTCTACGCCGATGCGCACGTGAAGCTCGAGCAGAACTTCCTCTGCGCGAACTACGCGTGCCCGGAGACTGGCGACCGCAACCGTGACAACATCTACCGAACCGAGTTCACCTGCCAGGGGCAGTCGAACTCGCGCGCGGGCGCCGACAACTGGATGGGCTTCGTGATCGGCAACCCGATCTACGACCCGCTCGGCTCAGGCGGCGGCGCAAACGCCAACGCCACCCTCATCGCGGACGCCCTGCTCCCGCAGGCCCCATGATGCGAACGCACGACACAGAACACCACAACTTTCACATGGAGTCCAAATCAATGAACCGCAAGAACGCGTTCACGCTCATTGAGCTTCTCGTCGTGATGGCCATCATCGCGCTGTTGCTCGGACTGCTCCTCCCCGCGCTTTCAAAGGCGCGTGCGACGGCACGTCAGGTCAAGGACGGCACCCAGATCCAGCAGGTCCACAAGGGTTGGCTGACTGCGGCTGCCGAGAACACCGAAGGCCTGTTCCCCACGCCAGGCGAGGTCAGGCGCCTTCAGGTACCCACCAGCGCCGGCAATGCCTTCGTACAGGGCACGGGCGAGTGGGACGAGACGGTCAACACCAACCAGGCGCTCTATTCGGTCTGCATCGCGCGAAACTACTTCACGCCGCAGATCCTGGTCTCGCCCGCGGAGATCAACTCGCGCGTCATCATCTGCTCGAACTACAACTTCCGCGCGATCAACCCGGCGGATGCGACGAATCCCACCTACTGGGATCCGACCAACTTCCGCACGGACCTCGCGGCGATCTGCAACACCTCGTACGCGACGATGCCGCTCTACTCCGGCGTCCGCCGCCGCGAGCAGTGGCGCAACTCGGGCGATGCGGGCTTTGTGGTGGTCGGCAACCGCGGCGTGCGTGACGGCAACAACACAGGCAACGACTACCTGCAGTCGCGCACGCTCGAGATCCATGGCGGCCCGAAGGAGTGGGACGGCAACCTCTGCTTCAACGACAACCACGTGGTCTTCGGACGCAGCTTCTCCCCAGAGGGCCTGCGCCAGGTGCGCGTGCCGAACCAGACGCAGAACGTGATCGACAACGTGTTCCGACGCGACATCCCCGGCCCCAACGGCCGCGACAACGATGCCGTGCTGTGGATGAACAGGGCGACCACCATCCCTGCGCCCGCCAACGCGAACGATCAGAACCCCGCAACCCAGATGCAGAACAACAACAGCTGGGACTGACAGGTTTCGCTGATCGACGGGCGGCAACGCCCGCGAACGCTTGAGTTCCCGATGGAGGCCGCCGCGTGCGGCCTCCATCTTTTTTTGTCCCGTGGCTCGGATCTAGACTCTGAGCGTGCGACGTGCGCTTCTTGCGGTCATCCTGTCGCTTTCCGCCGGAGCCGAGGGGCATGCGCAGAGCGCTCCCGCGGTGCCTGCCGCGCGTCAGGCATCTCGCATCGGAGTGATCCCACTGCGTGGCGCGATCGACGACGTCACGGCCGGGAGCGTGGACCGGCGGGTGCAGCTCGCGCTCGACGAGGGCGCACAGGCCATCGTGCTTGAGCTCGACACGCCAGGCGGCGACCTCATGTCGACACTGCGCATCTGCGATGCCGTGAAGTCCAGGCTTCCGGCGAACACGGTCGCGTGGGTGCACCCGCACGCGTACTCCGCCGGTGCGATCATCGCACTGTCGGCGCGCGAGATCGTGATGTCACCGTCGGCGGCGATGGGCGATGCGGCGCCGGTACAGGCGGTGCCCGGACTCGGCATGCTCCCTCTGCCCGCGGCGGAGCGCGCGAAGGTGGAGTCGCCGGTGGTGGCTGAGGTCGTCGACAGCGCTCGCAGGCGCGGCTACGACGAGCGCCTGGTGGCGTCTTTCGTCAGGCTTGGCCAGCCGCTCTGGCTGGCGGAGCGCACCGATGGCAGCGCCCGCGCAATCATCGACGCGCAGGAGCACAGCGCGCTGTTCGGGTCGAGCGCACCGGCAGACGCTGCGCAGATTCCCGCGCCCGCCGCTGCAGATCCGCCGCTGCTGCCCTTCATCCAGAAGCTCTCGCAGACGGCGCCGGCTGCGCCATCGGTGCTCGCGCGACCCGACCTCGAGCCACAACGCGGTCGCGAGGCGCTCGGGGCCGGCGACCGGGGCCAATGGCGACTTGTAGGGCAGATCGTCGGACCTGAACAGCTGCTGGTCGTGTACCCCGACGAGGCACGTGCGCTGAATCTCGCGAGTGGAGTGGTCGCCGATGACGCCGCCCTCGCCACATGGTTTGGCGCGACGACGCTGACGCGCTACGAGGAGTCCTGGTCGGAGGCGCTTGTGCGATTCCTCACGAGCTGGCCCGTGCGCATCGCGCTCATCGCCATCCTGCTCGTCTCCTTCTTCATCGAGGCATCGAGTCCTGGCCTGGGCATCTTCGGGGCCATCTCGCTTGCCGCGCTGCTGCTGCTGACCGGCGCGCCTGCGTTGCTCGGGCTTGCGCAGTGGTGGCCCGCGCTGGCCGTCGCATGCGGGCTGCTGCTCATCTTGGCTGAAGTGGTGCTCTTTCCCGGGGTGGCGGTGCCGGCGATCGCCGGAGGCATCCTCGTGCTGGTGGGCCTGCTCGCGAGCTTCGTCACGCGCGACCTGTCGACGCCGGCAGGACAGTCACAGCTGGCCTCCGCCGTGGCCACCGTGCTCGGCGGGTGCTTCGCCGCAGGCGTGGGCATTTGGATTGCCGGGCGAATCCTTCCCCGAACCCGTGGCGCCGCACGGCTTGTGCTGGCGGCCGAAGCAGGCGTCGCGAGCGGCCCGCCTGATCCACAGGGTTCCGCGCGCGACGCGCTTCGAGTCGGCGATGTGGGTCGCGCGATCACCCCGCTGCGTCCGGCAGGACGTGCGGACTTTGGCGAGGGACCCGTCGACGCGCAGTCGACCGGCGAGTGGCTCGACGCCGGGACGCGCGTGCGCGTGGTCGCGCTGCGGCCCGGATCGTGCGAAGTGGAGGGAATCGACGGAAGTGACGTGGATCGCGCCGCAGGACATCACACGTCACCTCCAGGAGATCAACGATGACGGCACCACCTGAACCCAACGCAGTGTTCCTCTTCGTGTCGCTGGGGCTTCTTGCACTCGCGGTCGTGCTGCTGTTTCTGGAGCTGCTCGTGCCGAGCGCGGGCGCGCTCGCGGTCGCCACGGGCGTGAGCGCCATCGCTTCAGTGGCCGCGATGTTCGCGTATGACCTCACGTGGGGCGCCGTGTACCTGACGATGCTGTGCGCCGCCGCGCCGCTTGTGGCGCTTGGTGTGCTCAAGCTCTGGACAAACACGCCCATCGCCAGGCGCATGGTGCTCTCGGATGCGGCGGGAGGATCGGATGCTCGGGGCATCGCCGTGGGCGACGAGGGCACCACCCTCACCGTGCTGCGACCGGTGGGCACGGTGCGCATCGGCCAGTCGCGGGTGGATGGGCTGGCCGAGAGCGGCTTCATCGACGTGGGCAGGCGGGTTGTCGTCACCGAGCTTGTCGACGGCAACGCGAAGGTCCGCGAGGTCGGCCCGCAAAGGGGCTAGGATCCCCGCACCATGAACCTGCTTGCCCTCGACACCTGGGTGTGGATCGGCCTCATCGCTGTCTCGGTTGTCGGTCTCGTCATCCTGCTCGTCATCGCGCAGTACATCCAGCTCTGGATGCAGGCGTGGCTCTCGGGTGCGCCGGTCAGCCTCATCGACCTCATCGTGATGCGCCTGCGCAAGGTGCCGCCCGCGGTCATCGTCATCAACCGGATCAGCGCGAAGAAGGCCGGCATCGACATCAGCACGGCGCAGATGGAGGCGCACTTTCTC
>JBIKNS010000280.1:0-2925 GCA_044358545.1 Phycisphaerales bacterium | reverse complement strand
TCGCAACGGCCCGGCGGACTACACCTCGACCCGGCGGAAGAGCGTCGCACCGATCGCTGACGGGGTCGCTCTCATCGGTCCACCCCTTATGAGAGTTGGTGCATGGTAGCTGCCCCTTGCTTGCCTGGCGGTGCCGCAGCGCAGGCGAGCGCAGCGAGCCGGAGCGGAGGCAGCGCCGGGCACGTCGCGGCGAAGGCCGCCGGGGTCACCTTCCCCAGCGCACGCTGGATCCGCCGGTGGTTGTAGAAGAGCCGCCACCGGTCGATCAGGTACCGCGCCTCCGCCAGCGTGTCGAAGATCTCCGATGAGAGCAGCTCGTCACGCAGCCGCCCGTTGAAGCTCTCCACGATCCCGTTCTGCCAGGGCGACCCAGGGTCGATGTAGAGGGCGCCAGTGCCGCTCTCCTCGCACCATGCCTTCACGGCCTTCGAGATCATCTCCGGCCCGTTGTCCGCCCGCAGGTGTGCTGGCGCGCCACGGATCGCAGTCAGCTCGTCCAGCACAGCCACGATGTCCTCGCCTCGCAGGTTCCGGTGCACCTCGATCGCCAGGCACTCCCGCGTGTACTCGTCCAGCACCACCAGCATCCGGAAGGGGCGGCCGTCCGCCGTCCGGTCCTGCACGAAGTCCATGCCCCACACCTCGTTCCTGCGCGTCGCACTTCGGCGCACGATGCCGTTCTCGCCCGTGCCGATCCGCCTGCGTTTCACGCGCTTCTGTGGCACCAGCAGGCCTTCCTGGCGCCACAGACGCTTCATCAGCCGGGTACCGACCGACCAGCGCTCCTTCCGCAGCAAATCCATGATGTAGCGGCGGCCACGGCGCGGGTTCGCCATGGCAAGTTCGCGCATCCTGGCCACCAGCCTGTCCCGGTACGGGTTCGGCGGCGCCGTGCGGCGCTGCGTGCTCCGGTGCTGGCCAGCCACGCGGCAGACACGCCGCTCGGACACGTCCATCACCATCGTCACGTGCTCGATCGCCCGGCGCCGCCGCGCCGGGCTCAGAATTCCCCCTTGGCGATCTCCTTCAGGATCTGGATGTCAAGCTGCTGGTCCGCAACCAGGCGCTTCAGCCGGGCGTTCTCCTTCTCCAGGTCCTTCAGCCGCTTCACCGCGTCACGGTCCACCGCCCCGTACTCGGCACGCCAGCGGTGCAGCGTCACCTCGGACACCCCGAGCGACCTCGCCACCTCGGCGATCGGCGTGCCCTTGGCGAGCGCTTCATCAGCCTGCCTCAGTTTGGCCACGACCTCCTCGGGACGGTGGCGCTTCCTGTTCGACCGCTTCATCGGAGACTCCTCTCGGCCCTTCGGGCCGCGAAAGTCTCTCACAAGGGGTGGACCTGTTCAGCGCACCCCTGTCACTTCGGCGGCCTCGCGCTCGGCGGTGGGTTCGGCTACCGGCAGCGCTCGCTCGGCCTGACGTGCGACCGAATCCGCGGCGTCCGCATCGCCCGTGCCGACGGCACCTTCGTCGATGCCTCGCCGGACGGCGACGGCGACCTCTACTGGGCGCTGCGCGGCGGCGGCGGCAACAGCTTCGGCGTGGCCACGACCATCGACGTCGAGGCCGCGCCGTACCGAACCCTCCGCGTGCACCGGTGGCGCTGGCCACTGGCGGCGGTCGGCGACGCGATCGCGCGCCTCGTCGAGGTGCAGCAGGCCGATCTCCTGCCGCGAAGCGTGACGGGTGCTCTGGTCTGCAACAGCTACGCCGCCGCCACGAATCCCTCGACCTGCCTGTTCCTGGCCTGGGGAAACGGCCCCGAGTCCGAGCTCGACCTTGCCCGCCAGCTCCTGACCGGCCCCGGCGGCGTGCCGATGGTCGCCGGGTCGTTCTCCGCGTCGGACGACGCCGTGCCCCCGTGCTCGCCGAACGAGATGCCGGCGCGCGCGTGGTTCCGCGCCAAGTCGGCCATGGTCTACGGCGCCGTGCCGGCCGACACCGGGTCGCTGATCCGCGAGTGGATGGAGCGCCGGGTGAACCAGTCCCCGCCGATCACCGCCGACGACTACGCGAGCCTCAACCTCTTCACCGTCCGCGGCGCGGTCGGCGACGTGGCACCGGACGCGACCGCCTATGCGCACCGCGGTGCGCTGCTCGAGGTGCAGTTCCTTGGCTTCGTCAACACCCCGAACCCGGCGGCTAACTCCGTCAACGACGCGTGGATCAAGGGGTTCTATGCGGACGTCTATCCGCGACTCTCGGCCGCCGGCGCGGGCGCATACGTGAACTACCCGGACGAGGACCTGACCGAGGCGCAGTGGCCGGCCCAGTACTGGGGTGCGAACTACCCCCGCCTGCAGGTGACCAAGCGGCGCGTCGACCCGCAGGACTTCTTCCGGGGGCGGCAGACGGTCAGGCTGTAGGCGCCGTTCTGCCGATGTTGCCGCGCCTCAAGGTCGGCGCGCCGAGACCCCCTTACCGCCTGATCAGGAAGGTCTGGCCGCTCTGCATGGCAAGAGGAGTGAACTGCGCGCCAACAGGCTCTGCGAGGAACTTCTCAAGGGCGAATCTGGCGCCAATGAGCAGCGGCGTGTGACCTGGGTCCTCTACGACAAGGATCCCGCCAGGCACGATGTGCGGCGCGATCTTGTGAA
The DNA here is from genome assembly GCA_044358545.1 of Phycisphaerales bacterium. GTDB lineage: Bacteria > Planctomycetota > Phycisphaerae > Phycisphaerales > SM1A02 > ZLKRG44. The sequence continues at coordinate 326 of JBIKNS010000280.1, read as the reverse complement.
GCCCGGCGTAGACCGCCTCATGGAGGTCAACATCGAGGTTCGCCACAGCCACTCCCTGCTGCACCACGGCTTCAGGCAGCGGATCCGTGATGATGTTGCACCTCTCGACGGTGATGTGCAGGTCCGGCGACTCGGCTCCGTACTCCAGAAGTCGCGTTCGCACGCGCTCGATCCCATCCGTGATGTGGGTCCCATGCCATACCGCATCCGCGCTCCGCTGCGACTCGCTGTAGTTGAACCCATCGAAGACATCGAGGAAGTAGGTGCGGATGGACCGCCGTGTCGCTGCGAGGTAGCGGAGGACCACGCCGGCGCTTGACCCGCGG
>JBIKNS010000279.1:0-2928 GCA_044358545.1 Phycisphaerales bacterium | reverse complement strand
CATGGCCGAGAGCCTGTACCTGCCGCGCGCCGGTGTGTACGGGAAGGTCGACTGGGAGCGCAGCGCGTACCCAGCGCTTCCCGCCCCGCTTGTCTACGAGGGGGGCAACGCGGACACTGGCTTCAGCCTCTCCTGGCTCCTGCTCGACTTCGGCCGCCGCGACGCGATGGTCGAGGCGGCGCGGCGTGGCGTGGAGGCCGCAAACCTCAGCGCAAACCGCCAGATCCAGAAGGTCATCTACGACGTGCAGACGGCGTACTTCCAGCTCGATGCGAAGGTGACGATGGTGGAGGCGGCCGAGGAGGACCTCGCCAACGCACGCATGCAGCTCGAGGCCGTCGAGGATCGCATGCGCGTCGGCCTCGCAACGCGCCCGGAACTTCTCGAGGCACGCCAGCAGTTCGCGAAGGCGCAGTTCATGGTCGAGGACACCAAGGCGGACCTCTACGACGCGCAGTCCGCGCTCGCGATCGCCGTCGGAGTGCCCGCCGGCACCCGCATCGACATCGTGCCGCTGCAGAGGATGCCGCTTCCGGAGGACCTGCTGATCGGCGTCGATGCGGTGGTTGCGCGCACGCTTCGACAGCGTCCGGACCTGCAGGCGGCGATCGCCACAGTGCGCCAGGCGCGCGCAGCCATCAGGCAGGCCGAGGCGGACTTCCTTCCGACCATCAGCTTCTACGGCGACATCGGCGCAGGTTGGCTTGACGGCGAGAGCCGCGACGGCAACGAGATCGGCATGAATGATGGCGTCGCGCTCGTCGCGGAGGCGGGCGTACGCGGCACATGGCTGCTTTACGAGGGCGGCGAGCGGACTGCAAAGCTCCATGAGGCGCGCGCCAACCTCGCACGCGCGGAAGCGCAGCTCGACGAGCTGCAGCTCGTCGTCTCGAACGAGGTGTGGATGGCGTATTTCGATGTACGCGCGGCGCGCAAGCGCTTCATCGCCGGCGAGGCACTGCTCGCGGCAAGCCAGGACTCCTACGACTCCGTCTTCGCGTCATATGTCAACGGGCTCGCCACGATCACGCAACTCATCCAGTCAGAGGCGGGTCTGTTCGATGCGCGCTACACGCTGATCCAGTCGCGCGCCGACCTGCTGATGTCTGCTGCGCGGCTCGCCTTCGCCAGCGGGTCTGACGTGCCGCTGGCCGATCGCGCCGATTTCGAGTCTCGGTAGCGGCTGTGGAAAGTCAGCACAGGCCCAATTGCAGGGAATCGGACCGATTCCGGGTTGAATCAGGATTGCCCCCGGGAGACAATCCGGGGTTCAGGTTGGCGGGACTCGGGGACCCAGCGGGCGCGTCACATCGGTGGCCGCTACTCCGCTGGGCTGCGTCTCGCGGTGCCGGAGCTGTTGCGGCGCGCCAGTTGGAGTCCTCCATGCGACAAAGCAACCGCATCTGCCTCGACATGCACGCGCCGCGAGCTGCGCTTCAGCTCGTGGCAGGGTGCGCGATAGCGCTCGGTTCGTCGAGTGGTCCTGCGGCTGCAGCCGACGAGACAGTCGTCGGCTGGGGCTGGAATGGGCTCGGCCAGCTTGACACACCAACGTCACTCGAGGGCTTGAGGGCCATCGCTGCCGGATCCGATCACACGCTTGCCGTGACGGATCAGGGAACTGTGTTCGCGTGGGGCTGGAATCAGGCGCGCCAGTGCAATGTGCCGCCAGGCCTCTCCGGTGTCGTCTCGGTGGCTGGTGGTTTCTCGCACTCACTTGCCCTCACTGCCGATGGCTCGGTCGTCGCGTGGGGCGGAAACGCATACGGGCAGATTTCGGTTCCGGCGGTAGTGCAGCCATTCACGGCCATTGCGGCAGGGGCCTACCACAGCATCGGCGTCCTCTCGAACGCATCGATCTTCTGCTGGGGGCGCAACAACTACCGTCAGTGCGAGCAGCCTTCGGCCCTTGTGGCGGTGTCTGCCGTCTCTGCGGGATTGTGGCACTCGGCGGCCACGGGCCAGAGCGGAGCCATCGTGGCGTGGGGAAGGAACGACATGGGGCAGTCTGCGGTGCCTACGGGCACGCCGCCCGCTGCAGAGATCGCCTGCGGCTTCAATCACACGCTTGCGCGCGCTGCCGACGGTTCCCTGCATGCCTGGGGCTCTAACGCGGATGGGCAGTGCACGGTTCCTGCAGGCCTTGGACCGGCGATTGCGATCGCAGCAGGCAGTGACCACAGCCTCGCGTTGCTCGATGACGGGACCGTCGTTGCGTGGGGGCAGAACGACTTCACCCAGTGCGCGGTGCCGACGTCGGCCGTGCCGGCCATGCGCATCGCCTGCGGCCGCGTCCATAGCCTTGCGCTCGTCGATGGTGTGCCCTGTCCTGGGGACCTCAACGGAAGCAGCGCAGTCGACGCGACCGACCTGACCGCGCTCCTGTCGGTGTGGGGCCAACCCACCACGTCAAATGCCGACATCAACGGCGATGGGGTCGTGGGTCCGACAGATCTCACGGCGCTTCTTGCGGCGTGGGGACCGTGCCCGAACTAGCGCTGCCCACAGCCACCGCGATGCCGCTGCGACTGGTTCTCGCCGCCTTATGGACACGAACCCCAGCGCGTGAGCAGCACGCTCAGGTCTCGTCCATCCACAACATCGTTGCTGTCGAGGTCTGCCAGGCAGCCTGCGCATGGTCCCCATGAGCTGAGCAGGGACGCGAGATCAGCGCCATTCACAGAGCTGTTGCCGTCGATGTCGCCAATGCACGGCACAGCCTCGTCAGCTTGGAGCACGGTGACGGACATGTAGTCGTGCACGGGCTCGTCCGCTGCGCGCTCTGCGTACACAAGGAACCGGATGGAGCCGTCGGCCGCCACGAAGTCGCCGAGGTTGGAGCGAAGCCGCGCCTCCAGCGATCGGTCTCGGTTCCCTGCGTAGTTGTCGAGGTACCTGTTCTGCCCGACGAGCCCGGCTGCGTCGCCC
>JBIKNS010000071.1:0-9818 GCA_044358545.1 Phycisphaerales bacterium | reverse complement strand
CGCCGCGATGCGGCGATCGACGGCTAGATGTACCGCTCACGGATCCGTGGCACGAGGTACTCGCGGAACGCGGTCTCGAGCGTGTGGCTCGGCGACCAGCCCCAGTCGCGGCGCGCCGCCGAGTCGTCGCACGACTCCGGCCACGAATCCACGATCGACTGCCGCCCCGCATCTGGCTCGAAGGAGATCTCCGCGCCCGGGAAGGTCGACTGCACAAGCGCCGCAAAGTCGGCCGCGCTCGGCGAGAAGCTCGCCACGTTGTAGGTGCTTCGCGAAAGCGATGCCTTTGGCGCCGCCATCAGCCTCACGACCGCATCGATCGCCTCGGGCATCGTCATGAAGGGGATGCGCGAGTCGGGCCGCACAAAGCACCGGTAGGGCTTGCCGGCCGCCGCCGCATGGATCATCTCGGGCCCGTAGTCGCTGGTGCCGCCCGAGGGCACAGTCTCCGCGCTGATGATGCCCGGGAACCGGATCGACCTGAAGTCGATTGGCCGCTCGATGCGGTCCTTGGCGAGCTTGCGGTAGTGGAACTCGTAGTAGCGGCCAAGGTGCTCGCCCTCGAGCTTGTTGCAGCCGTACATCGTGTGCGGATCGAGGTGATCGTCCTCGCCCACCGTGCCGGCAGCACGCTTGGCGGCGACGCTCGCCATGCCGTACGCAGCGATCGAGCTCGGGAAGAAGAACTTCACGGTGCGGCCGTGGGTGCGCGCCTGCTCGGCGGCGAGGTGCAGCATGTTGATCGTGCCGCCCACGTTCACGTGGTGCGCGGTCTCGGGCGCGAACTCGCCACGCGTCGAGAGCAGTGCCGCGAGGTGGTAGACCTCGCCGATCTCGTACATCGCCAGCAGCCGCTCGAGCATCGCGCGGTCGCAGATGTCGCCCACGTACGTGTGGTCGCAGCATTCGCGGATCTCGGGAGCGAGCTCGCGGATGTCCATCGCGACAATCGCCGGCGCATCGTCACCGGCTGCATCTGCGTGCGCCCGCAGCGTGGTGAGCAGGCCGTGGCCCATCTCCCCGCCGGCTCCAGTCACCAGGATCGCGGCAGTGCGCTGCACTCCGGTGGGCGCGTGCGGGTGGTGGGTTCCGTGGGCCTGTGGCGAAAGCATTCCGCGAAAGTTACCCGCCCGGGAGCGTGCAGCCGAGCCGCAGCAGCAGCGCCTTGGTCGCCTCGATGCCCTCGATCTCGCCGAGCGCCTTGCCCTCGTACTCGATGCCGATCGGGCCTGAGTATCCGGCAGCGCGCACAATACGCATCATGCGCGGGTAGTCGATGACGGTCTCATTGCCTTCGGCGTCGAATGAGCCGCTCTTCGCGCTCACTGCGCCAGCCCACGGCATCATCGCCTCAACGCCCGCGTAGCGGTCAGCGACAGTCCCGTCTGCGCAGGTGAAGTTGCCGAAGTCCGGCAGCGTGCCGCACCCGGGAAGGTTGACTGCGCGCATCAGCCGCGCCACCCACGCACCGTCGCACGACAGGCCGCCATGATTCTCCACCAGCACGCGCAGTCGCCGCGGCCGCGCAGCGTCGCACAGCGCACGCAGGCCATCGGCGCAGAGCCGCACCTGCTCGTCGGCATCGCCCACGCTCCGCGCATTCACGCGAATCGCCATGCAGCCGAGCGCCACGGCGATGTCCATCCACCGCTCGTGCGCGGCCACCGTCGCGGCACGCGCAACCGCATCAGGATCGCCCACCATGCCGAGGCCGTCGCACATGATGAGCCGGTTCGTGACGCCGCACTCCCCCGAGCGGCGCGCGAGCTCGGTCACCCACGTCGCGCCGTCCGCGCGGGTTGCGTAGAACGAGTTCACGTACTCCACGATGCCGATGCCGAACCGGTCGCGCGCGAACGCAGGAAAGTCGAGCGGATCGAGATCGCCCCGACGGATCATCCGGTGCAGCGACCACTGTGCGAGCGAGAGAAGGTTCGGCGCGGGCTGCGCAACACGACCTGACGTGTCGCCTGCGCTGGCGTTGCCCACCGCATCGCCGGAACCCGCTGTGCGCGCGCCACTCTTGCCGATCCCACTCTCGCGGACCCCATCCTGCCTGCCTCCAGCCGCACATCCTCCGGCCACAATCGCTGCAGCGCCCCCGAACAGCGCACGCACCGCACGACGCCGGGACAGCCTGTTCGGGTTCATGGGGCTGCGATGCTAGGCGCGTTACCATCCGACACCCATGTACAGCGCGAGCCTGACCGTCCTTCTCTTCACCGCCACCAGCTCCGGACCGCTGACGCAAGACGATGCGGCATCGGTACCCGCCGCACAGGCAGCCGCGGCACCGCAGGACGCCACAGGTGCGGCCGCGCAGCCCGCCGCGCCTCGCATCAACCCTCAGCTCGCGAGCGCGCTCGTCAACCTCACCATCGAGCTCCACGCGCTGCAGTCGATGATCGACTCGCTCGGAAACATGAACCACAGTGCGCGCACGCGCATCGAGGCGATGAACGCCTACATGAAGGAGAAGTCGCTCGACCAGGGCTTCGCGACATGGAAGGCTGGACTCAAGGCACCCGCCGCGCCACCGCCCTCGCAGACCTTCCAGAAGGCGTACCAGGTGGCCATGCAGCAGCAGCGGCTGCAGGGAGCCTTCGCGCCTCCCACACAGGACCTCGCCGCACTCGGCCGTCAGGTGGCTGCGACCACAAGCCAGGCCCAGTCCGCGTGGAACGATCAGAACAGCTACCTGCAGCAGGTCGCCGAGATGAGCCAGTACCTCTCCACGCAGAACGCGCTCAAGGACTACCAGTCATGGGCGCAGGGCTGGATGGCGCAGCAGAAGGCATCGCAGCAGGCCAAGTATGCCGCCGCAAACGCCGCGTACAGCCAGCAGCAGAAGGCGTACTACCAGCACCTGCAGGAGCTGCAGGAGCAATGGGACAAGAGCGGCTACTTCAGCGACGGCTTCAACTACAACTACGCGTTCAGCCAAGGCGCCACGACCGGATACCAGTTCAGCCAGATGGGCATCGCATCAGGCGTCGCCAATCCCTACGCCAACTACGGCTTCACTCCGCCGGTCGACTACGGCATGCTTGGGCCCTACTACTCGGGCGGCCCCTCAGGCGAGGCCACGACGGGCAACCTGAACCAGGCGTTCACCTACACGGCAGACGAGTGGGGGCCAAACAGCTACTACGGCGGATGGGGATGGAACTCCTACTGCGACCCCTACTACGACGTGTGGGGATGGCCGCGCGGCACGACCTTCGAGGACCGAGACTTCGCGCAGAACCAGCTCCACAACGCGTGGCGCCGCTCTGGCGGATCATCCGGCACTCCCGCGCACGAGGGCGTGACGCCCACCGGCGGCGCGCGCCGCTGAGCCTCGATCACTCCCACTCGATCGTCGCGGGCGGCTTGCTCGAGATGTCGTAGACGACGCGGTTGACGCCCTTCACCTCGTTGATGATGCGGCTCGATACGGTCGCGAGAACGTCGTAGGGAATCCGCGCCCAGTCGGCGGTCATGAAGTCCTGCGTCGTCACCGCACGCAGCGCCACCACGTGGTCGTACGTGCGGCCGTCGCCCATCACACCCACGCTGCGCAGGGGCGTCAGCACGGCGAAGACCTGGTCGGTCTTGCGGTAGAGGTCCGCCGCGACGATCTCCTCGAGAAGGATCTCGTCGCACGCGCGCAGGATCTCGAGCTTTTCGCGCGTCACGCCGCCAAGGCAGCGCACCGCGAGACCCGGTCCGGGGAACGGATGACGCCACACCATGTGCGAAGGGAGCCCAAGCACCTCGCCGAGCGTGCGCACCTCATCCTTGAAGAGGCTTCGCAGCGGCTCGATCAGCTCGAAGCCGAGCTTCTCAGGGAGCCCGCCCACATTGTGGTGCAGCTTGATGTTCGCGGCAGTGCCAGCGTGCCCGTGGCCGCTCTCGATCACGTCGGGGTACAGCGTGCCCTGCGCAAGGAACCGCACGTCGCCGCCGACGCCAGCCGAAGCCTCGCGGAAGACCTCGATGAATCGGTGTCCGATGCGCCGCCGCTTCTCCTGCGGCTCCTCGATGCCGTCGAGGTCGGAGAGGAACGCATCGCTCGCGTCGACCACACGAAGGTCGATGTCGAAGTGCCCCCTGAACGTGTCCTCAACGAGCTTGCGCTCGCCCTTGCGCAAGAGGCCATTGTCCACAAAGATGCACACGAGCTGCGGCCCGATCGCGCGCGCAAGCAGCGCTGCCACCACCGAGCTGTCGACGCCCCCGGACAGCCCGCAGATCACGCGGCTGTCGCCGACGATGCGCTTGAGGCGCGCTGTCTCGCTCGCCACATAGTCGCTCATGCGCCACGTGCCGTGGCATCCGCACACGCCGAAGAGGAAGTTGCGCAGGATGTCGGCGCCGTGCGGCGTGTGCGTCACCTCCGGGTGGAACTGCACGCCGACGAACTTGCGCGCGCGGTGCCGCACTGCGGCAAACGGGCACGTCGGCGTCGACGCAAGCACCTCAAACCCGGGATCAAGGTCAAGCACCTGGTCGCCGTGGCTCGCCCACACCACTGTGCGGTCCGGCACGCCCGCGAAGATGTCCTTCGCATCGCGGATCTCAAGGTGCGCGCGCCCGTACTCGCGGCTCGGCGCACCCTTCACGGTGCTGCCCATCATCTGGCATGCAAGCTGCATGCCGTAGCAGATTCCCAGCACTGGCACGCCGATGTCGAGCAGCGCGGGATCGCACCTCGGCGCACCCGCGTCCGTCACGCTCGACGGCCCGCCTGACATGATGATGCCTGCGGGCTTGAGCTTCGCAAGCTCCGCAGCCGGCGCGTCGGGCCTCACCAGCACGCTGAACACGCCAGCCTCTCGCACCCGCCGCGCGATCAACTGCGCGTACTGGCTGCCGAAGTCGAGCACGAGCACGGCTTCCGACACGCCCTCGGGGATCTCTGCGATCGACGCAGCGCGGCGTCCTGAGGTGGCGGTCGGCGATTGTGCATCCGAAGTGGGTCTCGTAACTGCGGACATGGCAGGTCCCTAATGCCGATTATCCGCGCCAGTCGCCCGCGACCGGGTTGAGAATCGGTGGATGAAGGGGCGGATACTAGCGCGATCCGATCTGAAACCTATCCTCCGACTCATGGCGCCTGAGGCCCTTCCAGCCAACCCGGCACACCGGGGCACCGCCGCTCGGGGCATGCTCGCGAGGGGCGTTCTCGCCGCACTTGCGGCCTGGGCGTGCGCCGCGTGCGCGCCGAGCGCCACCGAGGGCGGCTTCAAGAATCCGGCGCCCGGCGCGCAGGTGTACGCCATCGAGTCCGCAGTCCGCGACGAGCGCAAGCAGCAGATCCCCGAAATCGTCGAGTGCCTCCGTTCGGACGATGACCTCGTCCGCATGATGGCGATCGGGGCGCTGGAGCGCATGACCGGTCAGACGCTCGGGTACGACTTCACCGATCCGCTGCCGCTGCGCCTTGAGGGGTACCGCCGCTGGCGCGCGTGGGTGATCGCGCAGAGGCTCGACCCGCCAGCGCGTCCGCAGAGCTCGACGATCTACCCGCCGCCCCAGCCACCGACCTGAGTCGCGGGGATGCGCAATACGGATGCGTGCCCGGGGTGATATGGTTGCTCCACCCATGTCCCGAGATCCAGACATCTCGATTCGAATCTTCAGCGCCCCGGAGTCGCTGCGCCCCGTGCGCGTGATGGTGGATGCGCTCGCGAGCCAGTGCGGCTTCGATGACCACTCGTGCGGGCACATCAGTCTCGCGATGGACGAGGCGCTCGCGAACGTGATGCGCCACGGCTACAAGGGCCAGCGCGACGGACGCATCTGGATCAGCGTGTGGACGCACGAGAACCCCGAGGCGCTCGAGATCGTCATCGAGGATCTCGGCGCCAGCGTCGACCCTGCAAAGATCCGCGGTCGTGACCTCGATGATGTGAGGCCCGGCGGGCTTGGCGTGCACTTCATCAGGCACACCATGGACGAGTGCATGTGGGAGCAGCGCCCCGGTGGTGGCATGAGGCTGCGGATGCTCAAGCGAGTTCCGGCCGCAACCGAAGAGCCCTCGCGATAGCATCGCGTGCAGAGGAGTCCAACCGAGTGGCAAAGACGATGACTGTGGAGCAGGCGACCGAGGGCACCACCGTGGTCCTCACCCCCAAGGGCGAGATCGACATGGCGCACTCCCCGAGCCTGCAGAAGACGATCGCGGCCGTGCAGGCCGAGAAGCCGCCGAAACTGGTGCTCGACCTCGCCGCCGTGCCCTACATGGACTCCTCGGGCATCGCGACGCTGGTCGAGGCGCTCCAGACCTCGATGCGCAACAAGACGAAGCTCGTGCTCTGCAACCTGTCCCCACGCGTGCGCAGCGCCTTCGAGATCTCCCGGCTGATCCAGATGTTCTCGATTGCCGCATCGCGCGACGAGGCGCTGAAGGCCTGATCAGGGGCAAGCCCCGGCGACCATGAGCACCGCACCGACGCCATCCGCCTCCAGTGACCGGGCCCCGCAAGGGTCCCGTGCGGGCGCCGCGCTGATGGCGCCAGTGGACTGGTGGTGGAACGTCTGGACCGGCGTGCTCAGCATGATCGGCGCGTGGAGCTGGCTGTTCTACGATGTCGCGGTGTGGGTCGTGCGGGCCCTGATCCTGCGCCGCGCGCGCTTCGGCGCGCAGGAGCTCGCGGCGCAGATGGTGCGCGTCGGCGTGCGCAGCGTCGGCATCGTGGCGCTGGTCTCAGGCTGCATAGGCATCATCCTTGCGCTGCAGACCGCCCCGAGCCTCGAAACCTTCGGCCAAACCGACAAGGTCGCCAACCTCATCGCCGTTGCCGTGTTCCGCGAGCTCGGTCCGCTCATCGCCGCGATCGTGCTCACGGGCTTTGCGGGAGCATCGATCGCTGCCGAGCTCGGCACCATGGTCGTGGGCGAGGAGATCGAGGCGCTCGAGGCGATGGCGCTCAACCCTGTGCGCTTCCTCGTCGTTCCGCGACTGATCGCGACTGCCGGCAGCCTGCTGGTGCTTGCCGTGCTCGCCGACCTGATGTCGGTGGTGATGGGCGGGGTGATCGGCGTGTGGGTGCTGGGCATCCCCTACGAGATCTACAAGTTCAACACCATCGACCAGCTCGAGATGGTGGACTTCGTGACGGGCATCTTCAAGGCCGGCGTCTTCGGGCTGATCCTGGGCCTGATCGCGTGCACCAACGGGCTGCGCGTGACCGGCGGCGCCGCGGGCGTCGGTCGCGCCACCACGGCCACGGTCGTGCAGACGACGGTCGCGATCGTGATCGCCGACCTCCTCTTCTCGACGATCTTCTACTCGATCGGCCTCAACTGATCCGGCACGGCCCTGCTGCACGCAGCGAGCAGCAGCGGCACGTCCGCGCGCAGTCTCGCATCGACCTCCTCGGGAGAGTCGACTAGCGCCGCACCGCAGGTCTTGATGATGTCATGGCATCCGGCCGAGAGCGGGCTGTGCACGGGACCGGGCAGCGCCATCACCTCGCGGTGCGCAAGCTCGAGCGCCAGCCGTGCGGTGATCATCGCGCCTGAGTCGCGCGCGGCCTCGATCACCAGCGTGACGGTCGTGATCCCCGCAATGATCCGGTTGCGCGCGGGAAACCGGTCGGCAGTGGCCGGCGTCTCCATCGGCGACTCGCTCACTACGGCACCGCCTGCCTCCACGATCGACTGGAGCAGTTGCAGGTGCTCGGGCGGGTAGGGATCCGCGAGGCCCCCGCCCACGATGGCCACCGTCGTGCCACCCGCGCGGAGCGCACCGCGGTGGGCCTGCGCATCGACTCCACGCGCCGCACCCGAGGCGATCATCCATCCCACCTCGGCGAGATGCTCCGAGAAGCGTGCCGACTGCGCAATGCCGTAGCTCGATGCGCGCCTCGCGCCAACGATCGAGATGCCCGGCCGGTGCAGCGCACCCGGGCTGCCACGCACCCAGAGCGCCACCGGAGGGTCATCCGAGACCGCCAGAAGCGGCGGGTACTCGGGATCACCCCACAGGATCAGGCCCACCCCCGCATCCTCCATCCGCCTGCGCTCCCGTACCGGGTCGCAGAGGGACAGCCGTTCGAGCACCCGCTGCCAGCTCCGCTTCCACGGCACCATCTCGCCCTCAGCGCTCGGTCCCTCGCCCGCACATGACTCGACCGGCCTCGGCAGAGGCGCCATCCGCGGCCCACCCAGTTCGCGGCACTCGCGGCGCGCCACGGGCCCCGCCTGCTCGAGCGCCATCGCGAGCGACAGCGTCCGGTCGCCGATGGCCTGGGGATGAAGGAGCGAAAGAGGCTGCATCGGAGGCACCGGTCAACGCCGGTGCACCCACCCTAGCGAGCCTCAGGCAGCGGTCGCCGGAACAGTGCCTTTGTTCTGCGAGTTCGCGGCACCAGTCGTCAGCACCAGCCCCACAAACACCGAGAACGCCCCAGCGCCGATGATCCACAGCCGCATCGGACCAAGTGTCCACCGCGCCAGCAGTGTGTCGGGATAGGGATCAGGGTCGAAGGTCGGCATCGGCACGCTTGACTCGATCCAGTCTGTGGGCGTCGCCCCGATCGACGACGCCAGCAGCAGCGGCTTCTCGCCTTTGGGCATCAAGTTCAGTTGGCTCGCCGCCAGGCGGCGCAGCAGCGCAGGGTCGTTTGCCGCCAAGTCGTCCATGAAGCGCGAGCATGCCTGCATCCGTGTGAAGTTGTGGTCCTCGATGTGCTCGAGGTGCGCGAGCTGGGTGCGCATGCCGTGCACCTTCTCGGCCTCAGGGACCACCGCCGTCGCCCCAATCAGCAGCAGCCCGGCCACCAGGAATGGCCAGCCGGGGTCTATGCGAAAGAGAGGCGCAGTCACCTTCACCGTAGGTGTATCGGCGCACCGCACTCGCCGCCTTCAACGCTGCGCGCACTCATGCCGCGTGGCGCGGAGCGAGCGCGACCCGCGCGCCGATCGCCTAGTCCGTGATGCGGCGCCGCTTAGGCGAGCTCTGGGAAGGTCTTCTGCACGATGCCGACGAGGTCCTTCACGTGCTGGATGCTCTCGGCCATGAGCTTCGACTCGTCGCCGTTGAGCTTCACCTCGACAACCCGCTCCATGCCGCCCGAGCCGAGCACGCACGGAACCCCCACGAAGTAGCCCTTGCCCTTCTGGCCCGGCGCAACGCCAAAGGCGTCCTCGCAGTACGCCGCGCAGGGCAGAATGCGCTTCTTGTCCTTGACGATCGCCTCAACCATCTGGATCGTGCCGGAGGCTGGCGCGTAGTAGGCGCTGGTGCCCATCAGCTGCACGATCTCGCCGCCGCCGACCTTCGCGCGCTGCACGCAGGCCTCGATCTTCTCCTTCGAGAGCAGCATGTCGATCGGGATGCCGTGGACGCTCGTGAACCGCGGCAGCGGCACCATGTCGTCGCCGTGACCGCCGAGCAGCAGCGCCTGGATGTCCTCGATCGAGCACCCGAGCTCCATCGCCAGGAACGCCCGGAAGCGGGCCACGTCGAGCGCGCCGGCCTGGCCGAGGATGCGGTGCGTGGGGAAGCCCGAGGCCTTCCACGCCGTGTAGACCATCGCATCCAGCGGATTGCTGACCACGATCATGACGGCGTTGGGGGAGTGCTTGGCGACCTGCGCGGCAACCTCCTTCACGATCTTGACGTTCGTGGCGATCAGGTCATCTCGGCTCATGCCCGGCTTGCGGGGCAGCCCGGCGGTCACGACCACCACGTCGCTTCCGGCGGTGTCGGCGTAGTCCCCTGTGCCTGTGATGCGCGAGTCGAACTCCTCGATCGGGCCGCAGCAGAGCAGGTCAAGCGCCTTGCCCTTGGCGACGCCGGCGCGGTCCGGGATGTCGAGCAGCACGAT
>JBIKNS010000278.1:0-2965 GCA_044358545.1 Phycisphaerales bacterium | reverse complement strand
GGCTCGCCTTCGCCTTGGCGCTGTGCCCGCAGATCGCGACAAGCTCGATGTCGCGGGGCAGCGCGAGCAGGGACTCCCACATCTGGCGGATCGGTCCGACGCAGCATCCGCCGGTCGAGAACAGGATTCGCGATCGGCTCGGGTCGACTGCACCCCCGACTTCCTTGGGCGCATCGCCCGCGATGAGGCACGCAACCTCGCGCGAAAGCGGCTGCGCGAATGCTGGATCGATCGGGATGCCCGTGATGTCGGCATGCTCCGTGCACGACGTCGCCCGCACAATGCTGGCCGCGCTGTCGGACGAGACGCATACGGCCTCGCAAGGACCGTGCAGCCAGATCGCATGGGGATGCAGGTCAGTGACGACCGTGACCATCGGGCAATCGATCACGCGTCGGCGCCGCATCCACGCGAACCACTCGGAGGTCAGGAAGTGGGTGCTGACGACAAGGTCCGGGGCGAATGCGGCCAGCCTGTCGGAGAGCCGGCTGAGTGCCCGGCGCTGGATTGCGCGGCGCACGGGATCGGTCGGGCCGCTGCGCGCGCGGTCAGTCCCCTCGTACAGCATGCCGACAATCCGTGGCGCATGCTTCACGAGCGCGAGGTAGCCGTCGCGGTAGAGCGTGCGGAATGCGAAGTTCGAGTCCTCGAGCGCGTCGAACACCTGAATGCGCATGTCATGCGCCCGCGTGGTGCGGTCCGCGTGCGACTGCGCACGCAGTGCGGCGGCAGCCGCGTGCGCCGCACGCGTGTGGCCGCTGCCGACGCTTGCGGTCAGCAGGGCGATGCGTGGTCTGCTCGAGGATGTCATTCGCCGACAGCCCTTGCGCGCACGGGCACGGCGGGAAGCGGGAACGGCAGCGTCGGAGCCACCCACTCGTCGCCATCGTCGTGGGGCGCGTCGTGGACCGGTACGGTCGCGTCGCGCGTGCCGTGAGATCCGCTGCGGTGCGCCGCGTTGAACGCGAGCCCGTCGAGCACGCGGACCGCGCCGCTGTCGTCCTCGACGAGCGCTGTGCAGCTCTCCACCCAGTCGCCGCAGTTGTAGTACGCGACACCGAGGCTCCGCGACTCCGCCTTGTGGATGTGCCCGCACACGACGCCATCGAAGCCGCCGCGCAGCGCCTCGGCGACCAGCTCGTCCTCGAAGCGGCTGATGAACTGGCACGCGCCCTTCACCTTCGACTTGATCGCGCCCGACAGCGAGTGGTAGGGGAGCCCGCACGCCGAGCGGGCGAGGTTCCATCCGCGGTTCACCCGGATCAGCCCGTCATATGCCCAGCCGCCGAGGATGCTGAGTGCGCGGTGGTGCTGCACCACAAGGTCGTACTGGTCGCCGTGGCTGACGAGCAGGCTTCGTCCGTCCGCAGTGCGGTGCGCGGCATTGAGTTCGATGCGGATGCCTCCAATGTCGAGCCCCGCGTACGGGCGGAGCGCGTCATCGTGATTCCCCGGGATCAGCGTGACCTTGGCGCCGCGCGTCGCATGCTTGAGGATGCGCCGCACCACAGTGTTGTGCGACTCGGGCCACAGCCAGCGCTGCTTCAGCCGCCACATGTCGATGATGTCGCCGACGAGGTACAGGTAATCGCACTGGATGTGCTGGAGGAACCACGCAAGCTCGTGGGCCTGGGCGCCGCGCGTGCCCAGGTGGGTGTCGCTGATCCAGACTGTCCTGAAGCGTGTCCGCATGCAGTTGTCCTGTGGACAACCACATCCTTCGGATCTGCGCGTTCAGGATCCGTTCAGCCGGTGTGCAGGCCGGGTCAGGCTATGGGTCAGTGTGCGTGTGGAACGGCTATCTCGAGCAAGGTGAGCGTGCCGCTGACCTCATTGCACAGCACCAGCAGCGGGGTTCGGCTGGGGCTGGCGGAGGCCGGGATCACGAGAATGCCCTCCGGCCCAAGATCGCCCGGATCACGTGATGCCGACCCTGAATCCGCGGGCCGCTTGGCCGCGTCAACGCTGGCTGCAGCCGAGGCGGCTGCGTCGACCGAAGGGTCCCGGCGGTTTGCGTAGGTCGCGAGCGTGGGTGCCTGCGGGTCGGAGATGTCCCACGCGATCACGCCGCCGCAACGCTCAAGACCGACGAACAGGATTCGTCGGCCGGCGATGTCAGCCACCGCAAGTCCCTCGGGCTCGGGGCCCCTCACATCACTGCGAGCGTCCGCAGAGTTGCCTCGGTCATGATCGGCGTTGAATGCGGCGGGCATTCGGTCGAGGACCGTGCGCTCGATCGAGCTGCCCGAGTCCCACGCCAGTTCGAGTCCCTGCGGCGTTCCCGCATCATCCCGACGCACGCGCCACAGGCTCGCGCTCCGACCGCCAAAGGCGATCAGTCGATCATGGTCGCCATCGCCGTCCGTGTCGCCGGCGGCGCGCGACACCTGCAGCCGGCCGGCGCCGTTCGAGGCCACAATCCTCGCACGGTTGCGCATCGCGTCCACGGGATCTGCGCCCTCCGGGGCCTCGGCGGGAAACGCCGTGGGGTCGAGCGCGGGCGTGGCATCTCCGTCGCGGTGCCTCAACTCCGAGATCCGGCACACCTCGCTCCAGAATGCGTGGTCGCGCGGCTCGCCCTCGTTCGCCGACGCCACGAACAGCTCGTCCCCGTGCATGAAGCAGGCGAGCGTGTCGGGCTGGTAGAGACCGTGGATGGGCCATCGTGCGATCGCGGGGCCGCCGTCCTTGTCGGAAGGGTCGAGCCCCACGCCCGCGGCACCGAAGTCCTTCAGGCCGAGGGGTTCGATCGCGATGCAGCGTGCGTTCGCGACATCCACGATGGCAATCGCGCTGGCCTCCTGCATGGACACGAAGGCCCAGCGGCCATCGGGACTGACCGCGATGTACTCGGGCTCGAGCTGCTGGCACATCGTGCGGCCGGGCATCGGTGCATGGAGTCCGCGCTGCGCGAGCGCACTCGCCTGCGTCTCGAAGGATTCGAATGTCACGTGCCGCACCGAGG
>JBIKNS010000070.1:0-9921 GCA_044358545.1 Phycisphaerales bacterium | reverse complement strand
ATCGAGGGCCGGGTCGACCCGTACAGCTACAACCCCAAGGACACCGAGGGTCACGCGGACCCCGATGTGCGCGGCTACTACGACTCGCTTGGTCCGCTTGCCACCGAGTGGCACCAGCACGTGCAGACGCTGTCGTCGCCATTCTTCGAAGGGCGCGCGCCGGGCAGCAGGGGCAACGAGCTCGCGGCGGAGTACGTGGAGTTCCACTTTCGCAAGGCGGGTCTCGAGCCTGCCTTTCCCCAGTCAGGGTCGGCCAAGGCAGATGCGGATGCCTCGACATGGACCTCGTACCGACAGACGTTCGAGCTTCCGGCCGCAGGCCCGAAGCTTGTCGACGCATCCGCGCGCGCGCTCGACAGGTCCCTCGAGCTGTCCAAGGACTTCGCGGTGCTCGGAAACTCCGGATCCGGGTCCTTCGATGCGCCGCTGATCTTCGCCGGATACGCGATCGAGGAGGGCCGCGAGGGCTACACGAGCTTCTCGCCTGACGTGGACTTTGCCGGCCGCGCCGTGATGATGCTGCGGTACGAGCCGCTTGACGAGGAGGGCCGGAGCCTGTGGAGCGAGCGCCGCTTCAGTCCGGCATCCGGTGCGGCCGCGAAGTTCGAGGCTGTCGCAAAGCGAAATCCAGCTGCGATCATCATGGTCAACCCGCCCGGCGCACGCGATGGGCGGCGCACGCTCGAGACCACCGAGACCAGCCGGTTTGGCGAACGCCTTGACATCCCGGTGATACAGCTTGACCAAGACGTCGCTGACGCCCTTGTCCGTGCCGCGGATCCTGAGGGACGGTCGCTGATGGAGTGGCGCCGGATGGCGGACCTCGGCGAAGTGAGGAGCGTTCCGCTGCGCAGCGACGTCAAGGTGGCGGCCACGACGAAGCTCGAGGAGAACGTGATGCGCACCGACAATGTGGGCGGCGTGCTGCGCGGCAAGGGTTCGCTCGCAGATGAGTGGGTCATCGTCGGCGCGCACTACGACCACGTCGGCTACGGCGCGTACGGCACGAGCCCGCAGTACCGCGGACAGCTCCACCCCGGTGCCGATGACAACGCATCGGGGACCACCACAATGATGATGCTGGCCAAGCGGCTCGCCGATCTCTACGACTCCGAGGACGCTCCTGCTGATGCGCGATCGATCCTGTTCATGGCGTTCAGCGCCGAGGAGATTGGCCTCAACGGAAGCGAGCACTGGACACGCAACCCGACGATCGACCAGGGCCGAATCCAGTTCATGCTCAACCTTGACATGGTTGGACGGATGCGCAACGACGAGCTTGCGGTCGCGGGCACCGGCTCCGCCAAGGACTTCATTGACATCCTGCGCCCGGCGTTCGATGCGAGTGGCCTCACGATCCGTGCCGACCCCTCGGGCCGCGGCCCCAGCGACCACGCGAGCTTCTACAACGCCGGCATCCCCGTGCTGTTCTTCTTCACCGGATCGCACGGCGAGTACCACACGCCCAAGGATGTCGGACACACCGTGAACCCGGTGGGGGGCACCAAGGTGCTTGCACTCGCCGACGGCACCGTCCGCCTGCTCGCCACGCGTCCGGAACGGCTCGAGTTCCAGGCCTCCGACAGCTCAACCGCGGGTCGCCGCATGGGTGCGCGCGTCAGGCTCGGGGTGATGCCCGGCTACGGCGACAATGGGGCGCAGGGCGTGAAGGTCGAGGGCGTGAGTGCGGAGACAGCCGCATCCGAGGCAGGCATCAAGCAGGGCGACTTGCTGATCGCGTGGAATGGCGAGGCGCTCGACGGCCCGTCCGCGATGATGGAGCGGCTCCGTGAGCACAAGCCGGGCGACGTGGTGAAGATCACGTACCGCCGCGACGGCGCCGAGACCACCGTGGACGTCACGCTCAAGGCCGCGCAGGGCCAGTGATGCGCATGGGCCGCCGTTGGCGTGCACAGTGGCGTGCACTGGCCAGCGCGTGCGCATCTCTGTGTGCGTGCATGGCGGCGGCGCAGGTGCCGCCGAGCCACGACGCTTCACCCGAAGGACTGGTGCTGTGGTATCGGCAACCTGCGGCTGCATGGAACGAGGCGCTCCCTGTCGGCAACGGCCGGCTCGGCGCGATGGTCTTTGGTGACGCGTCGCGCGAGCGCATCCAGCTCAACGAGTCTTCCGTGTGGGAGGGCGCGCCCTCGCTGCTCGAGCCAAAGGACTGCGCGACGTGGGTGCCGCTGATCCGCGAGGCATGGTTCGCGGGTCGCATCGGGGAGGCGCAGAGCATCGCGCAGGAGCGCATGCTCAGCCAGGAGACAGACCGCTCCTACCAGACGCTCGGCGACCTCGTGATCGAGTCGCTCGATCCGGCGGATGCGGGCGACTACCGCCGCGGTCTCGACCTTTCCACGGGCGTGGCGATGACGTCGTGGCGCTCACGCAGCACCACCTTCTCGCGCACGGTCTTCGCATCGCGCGCGTTCGACTGCATTGTGGTGCGGCTCGACGCGGATGCCCCCGAGTCGGTCAGTTGCGACATCTCGCTTGCGCGCGCTCGCTCGTGCGATGCCTGCCCGCTCTCGATCGAGTCGTCTGCGGCCACGGGTACGGGCATCATCCGGTTGCGCGGCCGGACAGAGCCTGATGCGTCACAGGGCGTGACGTTCGGCTGCGACGTGACGGTCGAGATCGAGGGGGGCAAGGTGCGCGACAAGGGGAACGGTCGCCTCGGCATCTTTGCGGCCGACTCCGCGACGATCCTCATTTCGGCGGCGACCGACTTCCCGTTCGCAAACGTGGCCCGCGGCGCCGAGCCCGGGACATTCGACCTTGACCGTGCGTTGCGTGCAGGCACCGCGTCGGTACCGCGAGACTTCAGCGCCATGCTCCGTGCGCACGAGCAGGCGTGGCGTGCGCAGTTCGGCCGGTTCGAGATCGAACTCGGTCCCCCTGACGCGAGACGCGCCGCGATGCCCACTGACCAGCGGCTGGCCGCGCTGCGGGAGTCGCTCGGCACGGCACCGCTCGCCGAGCCTCTCGACCCGTCGCTGGTGGCGCTCGCGGTGCAGTACGCGCGCGCGCTGATGATCGGATCGAGCCAGCCTGGCACGCTGCCGGCCAACCTGCAGGGACTGTGGAGCGAGCACCTCAAGGCGCCGTGGAACGCCGACTACCACACGAACATCAACCTGCAGATGAACTACTGGTTCGCCGAGCAGGCGAACCTCCCGGAGTGCACGGCGCCGCTGATGGACTTCATCGCGCGCATTGCTGGCCGCGGTGCCATCACGGCGCGGCGCACATGGGACTGCGGAGGATGGTGCGCGCACCACGCGAGCACTGCATGGGCAAACACCGCACCGACTGGTGCGGTGATTTGGGGCCTGTGGCCAATGGGCGGAGCATGGCTCGTGCGCCACGCTCACGAGCACTGGCTCCACGGTGGCGACGAGGCGTTCCTTCGGACGCGCGCGTTCCCCCTCACGTGTGGTGCATCGGAGTTCGTGCTCGACTGGCTTGTCGCGGATCCCGCCACTGGCCTGCTGGTGGCGGGCCCGAGCGCGTCACCCGAGAACGAGTTCACGCTCCCGGACGGCACGCGCGCCAGCATCGGCATGGGCAATGCGATGGACCAGCAGATTGCGCTCGATCTGCTTTCGAACCTGATCGAGCAGGCCGATGCGATCGGCGGAGACGCCGCGACGAATCCCGTGGTGCTTCGCGCGCGCACGGCGCTAAAGAAGCTCGCGCCAATCGGCGTCGCCGCGGATGGCCGCATCCGCGAGTGGGGCCGTGACTTCATCGAGGCCGAGCCGGGTCACCGGCACATGAGCCACCTGTACGCGCTGCACCCGGGAACGCAGATCACGCCAACCGGAACGCCCGAACTCGCGGTCGCCGCGCGCCGAACCCTCGAGGCGCGGTTGGCCCGCGGCGGCGGCCATACCGGTTGGAGCCGTGCGTGGCTCGTCAGCTTGTACGCGCGCCTTGGCGACGGCAACGAGGCGGAGCGCCATCTGCGGCTCCTGCTGGGCAATGGCACTTTGCCCAACATGCTGGGCACGCATCCGCCATTCCAGATTGACGGCACGTTTGGTCTCGCGGAGGGCGTGCTGCAGATGCTCGCGCAGAGCCACCGCACCGAGGGCACGGGAGCGAATCGCGTACGTGTCATCGCACTTCTCCCGGCGCTCCCAGACGCATGGCCCGAGGGACGCATCCGCGGCATGCGGCTGCGGGGCGGTGCCGAGATCGACTTCGCATGGTCGCGAGGCCAGCTCACGGATGTGTGCGTCCGCAGTTCCGGCCGAGAGAGTCTCCGCATCGACCTCGGTCGCCGTGGAGCGGTCATGACGATGACGCGCGACGGGGCGGAGCTCAAGCCCGGTCCGGATGCGCCATCTGCGGCGCGCCAGTCAGTCGACCTGCCGCGCCACGAGGGAGGTCGAGTGACCTGGTCGATTCGATGCGCACCGCAGCGCGAACCTTCGTCCGCCGCGCAGTGAGCCGACATGAACTGAACGTGGCGCTCCGTTGACGCACGCCATGCGCGAGGCGCAGCGCGCGCCGGACCTCAATCCCAGCGGAACACGCCCTTGCGCCACGCGTAGATGTACGCGATGACGCTCGTCCCCACGAAGAAGCCGATGCGTGCGAGGAACATCAGCGACTCGTCGCTGCGGGGCTCGAGCTGCGCAAATGACACCGCCCACGGGTAGAGGAAGATGATCTCCACATCGAACACGAGGAACGTCATCGCCATCACATAGAAGCGGACGTTGAACCGCTTGCGGGCGGATCCGAACGGATCCATTCCGGACTCGTAGGCCGTGCCCTTGACCACGCTCTCGACACGCGGCCCGATCAGGGCACTGGCGATGATGTTGACCGCCGCGAACACGGCAGCCATGACGAACAGGAGGGCGATAGGGGCGTACGAGATGACGCCAATGTCCGCAGGCGACGGCATGGGAGCGGGAGTCTAGGGGAACTTGCGCGCGTGAATCGGGGCGGCCGGATTCGAACCGACGACCTTCTGGACCCAAACCAGACGCTCTAGCCAAGCTGAGCTACGCCCCGCGCGATGTCCAAGCCGCCAAGTCTAGCGGCGTGGCCCGTCCAGAGGCGCGGGGGGCGCTACACGGCAGCTGGCTGCTCGAGGGTCCGGACCACCGGATCGGTACGGCGCGAGGAGTCGCCCACAGGGGCGTGGCGAAGGGCAGCATCGTGCGATACCTCGGGACACGGCAGTGCGGGGCTCGCGAGCTCGCACACGATCATGCCGATGTGCACCGGCCGCGCGTCCTCCGGTACCCGTGTGCCTCTGGTGCGTGCTGCTGCACACACGTCCTCCACCTGCGAGAGCAGGGAGTTGATGCGCTTGATCTCTGCTGGTGTGAGGTTCTCCCACTCAAGCCGGCTGTGGACCTGCATTGCCGTGCCCTCGCGCAGCAGCTCAAGCGACTCGTCCACGCTGCCGATCGACTCGTCGTTCCATCGCTTGCGCACGGCGGCCATGCGCATGCGGTGCGTCGCGTCATCGGGGTTGAAGACAATGCGAATGCGCGAGCACGTGGCGGCAAACACAGCTGGAGCGCGGCGTGCATCGCCCTTCCGCACGCCAATCTGCCGAATGAGGTCAAGGTGCTCAAGCGCCTGCAGGTGGTAGTAGAGACCAGTCGCGGACAGTCCGGAGTGGACCGACAGCTCACGCACCGAGCATTGCTCTGTCCGGCGGATCGTCTCGAAGAGGCGCATCCGGAGGGGAGAAACCACCACGGCAAACACAGCCTTGCGCCCGATGTCCAGCGTGACAGTCTCGTCGGCCCGGATCTCTGGCGCCATAGGCACCCGCGACCCCTTCAGTTCAACGATCTCAAAGTTCTGACTCGCCCCATGATTCATGCAGCAAACCTAGCACGGAATCAGCGCAAGTCGTGAATCGCCGCAGAGTATGGATCACTTTCTGCCCGGTGTCCGCATAACGCCCATGCGACGGTCACCAGACCCATGTGGCCTGCAGCTGCATCACCGTCGCGGGGCTGGGGGTTCCAGTGTCACCAGCGGTCCACAGCAACTGCAGGTCTGGCCTGATCGAGAGTGTCGGGGTGAGTTGCCAGGAATACAGGAACTCGACGCCATACTCGTCGGGGAGGTACGCCCCATCCTCTGCCGGCCGGCCCCACACGAATCCGAATGCCCATCGGTCAGCCTCGCCCACACGAAGGGCGGTTGCGTCTGATGGAGCCTCGAGCGCGATGCCAGTGGAGATCTGCGTCGCGAATCCTGCGACCGCAACCTCGGGATTGCAGACGCCGAAGCGGCCAAACCACCCGAGCCCGCTTCCCTCGCCACCGAGAACCTGCTCGATGTTGAATGCCACACCTCCTGATGTCACGTCGTTCACGGTGGCGACAAACGGCTGAACCCGAAAGACGTTCCTGCCCATGCCAAGCAGGTCCTGCGTGATGACCCCGAACTCGAACTGGTTGGCCCAGTTCGATGTGGCAAGGTTCGCGAATGGGGCTGAGCCCGGACTTGATGCGGTGGTGAACGACCCATACAGCGCGTAGAACCACTCGGTCGGTTGCCACGCAAGATTGACGCCGATGCCTTGGGGTGGTGCCGCAATGACCTCGCTGTTGACGAACGAATTGCACATCAGCTGCGTGAACTGGTTGTTCGCGAACGTGTTGACGTCGAAGTAGTTCAGTTGATCGATCATGCCGATCGACGCGATGAGCGTCCCGTCGAAGAATGACTGTTGCCACGCAAGTTCCGCGATCCAGAAGTCCTCGCCTGCCAGAAGACCCTGCGGCTGAAGCGACGTGCCGATCCGTGATGCAGGGTTCTCGTCCTCGACGGATCCCCCAAGGCCCACCACCCAGTTGATCTCGGTGGACACCCAACCGGCGGACCCGCCATCGCGCGAGTGATCGAAGATCTCCAGAAACCCGAAGCCCTGACCTGCCCATACCCCACCGACGGCAGGGTCGCGGACCCGGCTCGGAGTTGCGGCCATTCCGAAGCTCTGGAAGAGCGTGTACGTGAAGCCATGTTCGGCGAGCGCCTGCTTCACGAGCGAGTTGGCGTCAGTGACCGGGTCATCGGCGATGAACGAGCCGGCCGCGCGTGACTCCACCGGCAGCAGATTGAGTGAAGCGAGGTATGGCGCGAGGCGCGGATGGCATCGCAGCGGGAACTGCTCAGGCTCCTGCACATTCGGCGGTTCGTCCTGACCACCGGCCGTCTTGACCGCAGCCGCGCACAGCGCCACAGATATGAAGACTCGAGAGGAGGTCACGCTCACCAAACTTTACCGGACTCGATGTGGCGTGATCCGCCGATGCGTGATACGGGACCTGCAGATTTCAAACTTGTCCTCATTTACGAGACTAGGCCCTTGATTCAAATCGGATCCCATCGATATTTGGACTTAAGGCTGCACGGAGCGCGGTCGAAGTTGTGATTTGGGATGTAGTGCCCCATGCGATTGATCTCCCCGCAAAGCCTTGCATCAGCTCTGTGCTTGGCCATCGCCCATGCCTCCATGGGCGATGTGGTTCGCGTGAACGAGGTCATGGCGAATCCGTTCGGCACGGATGTGGGTCAGGAGTTCATCGAGCTCTCGGGTACCCCAGGGCTCTCGCTCGCCGACCTCACGCTGCTCGTCATCGAGGGCGATGCGGAACTGGGGTCCGCGGTTCCCAAGGGTCGAATCGACAACGCGATTTCGCTGCTTGGCACGGCGCTGGGGTCGAACGGACTGCTGCTGCTTCGCGATGGTCTCGGCACAATCGACACCAATCCCGATCCGAACGTGACCACCGGTCCAGGCGCCGGCACCACCGTCGTGGTGCTGCCCTCGACTGCTTCATCCTCAGGGTTCGGCAACGGTTCGCTGGGGCTCGAGAACAGTTCCATCACGGTCCTGCTCGTGCGCGGCTTTACCGGTGCGGTGGGGTCGGACCTCGATACCAACGACGACGGCATCATCGACGTCACGCCGTGGACCGCGGTGCTCGATGCGGTCAGCGTCATCAACTCAAGCAGCGCGCCGATCTCGCAGTCAGTGGCTTATGCGTCGGCGCTTGGATTCCCGTCGGCGCTGATCTCGAGGGTCGTGTCCGGCTTTGATGCGGGAGTCGTTGCGCGGGGTACCAGCGGCTCGTGGTTCGGCGCGCGCACGATTGGCGTGAATCCAACGCTTACGAACCCCACGTCGCTCAGCTCGGGTCCCTACTACTGGGAACTCGGCCAGATCTCGCCTGCGATCGGCGGAATCGAGTACATGGCCACCCCCGGCCAGCAGAACGGCGCCATCCCAAACAGCGACAGCGCGTGCGGAAACCGGCTTGTCGCCGGCCAGCTGGGCACCGTGTCGTTCTACAACAACTGGGGCTTCCCGACGATGGATCTTGCGGGAAGTGCAGTGTCGCTCGAAGGCGCGTCGGTCGCGCAGAAGATTGGCGCTGCGAGGCAGGTCACGTTCACTGCACCGGGACCGGGCAACTACCGGTTCTCGCTGTGCGGGAGCTCCCTGCCGAACACGGTGATGGCGGTCACCACCTCGTGCAGCCAGCCGACGACTGCAATCGCGGCAAACAATGACAGCGCGCTATGCGCGGCAGGCAGTACGCGATCTGCGATTGAGATCCCGCTCACATCGAATGCGACGGTGTTCATCGCGGCAGGGTCGTACATGGCTGCATCGGATCCGTTCCCGCTGAGCATCGGCGGACTCACGCTTCGAATCGAGCGCGACACGGACAGCGACGGGACCTTTGACGACAGCGATGGCTGCCCGACCAATGCAGCACTGACGGCGCCGCGGTCGTACTTCGTGGACGGCGACACTGACGGCTATGGGTCAAGCGCGACAGCGCTGCACTGCAGCACGAGCGCACCTGCGGGTCACTCGACGGCGACGGGCGACTGCAACGACGCTTCGAACGCGGTGTACCCAGGCGCGCCTGAGGTGTGCGCGACGGAGGGCACGGACAACGACTGCGACGGTGACTCCGCGGAAGCGAGCGACAAGAGCGCGTGGTACGCCGACAGCGACAGCGACGGCTACGGCGACGCGAGCGTGTCGCAGCAGGCGTGCAATGCGCCCGCGGGCTTCGTGTCGGCGGCGGGTGACCAGTGCCCGAGCAACGCAGCGCTGACTGCGCCGGTCTCCTACTACATCGACGGTGACAACGACGGCTACGGGTCAGGCGCGACGGCGCCCTTCTGCCAGACGAGCGCACCTGCGGGCCACTCGATGGCGACGGGCGACTGCAACGACGACGTGTCGCAGGGCGGCGCCTCGACGTACCCGGGCGCGCCGGAGGTATGCGCGACGGAGGGGACAGACAACGACTGCGACGGCGACTCCTCGGAAGCGAGCGACAAGAGCGCGTGGTACGGGGACTCGGACGGTGATGGCTACGGCGACCCTAATGTGTCGCAGCAGGCGTGCAACGCACCTGCGGGCTACGTAGCGGTGGCTGGTGACGCGTGCCCGGCGAACGGGTCGCTCATCGCACCAGTGTCGTACTACGTGGATGGCGACAACGACGGCTACGGGTCAAGCGCGACGGCGCCCTTCTGCCAGACGAGCGCACCTGCGGGCCACTCGACGGTGGCGGGCGACTGCAACGACGCTTCGAACGCGGTGTACCCAGGCGCGCCTGAGGTGTGCGCGACGGAGGGCACGGACAACGACTGCGACGGCGACTCCTCGGAAGCGAGCGACAAGAGCACCTGGTACGGGGACAGCGACAGCGACGGCTACGGCGACGCGAGCGTGACGCAGCAGGCGTGCAACGCACCGGCGGGCTACGTAGCGGTGGCTGGTGACGCGTGCCCGGCGAACGGGTCGCTGACTGCGCCAGTGTCGTACTACGTGGATGGAGACAACGACGGCTACGGGTCAGGCGCGACGGCGCCCTTCTGCCAGACGAGCGCACCTGCGGGCCACTCGAC
>JBIKNS010000277.1:0-2999 GCA_044358545.1 Phycisphaerales bacterium | reverse complement strand
GGCGGAGGCATGCCCTGGCCAGCAGCCCTCCGGGTACATCGCGCGCGGCGGTGACTGCAACGACGCGAGCGCGGCGGTGAACCCAGGCGCGGCGGAGACGTGCAACGGGATCGACGACAACTGCAGCGGACAGGCCGACGAGAACCTGCCCCTGTTCACGTACTACATCGACGCAGATCGAGACGGGGTCGGCTCAAGCGTGACCGTACAGCGCTGCAACACGTCCGCACCGGACGGCTACGCGACAGTGTCGGGCGACAACTGCCCCGACACCTACAACCCCTCGCAGGCCGACTGCGATGGAGACGGCATCGGCAACGTGTGCGAGGCCGGCGACGCCGACTGCAACAGCAACGGCACATCGGACCTCTGCGAGATCTACGCGAACCCGGCGCTGGACATCAACGGCGACGGTGTGCTCGACAGCTGCACAGGCGCAATGCTGGTGCTGCGTACGACGGGTCCTGAAGCGCGCGCGCCCGGCTCGATCGTGGACGTCGATGCCGTCGCGCTGAACCTTCCCGTGAATGCCGTGGGGCTGCAGCTGTACGTGCAGTGGGACATCACGGAACTGGAGTATGTCAGTGCGTCTGCAGGCACAGCCGGCTTCCTGCAGCTCGGACCGCCGACGGTCGAGACAGTCACTGGATCGCCGAATCTCCGCCGGCTGCGGATGCTGACGGGTCAGGACCCCTTCACAGGTGGTTCCGGTGTGCCTGGCGGCGTGCTGGCGAGCATTCGCTTCACGGTGGCGGCAAGCGCATCGATCTGCGTGCCAAAGTCGGTGCTCTCGTTCGCGCCGCCATCGGCGACCGTGCAGAACGGCACCACAATCACCGGCCTCAAGGGTGCGATCGCCCACATGCCCGTGCCGCGCGTCATCATCGGCACCGACACTGTCGCACCGACGCTCACCGGCGTGCCGGCATCGGTCACATCTACGAGCGGTCAGGCTGACTCCGGCGATCTGGCGGCATTCGTGGCTGCCGCGAACGCCGTGACCGCCGTCGACAGCTGCTCAGGCGCCGCAGTGCTGCGCACCGTCACCCTTCCAGGCGGCACGGTGCAGCAGTCGCTGCCCACGGTGTTCCCTGAGGGTGTCACCACGGTCACGTGGACCGCGCGCGACCTCTCGGGCAACCAGTCGGCACCGCAGTCGCGGACTGTGACGATTAACGCATGCTCGGGTACGGTCATCACGTTCTATCCAGATGGCGATGCAGACGGATTCGGCCGCGACACGGGCACGACCCAAGCGTGCTCCACCAGCACGCAGCCTGGCTTCTCGGCTGTCGGCGGTGACTGCGATGACGCCAATGCGCAGGTGAACCCGGGTGCCGCGGAGACCTGCAATGGCCTCGACGACAACTGCAACTCGCAGGTCGATGAGGGTGTGCGCACCATCTTCTACCGCAACATCGATGGCGATGCCTTCGGCGACACATACGCCACTCAGCAGGCGTGCAGCGCACCGAGCGGCTACGTCAGCACGCCCGGCGACTGCGATGACACACAACCGACCACCTTCCCTGGCGCACCTGAGGTATGCGATGGCCGTGACAACGACTGCGACCTCTCGGTCGACGAGGGGTTGCAGTCCTACACCTACTACCCCGACGCCGACAGGGACGGTTACGGCTCCGGGGCATCCATTCAGCTGTGCAGCGTGCCCGCTCCAGACGGCTACTCGACTGCGTCAGGCGACAACTGCCCCGACACCTACAACCCCTCCCAGGCGGACTGTGACGGCAACGGCACGGGCGATGCCTGCGTGATCGCATCCGATCCCGACGCGTATGACTGCGACAGCAGCGGCGTGCCCGATGGATGCGAGCTGGCGGCGGATCCCGATCTCGATATCGATGGGAACGGGATCATCGACACGTGCCAGGGCCCGACGCTCAAGCTCACGACCGCATCCTCGGTGGTCGAACCCGACACCTACTTCTTCGTCGACCTCTCGGAGACCCGCTTCGACGAGCGCATCATGTCAGGCTCCTTCCGCCTCGCGTACAACGCATCGCTGATCGAGCACATCGAGGTGGTGTCCACCGTGCACTACACGGCCACCCTCGTGAGCGACACCGTGCAGGGCTCGACTGGCGAGCTTCGGTTCACGGTCGCGGCGACCGGTGTCGTGGGGACCACGCCAGAGGTCATCCTCGCACGCATCCTCGTCAAGGCGATTGGCGGACCGCTCTGTGTGCCCACTAGCATCATGCACTTTGTGGGGGGCACCGCCGAGAACACGGTTACGGGCACGGCCGGGACGATTCCGGGCGACCAGTACGACCTCTACGAGAAGGCGATCATGGCCTTTGATGCCACGGCACCCGTGCTTGCCGGCGTGCCCGGCCACATCTACGCGTACGCGGGAAACCGGAACTCCATGGCGATCCCGCCCTACGCAAATGCCGACGTGTACGCCTTCGACACCTGCGGCGACGGCGCCGACGTTGATGTCGACCTCCGCATCACGCTGCCAAACGGGGCAGAGGTGCATGCCATGCCCGCAGAGTTCCCGCTCGGGATGTCGGTCGTGCGTTGGCGCGCTGTGGACTTGGCCGGCAACGTCGCTCGCGAGATCCGCATCGTCGAGGTGGTGGCCGGACCGCCGCCGCCGTGCTCCGGCGACATCATCCGCGATGGCGACAGCGAAGACGTGATTGACGGAGAGGACCTTGCCGCGGTCCTTGGAACCTGGGGCAGAACGGGCGTTCCTGCGGACATCAACGGCGACGGCATCGTCGACTCCGTAGACCTGACCTACCTGCTGAGCGCATGGGGTCCGTGCCCTTGATGCGCGCGCGATGGCAACGCGAGACGTGTGCGGCGGTGCGCTGAGCCGCCGTCACGCGGACAACGCGGGACGCTCCTCTTCGGCCTCGATCTCGCGAATCTCCCGCAACCGGCGAAGTCCGGGCGAGAGCCACGCGATGGCGCCCACGGCGAGCACCGTCCCGACGCCGCCCGACACCACCGAGACCACCGGCCCGAAG
>JBIKNS010000275.1:0-3003 GCA_044358545.1 Phycisphaerales bacterium | reverse complement strand
GGCACCTGCGGGTACGCGGCAAGAATCTGCTCCCGGCTCGCCCACCTGTGGTAGGTGAGGAAGAAGCTGCCCGACCGCCCAAGCGCGAGGTCGATGAGGCCGCGGAAGCTGCCCTGCGCGTGCTCAATGCCCTCAGGCGTATGCCTCACATGCAGATTGAAGATCACGCACGCCTGGTCCTGTCGTGCCCATGGCAGGAACGTCTCGGAGTCCTTCCGAATGAGCCTGATGGTGCCGTAGATGACATCCGCCCCCCGCTCCGACAGCATCTGTGCAGCTGCGTGGAGGAAATCAATGAGCCGCTCGTGCGGCACGTACAGCTCGCTGATCATCTCGCTGCACCGGCACGCCGACCCAAGCGCTGCATCGATGCGATCGTGGTACCCGTCAAGGTAGGTACCGAGCTGGTGGGTGTCAGACCAGTACAGCTGCCCATCCGTGGCGAGGTAGTGCTGCGCGTAGCGCGTGAATGCGGCTGGCTTGTCCGTGTGCGCGAGCAGCAGCAGCCGTTCCCAGTCCTTCGCGGAGAGCTCGTTCACATGCTCGGGAGGGACCGCGTCCGGCACGGGCTCGTAGCACGAGAAGACCCCCTTGGTGAGAAAGTCACGCGATGCCGGATCGATGTCAAACTGGAAGTCGCCGTAGGCGAAGCCCGCATCGATGCGTCGCCGCGCTGCATGCACCGCATCGTCAATGTCGATGAGCCGTACGACCCGCCTCACAGGCACGCGCGGCACGAGCCGCAGCGTCACATCAGTCATGACCCCGAAGAGCCCGTATCCGCCGATCGCCAGGGAGAAGGTCTCCGCGTGCTCGGTGCGGCTGCACTGGATCAGGTTGCCGCTCGCGTCCACCATCCTGAACGACTCCACGTCCGCGACGATCGGCGGCATCGTCAACCCGCGACCATGCGCATTCGCGGCGAGCGCGCCGCCGAGCGTGAGCTCGTCCGCGCCCGTCTGCTTCTGCGCGATTCCCCACCGTGGCTCCTGTCCTGGCGCCACAGCGCGCTGCATGGCGAGGTATCCATCGATCAGCGCTGGCCACGTGATGCCCGACTCGGCGGTCACGAGACCCCGCCCATGGTCCATCGAGAGCACACGGCCCATCCTGCGCATGTCGACGAGCGCGCGACCTGCAGCAAACTGCTGGCCTCCCATCGCATGACGCGCACCGCTCACGCAGACCGCCGTGCCGGACGACGCTGCGCGACGCACAAGGCACTGGACATCCTCCGCGGAGTTCGGTCGCTCCACTGCGGCCACTTCGGTCGGATTGAGCGCCGAGTGCACGTCGTTGACGAGCATCGCGGCAGCCTATACGCCGACGAAAGGAGCCCATGCAGCGCACCTGCGATACCCTCGGTTGCCATGGAGCTCCGTACGGATGTGCCCGAGGTCGTGGTTGAGGACCTGCACAAGGCCTTCAAGGGGAAGGTGGTGCTTGCGGGCATCGACCTCACCATCGCGCGCGGCGAGATGATCGCGATTGTCGGCGGGTCCGGTTGCGGGAAGACCGTGCTGCTGAAGCACATCACGGCGCACTTCATTCCAGACCGCGGACGGGTGCTGGTCGCGGACCACGACGTCGACCCCGGTCCCGATGGCGCAGCGCCGCTGCGGGACATCGGTGCGCTCACCGCGCTTGAGCTTGACCAGGTCCGCACGCACTGGGCCGTGGTGTTCCAGCGCAATGCGCTCCTCACAGGCACGGTGATGGACAACCTCGCGCTGCTGCTGCGCGAGGTGCAGGGCATGGACGACGAGCAGATCCGGCCACTTGCCGTCAAGGCGCTCTCCGATGTCGGCCTCGACCCCGACCTCGTGCTCGGCCGTGACCGCGAGGAGCTCTCCGGCGGCATGGCCAAGCGAGTGGCCATCGCGCGCGCGCTGGTGATCGATCCGGTCCTGATCCTCTACGACGAGCCCACGGCGGGCCTCGACCCCGAGATGTGCGTGCAGATCCACGAGCTCATCCGGCGCACGCACAACACGCAGCCCGCGCTCGCAGCCACGCGAGGCGGCGCAGTGCGCACCACGATCATCGTCACGCACGACACGGAGCTGCTCCAGCGTCTCAAGCCCCGCGTGCTGATGCTGAATGACGGCGGCGTGCTCTTCGATGGGCCCTTCGAGGAGTTCATCCGCAGCGACAGCCCTCACATCACGCCGTACCTCGCGCAGATGCACCAGCTGCACAATCGGGCGCTGCCGCCAGCGAGCCACGAGCACGAGATCGCCGAGATCCGCGGACGCTGACCCCGCCACGCGACACGGCTAGCGCGCGACAGGCACGATCCACTCGCGGCGAAAGAGGTGCCGCACCACATCCCCGCGTGCCATGTCGATGAGCTGCTCGCTCGAGTGGCGGCTCGTGATTTCCATGCGGCTGGCGACCGCGCCCTCGGGCGCGGGCAGCGAGACCTCACGCGCCACAACGTGGAGGTCGCCGTCGCCGACCTCCGACGCTGGCGGCCCGTCCGCGGACGCGGGGTAGCCGCGCACGTTCACCCCCGGCAGCAGGAATCGGTACTCCTCGGCGACGGAACGGAAGCTCTCCGGAACCCACACGGTACGCCCGCGGATCGACTCGACCGCGCCGAGGTCGAACGTTCCGTGCGGGGCCTTGAAGATCCCCAGGAAGGTGGAGACGCAAAGCATGGTCGCAAGCGCCGCCGGCGCGGCACATGCCCGTGACCAGGTCGAGCGCACAATCGCCGCCACGCAGAAGGCGCCGCAGCACGCCATAATCACCCAGTGGCTCCACGAGAGCAGCGGCTGCTCGAACCCACGAGCCACCGAGAGGGACAGCCACGCGACCGCGGCGATGACCCCGGCACTCGCCAGCAGCGTCAGCACATACGCATTGCGTCCGACGTGGTGTCCGCGCGTCGCGAGTATCACCGCCACCGCCGGCATGGCCTCCAGCAGGTAGCGCGGCGATCGCTGGCTTGGCAGGCAGAACACGAGGAACACCGCGAGCACGAGGATCCACAGCAGCCGC
>JBIKNS010000276.1:0-3003 GCA_044358545.1 Phycisphaerales bacterium | reverse complement strand
AACTCATGCCAACACAGCACCGACCTTGTGACCCCCGATCCGCAGCACCGTCTTCACTCCGCCACGCGCTGCAGGCGCCGTACTCGCACGTACACGTGTTGCTCGTGGCGACGGTTGCGGTGCTTGCACCGCTCGCCACGGGTTCACGCGTGGACGCGCAGAACGCGCCAGCCCAGTCGGCGTATTCCCAGAACGCGCCGACCCAGAACGCGCCGGCCCAGAACGCGTCCGCGGCCGTGCCCACCGTCGATCCGTCGGCCGTGACACGCATCAACGAGCTGATGTCCGAGTCGAAGCGTCTGCGTGAGACGCTGAACGAGCTTGACAAGGATGCGCGCGTCCAGACGATGCGCCAGATCGAGATGCTCGAGGCCGAACTCGCGCGCATGCCAGACATGGCGTGGACCACTTGGATCATGCCCTATCCGCCGCTGCTCAGCAGGAGCCCAGGAGGACCTCGCGTGGGGACATACATCGACGAAGCGGTCAGGCGCGCCGAGGCTGGTGTCACTGGCATCTGGAACGATGCCATCGAGGTGAGTGTGTCCCCTAGCCTGTCCGAGATCATCGTGATTGGCGAGCGCTGGAGGGTTGCCCTCGCGGCGGAGGCGCTTCGTGACGCGGTGAACCACGTGTGGAACCGGGCCATGGATCTCGAAGCGTTGCGGCGCGAAGCAGAGATTGAGGAGCGCGCAGAGAGGTCATCCCAGGCTCGGGCGGGACTCATCAAGATCGACTGGCCCGGCGGAACCCTCGCAGACCTCGTCAAGGCGATCAGGGAAGTGACGCAACCAGACCCGGTGAATGTTGTGCTGCTCGATGATGGGGCGAGCGGTCCGATCGCTGACCTTCACATCGCGCCGATCTCCGTACGCGACGTGACGCCGACGGTGCTGCTCCGCGCGATCGCCGAACTTGAGCCTCCTGGGTGGAGGCTCGCCGTGACCGTCACGGGCGACGGGAGCGCAGGCCCCGACCCCAAGGAGTCCGACGCGGGCACCGCCGTCCGAGCTCCAGGCGCACCGATCATCACGATTCGGGCACGCCGGGTGGTGGGTGCGGCGGAAGCCGCTGCGGAGGGGGCGCGGCCGTCCGTCGTGGTCATCGACCTGAGCGTGTACCTGAGCGGGGACGGGGACAGCATCGAGGGCGGCCCGGCGAAGGAACGTCTTGACCGGCTCATGGACGCCGTCGGCGCCGCACTCACGCTCGACGATCGGCCGGTCGTCGCGGCGCAACTTCGGATCCACGCGCCGACTGGACTGCTCTTCGTGAAGGGCGACGCAGGCCAGGTGTCCCTCGTCAACGAGGTGATCGATCGCATCGCCGGCCAGTGACGATGAGTCGCCTCCAGGTCGCTCCCAAGACGACGCCACGTGCCTTCCGATGAACACGCCGCACGAGTGCCTGATGGCCGCGCATCGTCACGCCCTGAGGGCTTCGCGGCGCGGGTCACGCGCGAGCTCCGCGGCGGCTCGAAGGCTGCGCTCGCCGATGTGTACGACCGGTTCGCGGAGACCCTTGTGCGCGACGTGCGGCGCCACACCGGTCGCGACGAGTCATTCGCGCTCGACTGCCTGCAGGAGACGGTCGTGCGTCTGGCCACCAATCCGCCGATGTGCACGACCGACGAGGAGCTGCGCGCGTGGCTCCGGGTCACGGCGATCCGCGTCGCCCGCACGGCGCTCGTGGCTGAGGCCAGGCGGTCAAGGCGCGAGGGTGCGTATGCGGCTGAGCGGCAGCGGGGGACGGAAGTGGAAGGCACGGGACATGTGCGCCGCAGCGACGATGCCGACGCCGAACTGCGCCGCGCGCTGTCGCAGCTTGATGACCATGAGCGCGACCTGCTTCGACTGCGCGTGCTGCACGGCTGGTCGATTCCTGCGATCGCACAGTGGATCGCGATGGAGCCGCGGCGGCTCGAGAGCAGGGTGCGGAGGCTGTTCGAACGGCTGCGCAAGCGGGGGAGCGCCTCATGATCGATGACGCACGCAGCGCCGTGCGCGCGCATCGCGCGCAGGTCCTTGCTGCGGCCGGGCGTGCGCTCGACCACTCGCTGCAGCGGCGGCGCATGCATCGTCGCATCGGTGCCACGGGCGCAGTGGTTGCCGCGATGGCCGGTGCGCTGGTCGTGGCGTGGCCCCGTCAGTCGGCAATGCCGCGACCAGCGAATGTGCACGTGGATTTCGCGGTGCTCCGCGGCGGCGCATCGCATCTTGACTTCCAGCTCATCGCGGAGGGGGATTCGCGCGCGCCCATGCTGCTGGCGATCGACGACGACGAGCTTGAAGAGGCGCTGCTCGGCATAGTGGGCGAGCGGAGGGCCGACGTGGGCGTGATTCGCAGGCGCGGCTCGATCGAAGTGGTCGACTCCGCAACTGGCCTGTCGGTGGCGCTTGGCACGCCGCCCGCTGGGGCGCAGCAGCCGCGATGAAGGCGCTGAAGCGGCGCTGAACACGGTGTATGCCACATGCGAGTTAGTACCAGCGGTCCGCTGCACGGCACGTGCCGTGAGCCGGTCTGAGCGACTTCAACTCGTCTCAGCGACTGAATGCGTTACCGTCAGACGGAGTTATCGATCGGAGTTCGCAGCACTCTGGGACGGGTTCGCGCTGCCATTCCCACCGTGATTGCCGCAATGAAGCTGAATCGCGGAGATCAGGGCCGTGAGCTCAGGCATGTCCCTTGCCTGAGGAGTCGCCTTGCAAGCCTCCACAGCACGGGCCGCGGACTCACACCGCTCCCGTTGGACGCGAGCGATGCTCTCTTCCAGCCTTTCTCTCAGCCCTCGAACGACCATGCCGCGGGATTCCGAGATCGCGACGGCGACAACTTCCGACTCGGCCGTCGGTTCCATCGACGCAAGCCGGGCGATCTCGCGAACGAGCGTCTGCCTCGCGGCCTCCGACTCACCTCCGGAGTCGGAGGCTCCCAACGCCTCTACCGCTCGGGCGAGGGAACGCAGATCGACAGGGTTCGGATAGAGCGACGGATAGGTAGCTG
>JBIKNS010000274.1:0-3013 GCA_044358545.1 Phycisphaerales bacterium | reverse complement strand
CAAGGGAGGCGCGACGTTCCAGCGCGGCCTGACCGTCCTGACGATCGGCATCATGCTGACGTTCCTGGCCTCGTTCGTGCTGGGCCTCTTTGGCGTCAAGCTTCCGTTCATCGGCATCGGCAGCGCACTTGAGGGCGGCACTGCGGCCCTCGTGGGCCTTGGCCTCAATGTGTTCATCATGCTTGTGGCTTCGCTGTGGCTGATCGTCGACTTCAGGCAAGTGGACGAGGCGGTCAGCGCGGGCGTCCCCGCGGACATGGAGTGGTACCTCGCCTTCGGACTGATGGCGACCCTCATCTGGATCTACTGGGAAGCCCTGCAGCTGGTCTTCCGGCTGGCCCTCATCTTCGGCGATCGCCGCTGATACGGGTGCCCTTGGGGCGGCTCCAGCCCGCCTACGGCCCTGTTTGCCCGCGCTGAATCCGCGCGTTCGGCGCTGCCGAACTGCTGATCATGATGGATCCGCACGACCGTGCAGCCGCAGATGCGCTCGAAGCAGTCTCGCGCGCAGTGGCCGCATGGTCGACCGATGCGCTCTTCGATGCGGATGCGTCGATGGAGCAGCGATACGGCTCGTCGGGCCGGAGGCTCTGGCGCTCGGAGATGCAGTTGAGGCTGAATCATCTCGTGGAGGCGATCGCCGCGGCGCGAGCGGAGCTGTTCGTGTCGAACGCGGCATGGTCACGTACGGCGTTCATCGCGCGTGAGATGGCCGAGGCAGACCTGCGCGCGAGCATCGCGGCGCTTGGCAGGACTCTGCAGGAGCAGGTTCCTGCGACCGTGTGGGCACGTGCGGAGCCGATGCTTGCGTTGGCGTCGCAGAGGATCCAGTCAGTGAGCTCCTCGGCGGCTGCAGGCGATGCCCTGGTGAGCGGCCTTGAGGCTCCTGAGGCGCGCGATGCGCGCATGTACCTGCTGCGACTGCTTCAGCGCGACCGCGAGGGCGCGGCAGAGATCGCGTCTGCGGCCCTCGGCGGTGGCGCGACGCTTGGCCATGTGTACGAGCGCATCCTGATGCCTGCGCTCGCTGAGGTGGGGCGCATGTGGCACCTGCAGGAGGCGACGATCGCCGACGAGCACTACTGCACCGGTGCGACGCAGATGATCATGGCCCGCCTGCGCGCTGCGGTGCCGACGCGCCCGTCGCGCGGCCTTCGCGTGGTGGCAACTGCGGTCGGCGGCGATCTCCACGAGGTGGGTATCCGCATGGTGGCCGACCTCTTCGACGCCGACGGGTGGGATGTGGAGTTCCTCGGCGCGAACATGCCGACGGCCGACCTTGTCGATGCGATCGATCCGGACCGTGGCGGACATGCCACGGATCTCGTGGCGGCGAGTGCGAGCACAACCCTCGCGGTGCGTGCGATGGCGGACCTTGTGCTGGCGATCCGGTCGCACGCAGCGACGGCGCACGTGCCCATCATCGTGGGCGGCACCCCATTCAGGATCGTGCCAGACCTGTGGCAGGTGGTGGGGGCCGACGGATTCGCGCTGACAGCGGCCGATGCCCTGAAGGTGGGTGAGCAGCTCACGACGCAGCGCGTGCGGCGCTAGCGCGGCCTGCGTGGGCGGCGCGGACGTTCGCTGCTGTCGCCATCGTCTCTCGGCGTGTCGTCCGATTCTGCGGCGGGGGCCGCGTCGGCCTCTGTCACGCGATCGGCACCCGAATCGTGCTCTGGCACCTCGAACACCGCACCATCGTGCGCGGATGCTGTCGGGTTGCCGTGCTCGTCGAGTCCCGCATCGAGCGGAAGGCCAGTCTCGAGCTGGAACGCAAGATGCGCCGCGAAGCTCATCTCGATGGGAGTCTCTGTGCCCCAGCGCAGCGCCACCGTGCGGAAGAGGTCCTGCACGCGGCGCGCCACGCGCTCCACAGTGCGGCGCTCCTCGCGCGTGCGGAACAGCGCGTAGTGACCGTCCCCGATGTAGTCGATTGAAAGCTGAACCTCAGGCCGTGCTTCGCCTTCCATGGCGCCACCTCCTGCGTGGAAGTCTAGCGATCGCGCATAGCATCGATTCGTGTGGCGCGCCATCCCAGTGCTGGTCGCAAACGCGAGCGTCTGGGTGATGGCCCTGATGCTGTGGAACGGGTTGCCGGACCGGATCCCTCTGCACTTCGACTTCCATGGGGTGCCGGACCGATGGGGTGCGCCGAGCGTGGCGAACTGGCTCGGCATGCCGATCCTCAGCAGCGCGATGTCGCTCATGATGGGTGGAGGCGCGCTGTGCGTCGGGCTGCTCGCCCGTCACATGCCGGGCATCGTGAACGTGCCAGACAAGCCGCTCTGGCTGTCGCTTTCCGCGGACGCCCGGGTGCGGTCGCTGGCGCCGGTGAGGGCGCTGCTCGTGTGGATCGCAGTCAGCCTTAACTGCCTGTTCGGCGGGATGTTGGCATGCACGGCGGCGGTGGCCAAAGGCACGATGACCACGATGCCGTGGTGGCCAATTGTGGGGTTCGTGGCGGTGACGCTTGCGTTCGTGGTGCTGTCGACGCTCAGGACGAGGCAGCGCATCCGGATGGAGTCCGCCATCGCGGGTCGGGGCTACTAGGCTTCCGACCCGATGGATTCGACCCCTCCCCAGGCCGGCCCTGCGCCCTCGCCCTCGCACGGCGTCCGCGCTGGCGGGCGACCGCATCCCGTGAGCACTCGGCGCGCGAGCCGTCGGAAGCTCCACTTCCACTGCCTCAACTGCATTGCTGCCGAGCTTGGCAGGATCGAGGCCGCGCATGCCGCAGGCACGCTGACAACCGCGGGCAACTGGACACCCGGCGAGAACATTGACCACTGCGCCAAGCTCTTCGAGTTCGCGCTTGACGGGTTCCCGTCACGCGCGCCCTGGTTCGTGCGGGCGGTGGCGAGCCTGTTCCTCCGGAGGCGGGCTACGTCGGGCCGCACGGCACCCGCGGGGTTCCGGCTGCCAAAGGATGCGGCCTACATGCTGCCGACGCCCGGCATCCCGTTCGAGCAGTCGATGGCGCGTCTGCGTGGGAGTCTTGCGCGCATCACTGCGG
>JBIKNS010000273.1:0-3022 GCA_044358545.1 Phycisphaerales bacterium | reverse complement strand
AGGCTTGCGCCGACTCGTGCGGCGTGGCGATCGCCTGCGATCGTGACGACAGGCACGCCCATCCACAGGGCCTCGCACGTGGTGGTGGTGCCGTTGTAGGGAGTGGTGTCAAGCGCCACGTGCACCCGCCGATACAGCGCGAGATGCTCGGCGACGGAGGCCGTGAATGGGATCGTGTCGATGCGATCTCGCGGGATGCCTGCGCATGCCATGCGCTCAATCAGCCGCGATCGTGTCGCCACGTCGCCCATGGAGAGCGACTTGATCAAGATTCGCGACTCCGGCACTGCGGCCATCGCTTGGGACCACAGCGCCAGCGTCGCGTTGCCCACCTTCGACGTGAGGTTGAACGACCCGAACGTGACTGGCGCGCCGGACTCGGGCATCTGCGGCTCCGGCGCGAAATCGGGAGGCCGATAGCACAGGAAGCACGGATCGATCCGCACGAGCCGCTCGGTGCAGAGGCGTTCGCTCCCGGGCGGATCCGTGACCGAGTCGACAATCCTGATGTCCACTGCCGGATGTCCAGTGGTGTTCGGGTAGCCGATGGCAGTTGCGATCACAGGAGCCGGCCTCGTGTCAAGTGCCGGCAGTCGCCCGCCGCTTGAGTGACCGGAGAGCTCAATCAGCACATCGATGCCCGTGTCGCGAATGGTGCGGCCAAGAGCCCCATCGTCCATCATCGAGCACTCGATCCATCCATCGGCCATCGCCCGGAGTCGCTCGGCCATCGCGTCCCCTTGCACGGGCGGGTGCGACGAGAAGCAGACGACCTGCTCTCCAGCGGGTTTCGCCGCCAGTATCGCATCGGCAAAGTATGCGACCGAGTGCGTCCGAAGGTCACCTGAGAGGATGCCATACCGCAGCGGCCTGTGCGTGTCGGCAGTCCGGCTGGCAAGGTCTGTAGGCGCACGCACGAGCGTCTCGGCATAGTTCTTGTGCTCGCGCGCAAGGGCTTCCGCATCGCACGACGCATAGTTCAGGCTGAAGAGGTAGTGAGACCGTAGATGCCGGTGACCTGGATTGCGCGCGATCTGGTCCTTCAAGAAGGTCGCGGCCTCGTCCATCCGGTCCCCCGCCGCGAACGCGGAGGCCGCGCAATCAGCCATCTCTGGCCAGCTCGGGCGGAGCGCCAGTCCAGCCCGGCATGCCTCGATTGCAGCGTCCGACTCACGAAGCGCCGTCAGCGCCAGCGCAAGACCGAGGTACGCACGCGAGTATGCAGGGTCGATCTCAATCGCTGCGCGGTACTGCGCGGCGGCATCCTCCCGGCGCCCTGCACCTACGAGCGCGTTGCCCAGGTTGTTGCGGTATCCGGCCACCCGCGGGGCGATCGCGACAGCCCGCTCGAGCTGCGCTACCGCCTGCTGCGGCTGACCCGCCTGCGTGAGAAAGAGTCCCAGCAGCTGCAGCGCATCGGCGTTCCTCGGCTGCAGACGAAGCACCGTCCGCACCGATGCGATGGCCGCATCAAGGCGTCCCGACTGCGCATCATGCATGGCGCGCTCAAGCGTGCGTTCGATCGACATCGCGCGTCAGGCGCACATGCGCCGTGTCCGGGCGGAGGGTATCAGCGCACGTCCAGAAGCAGCTTGAGGAACTCGGGGTCGGTGAACTCCTGCCCGCCCGCAGTCATCTCGGCAAGACGGACGACGACCATCCCCTGCTCCGGCAGCAAGTAGAGCCGCTGCTTGCCAGCGCCTGCAGCCATCACAACCTTCACCGGCATGCCGTTCGCATCGCGCACCGCCTCCGTCTGGCCCGCCGCACGGTTCTGACTGCCCGCGCGCCGCCGGAAAATGCCGCGGCGACTTCCGCCATCGTCGGCCGTCTGTGCCACCGATCCATCCGCACCCGTGAGCAGCCACCATGTGAGGCCGTACTGGGGATTCGCCCCTGTGCCGATGAAGCACTGCTCGAGCACATCGCGGTCGATGACGGGGGACCAGTGCTCGCCGCCAACATTGTTCTTGGCCGCATCTCCGTCCTTGCCCTCGCCCTTTCCACCGTCCACCACTCTCGTGCGAACCGCACATCCGCGCCGCACAAACTCGCCGAAGGCGGCCCACTCGCGCGCAGTGAGGTGCGCACCACCGGGAAGATTCGGGTTCCCAGCCTTGTCGAGCGCGAATCGGCTGTTGGGGAAATCGAGCCCAGCCGGCTCGAGCACGCGTGCGCGCATGTACTGCCAGTAGGAACGCTCAGGCCGATCGCTTGCCGCCAGCTTGCGCGAGAGGAACTCGCCCCAAGCATAGAAGTGGGAGGGCCCGTACCTGAACACGGCTCCAGGATCGCGAGTCACGGGCACCTTGATGGCCGCCGCATACCAGTTCTCAGGCGTCCGCTCCCCCGCTCCGCCCCGAAGCGCGCCTGCCA
The DNA here is from genome assembly GCA_044358545.1 of Phycisphaerales bacterium. GTDB lineage: Bacteria > Planctomycetota > Phycisphaerae > Phycisphaerales > SM1A02 > ZLKRG44. The sequence continues at coordinate 646 of JBIKNS010000273.1, read as the reverse complement.
CGTTGTTCACGCGCCCCAGATCCTTGATGCCGTACCCGGCGCGACCGAACCCCTCGCTATCTGGGTCGAGCCCGCTTGTGAGGCTGAGCAGCTGGCGCACCGTGATGCGGCTTGCACGTGCATCGATCTTCCACTCAGTGATCGTGTCAGCGACATACTCATCGAGCGACACGAGTCCGTCAGTGACCGCCGCGGCAGCGGTGATGCCAGCGAAGCTCTTGGTGCCGCTAGCGAGCGGGTGCGGACGGTCGGCATTCCAGCCGCGCGCATACCGCTCGAAGATCACCTGACCATCCTTCATCACAAGCATCGCACGGCCTGCGCACGACTCGCTGTACTGGGCAGCGCTGGCGAGCGATTCCGCAGAGGGGGCTGGCGATGGCGCAGGATTCGGATTCAGGAACCGGCTGGGTGCGGTGGACTGTTCAGCGACCGGCTCGGCGGGCTGCGCTCGCACCGAGACCTGATCGGCAACTGGAGCAGCCGCGGGAGCTGATGACCCTGCAGGCGCGCCCGGCTTGCCATTGCCATCGGGTGGCGCGCGGTGCGCGTCGCTTGCAGCAGCGATCGCCGCGGCAGAGGCAACAAGCACGATGGCAGCGATACGGCGGGTCATGGCGGCACCACCAGTATGCCACCGATGGCG
>JBIKNS010000272.1:0-3027 GCA_044358545.1 Phycisphaerales bacterium | reverse complement strand
CCTTGAGGACCGGCGCGCGCCCGGCATTCACCATCGTCGAGATGCTGGTGGTGGTTGGCATCATCGCGGTGCTGGTGGGTCTTGTGATGCCCGCGGTCTCGTCGGCGCGCCGGGCTGCGACGGTGTCGCAGGACCTGTCGAACCTCCGCAGCCTGTCGCAGGCGCACGCCGCGTACATGAACGTCTTCAAGGACCGATTCGTGGACGCTGCGCTGCCCCATGGCGGGATGGCGGACCCCAATGCGGACACCTTTGTGGACACGCTGCAGCCGTACTTCGGCAGCGAGCTGGCGCTTCGCAGCCCGCTTGACCGCAGCACGCGGTGGCCTCCGCAGGACATGACTGCGGTGGCGCCTGGCAGCGTCTTCCGACGCACGAGCTACGGGATGAACAACTACCTCTCTCGCAGGTACTCGCCTGAAGTGGCGCTCAATGGCGCCGGATCTGGTGCGGACGCGCTCTCGCGCGTGCCGGACCCGGCCAGCACCGTGTGCTTCCTCCTCATGGCCGAGGAGGGCGACTTCGCCACTGCAGACCATCCGCATGTGGAGGACTGGGCATCGCTCAGCCAGCCCGAGCAGGTGGCCGCAGTGGCGGCACGGCAGGTGGCGATCAATGCGGTCGATCGCCTGAAGCCATCGCCCGCATCCGAGTCGGACTGGAGCTTCGTGGATGGCCATGTCGCGACGGCCCGCTTCGAGACCCTGTACGAGAGCGTCGACCGGAACAAGTTCGACCCGCGGGCCAGGTAGCGGGGCGCGCACGCGCACCGCAACGCCTACCTGCACCGCCAGCGCACCGTCACCGGCGCGCTGCGCACAAGGAACCAAGACATGCACACTCTGATTGCACCCCTCTCCGCAGTGCGGGCACGCACGGCCATCGCGGCCGCCGCACTGTCCGCTGCGCTCTCGGGTGCAGCTCACGCGCAGCACGCTGGCGACATCGGTCTGACGCGAGGCGCTGACGGCAGCATCGCCACTCACCTCATCGATGGATCCGCCCTCGTGCCCGAGCGTGTGTTCACCGCGACGTTCGGCGACACCGGCGTGCCGCACTTCACGCAGAACCCGGGATTCGACGCGGCATCGGGCACATTCCCGACGACCGCACGCATCGGCTTCGACTTCCGAGCGCCGCTGCAGCGGTGGACCGGCGACGGGTTCGTGGCCACCCACCCGCAGGACCCGCTGCTTGGCGAGCGCCTGCGCGCGTCGTTCATCTCGCTGAACGCGACGAGCGGCACGGGTCCCGTGACCGGATTCTCGCTCGCCGTGCAGGGCGATGGGGGCTGGCACCGCCACATCTCCTGGACGCTGCAGCCTGCGGTTGGCGCAAGTGCGCCCGCAAGCGGCGTGTACCTGATGGAGCTCTCGCTCTGGTGCACCGACAGCGCCGTGGGCGACAGCGCGCCCTTCTGGGTGGTGATGTCTTCGGGCGCAAGTGCCGCCGATGTCGCACTCGCCGCGCAGTGGGTGCGCGATTCGATTGCGGGCCCGTGTCCCGCAGACCTCGACGGCAACAACAGCGTCGATGGACTTGACCTTGCCGCGCTGCTCGCCAACTGGGGCGGCGCGGGCCAGGGCGACATTGGCGGCGACGGCACCGTCGATGGCGTGGACCTTGCCGCCGTACTTGCCGCATGGGGCTCGTGCCCATGAACTGCGGTTCCCAGTTCCCCTTCCCTTCCGTGCGTTTCCCTTTTCGCTTCCCTACACGCTCCATGAAAGGAGTTCCCATGACCCTTGTTTCAGGTAACCGCACCCTCGCCGCACGGCTCGTTGCCGTCGGCACAGCCCTCTCCGCCACGATGCTCGTGCCGCTCGCGCACGCCGAAGGCGGCCATCTCGACCCGTTCGTGTGGGCGCAGAACGGCCGCATCGAGATCGGCGCCTGGGACGATGACGAGAACATGTTGCACGCCCCCATCTGGCGCGTCTTCGGTGCAGACCTCGGAGAGGACCCAGACTTCCCGTTCTCGATCGACGAGCCGGGATTCCGGTCGAGCCTCACTGGCCTGACCTTCTCGCTCGACCTCGACGCGGGGCTCCAGGCGTGGAACGGCAGTGCATTCGCGTCGTCGACATCGAGCATGTCGGTGGCGTACGGCGGATCGGCGATCGGCACCGGGGCTGGAGGCTCGCTCTCGTTCCTTGTGGGCGAAGGCTTCCACGCGCACCCGGACTTCACGCTCTCCGGACTTGCCGGCGCCAACCCGACGCCCGGCATCTACCTGATCAGCTTCAGGGTCTCGAGCGTGGGCTACGGCACGAGCGACCGTTTCTGGATCGCGTTCAACCTCGGCATGGACGAGGCAGACCACGATGCGGCCAAGGAGTGGGTCGAGGCGAACCTCGTACCCGCGCCTGGTGCGCTCGCGGTGATGGGCGCGATGCTTGTGGGCGGACGCCGCAGGAGGCGCAACTCAGGTCAGTAGCGGACCCGATCAGCCGCCGCGGTCGCGGTATGCGGGCACGTACATCTGCCTCGCATACTGGGCCACCATGCGGTGCGTGCTGAAGACCGGAGGCACTGTCGCGGCGCTGGCGAGGGCAATCTCGATCCAGCGCCGCGGCAGGCCATCGGCGTCATGCTGGTAGAAGGCGGGCACCACGTCGCGCTCGAGCAGGTGGTAGAGCGCCTGCGCATCGGCATCGTCCTGCGCATCCTGGTCGTGGTGCTGGTGCGCTGCAGTGATCGCCCATCCGTTGGTGCCATGCTCGCACGCCTCGGGCCACCAGCCGTCAAGGATCGACACGTTCACGCCGCCGTGCATCGGAGGCTTCATGCCGCTCGTGCCGCTTGCCTCGTAGGGCCGCAGCGGGGTGTTGAGCCACACGTCGCAGCCTGAGGTGAGCATGCGGCCCACATGCATGTCGTACTCCTCGATGAACGCCACGTGACCGCCAAAGCGCGGATCGCGCGCAGCCGCATGGATGCGCTGCGCGTACGCCTGCCCGCCGGCGTCGCGCGGGTGCGCCTTTCCGGCGAACACGAGCTGCACAGGGCGCTTCGCGTTGCACAGGA
>JBIKNS010000271.1:0-3044 GCA_044358545.1 Phycisphaerales bacterium | reverse complement strand
GGCCGCGCGCTTCCGGATGTCGACGAGCGGATCGTGGCTCCGGATGGGCGGGTCTTGCCGGCTGGCGAAGAGGGGGAGATCCGCATCAAGGGCCCGAACGTGATGCAGGGATACTGGAACCTCGCCGCCGAGACAGCGGGCGTCTTCGACGAGCACGGCTTCTTCCGCACCGGAGACATCGGGAAGTTCGATGCCGATGGTCATCTCTTCATCACCGGCCGGCTGAAGGAGATGCTGATCATCGGCGGCGAGAATGTCTTCCCGCGCGAGATCGAGGAGGTGCTCGACCGCCACGAGAGCGTGAAGGCCAGCGCTGTGATTGGCGCGCCCGATGCAAGCCGGGGCGAAGTCGCGCTTGCCTTCGTTGAGCTCAAGGATGGCGCCACGTTCGACGAGGTTGCCCTCCGGTCATGGTGCCGCCATCATCTGGCCCAGTTCAAGGTGCCGCGCGAGATCCGCTGCATGGACGCTCTGCCGCGCAACCCGACAGGCAAGATCATGCGCCGTGCGCTGCAGGCGTAGCCCGGGGTTGCGCGCGCGGCACGCGCGGTCAGTGCCGTGTGAGGCCGCGTATCGCTCGGCGCATCAGGGCTGGCAGCTGCCCCACGCCGCGAGCATCACGGTGAGGTCAAGTCCGTCCACCGTGCCGTCGCCTGTGAGGTCAGCCGCACCGGATCCCCATGCCGCAAGCAGCGCCGAGAGGTCGACTCCATCCACGACACCGTCGCGAGTGAGGTCAGCCACGCATGCGCTGCACGGCTCGCCAAGGTCGCGCACCACGAGCGTGCCTGCGCCGGCGCTGGCACCCACTCCAGCGACCCGCACGACGTACGACTCGCCGCATGCAGCGCTGAACTGCACTGTCGAGGCCAGTGGGTTGCCCGGGCAAAGCGGATCGTCATCACTGCATGCGATGGCAGCGCCGTCGCAGCCTCCTCGGTAGACGATCACCGCGGTGTCGAATCCCGGGCTGCCGCACGTCGTCAGCTCGACAGGGCCTCGCACTCCAGAGATCGAGAACCACACATCGGCGCCGAGCGCGGCCGAGCCGGCGGTGAGGCATCCCGGGGGCGGCGCGAGCGGAGTGCCTGTGGCGCCTGCGATGGAGAAGGGCACTTGGGCGGCCCCGGCGATCGCGGTGGCGTCATAGCAGTCGTCGTTCTCCGGGGCTGCCACGTCGCAGTCGATCACTGCACGGTCCACGCACAGCTGGTCCCACGACTTGTTGCAGCACAGCGGGTCGAATGCACACACCTCGGCGCAGCATGCGGCGTCGGAGCAGCCGGGCGTGGCATGAGGCACGAGACACGATGGTCCGGAGCCGCACGCATCCTGGCAGTTGTCCTGCACCTGGGCCGAGAGCGTGTACCTGAATCCAAGCATGCCGCAGTCGCCACCGGGGGCGGCAGGCGCCGGGAACGTGCCGCGCGCCACCACGAGATACCACGTTCCAGGCGGCACGCAGAGGCTCGCGCTCCCGGAGAGGCAGCCACTGACGGATGCGTGGAATGTCGCGTTCTGCAGTGGCGTGCACGGGGTCGGCAGCGCCGCCACGAACGAACCCCCGGATGACGTCAGGCTCACCGACAGTCGCACGAGCCCGTCGCCGTTGGTGTCGCTCACCTGAACGCGGAACGCGTCAGTGTCGATTCCGGATTCGAGGGGCGCGATGCGGCCGCAGAAAATCTGGCCGGGCGCGATGGCGACGATGCCAGATCCGGCCTGTCCGCCGACGCATGGCGCGTTTGCCGATTGTCCGCAGATCTCGCTCTCGTCACCGGCGCCGGGCGGGCAGGTGGGCACGCAGTCGCTTGAGCATGCGACAGCAGCCACACTGACGCAGAACAGATCCCACGACTGGGAGCAGCATGAGGGGTCCACCGCGCACACCGCGTTGCAGCACGCCGCATCGCTGCATGCAGGGGTGGGGTGCGGCTGCGTGCACGACCCGGCGCCAGGATCGCCGCATGTGCCGCTTCCGCCGCCGCACAGGCTGGTGGCGCCAAGCACGCACGTGGTGTCCCACGTCACTTGGCAGCAGTACGGATCCGCGCCACATACGAGTGCGCAACAGGTGGCGTTGTTGCACGCAGGCGTGCTGTGCGGCGCGAAGCAGCTGCCGGCGTTGCCGGAGCCGCACAGCTGGCAGAGCAGGTTGGCCGCATCCACGCAGGGGGCATCCCAGCTCACTGTGCAGCAGGTTGGCTCGATGCTGCAGACGGTCGAGCAGCAGACGAGGTCGGAGCAGCCAGGCGTCGGATGCGCGCTCAGGCACGAGCCGATGGCTCCTGGAGGGCACTGGGCCTCGGCGGAGGGCTGCCCCGCGAGTGCGGCCAGCAGGAGTCCGTACAGGGCGTGCAATCGGATCGCGGCTCGCATCTGCGACAGTATCCCGCATGCGCGGGCACTCTCCAAGCGCGGAATGAAAAAGGCCCCCGGCGGTTGCCGGGGGCCTTGAAACCAGCACATTACACGTAGCTCGACGAACGCCGCCGGCTCAGCCCGTCCATGCGGCGAGCACGACCACAAGGTCGTTTCCGTTCACCTGGCCGTCGTCGTTCAGGTCTGCCTGGCACGCAGTGGTTCCGCATGGACCCCATGCCGCGAGCACAACAAGCAGATCGAGACCGTTCACGGCACCGTCACCGTTCAAGTCAGGGCTGTTGCTGCTGCCGCATGTGCCGGTGGAGCTCTGGAGGTTGAGGCCGAGCGTTCCCGTGCCAAGCGTCGTAGTGGCCGAGTACCCACCGACCGCGATGATGTACTCGGTCCCGCACTGGGCGTCGAAGAAGAGCTGCGACGTGAATCCGGTGCAACCCGTGCCGTCATCGTTGCACGCGACCACACTCGAGACTTCGCAGTTCGTCATCACTGACAGGCGAGTGTCGTGGGTCGCCTGGCTGCAGGTCGTGAGCTCGTACGAGCCGCTCTGCGCCGGGCTCCAGCGGTAGAACACGACGTTGAAGTTCGTGTCCGTGCCGAACTGGCCCATGTCGCACAGGCCCGTGAAGTCAAGATCCACCGTCGCGCCAGCGCGGTTGAAC
>JBIKNS010000270.1:0-3046 GCA_044358545.1 Phycisphaerales bacterium | reverse complement strand
ACGCGGAACTCCTCCCATCGAGGCGTCCCTCCTGGGGTGTCCTGGCGCTTGATGCGGACCGTCAGGGGGCGCTTGGCGGAGGTGTCAGTGGCGTTGGCGACCATGGGAGGCAAAGTGTATGCCCGTCGCGGGCTCCGGGGCTTTCTGTGGAGGGTCTGGGCGGGGGGGGTCGATACTTCCCACATGTCGGCATGGCTGAGGCTCATCCGTCCCGGCGACTGGACGAAGAATGTCTTCGTGCTCGTGCCGATCGTCTTCTGGTTGCCCGGAGAGGGGCGCGCTGCAGGGGCTCCGCCGGCCAGCGATCTTGTCGGTGACGTGGCGTGGATGTTCGCGGCGTTCTGCCTCGCGGCGAGCGGCTTCTACGCCATCAACGACGCAATCGATGCGCGCAGCGACCGCCTGCATCCGGTCAAGCGAAAGAGGCCTGTGGCGAGTGGCGCGATCGGGTCGGTACAGGCGCTTATGGCCGGACTCGTGCTGGTGGCGAGTGCGCTCGCCTGCGCGGCGATCGTGTCGAAGGCTGCCGTCGCCGTGCTCGCCACATACGTGGCGCTTCAGTTGACCTACAACTTGGGGCTTAAGCGGGTGGCCTTCCTTGACGTCAGTTGCCTCGCGGTCGGCTTCTGCCTGCGCGCCGCGGGCGGCGCGATCGCAATCGAGATTGCGATCTCGGTGTGGCTCCTGCTGTGCGTCTTCTTCCTCACGCTTTACCTTGGCTTCATGAAGCGACAATGCGACATGGTGAGTGCGGGTCGCAGCGGCGCCACATGGACGACTTCCGCGCCCTACCGCGGCACCGCGGAGCTCGACTGGCTCATGGGCGTGTCGGCGACGATGACCACGCTCATGTACCTGATGTACTCCCTGAGCAGCCATGCGCGCGGCATCTTCGGAGTGCGGGCACTCGGGCTGGCGCTGCTCACGCCGCTCGTGCTGCTTGTCGTGTATCGCTTCTGGCGGCGTGCCGCAGAGGGCAGATCCGACAGCCCGCTCTCTGCGCTCATCGAGGATCCGCTGGTGCGGGTCGGCATCGCTGGGTTTGCGGCCGGTGCGTGGGCGGTCCTCTACGTGCCCGGCGTGCAGTCCGTGCTTGAGCGGGTGCTCCTCGTGTGAGCGGCGTGCGCGGACGTGCGTGGTGCCTTCTCCCGGTGGCAGCGCTGGTGCTGCCGGCGGCGCTCATTGTCGCGCTCGGTCCGTCGTTTGGAACCTGGGGCTATGACCAGGACCATTCTCACCTGCCCACGGTCCGCACCTTCGCCGGGCAGTGGCCTGCACCTGACCTGCGGGACTACCGCAGCACCACCGGACCAGTGTGGCACCTCGCGCTGTCGCTGCTCCTTCGTGCTGGGGCGCCGGAGACGGTCTTGCGGGCCGCCGCGATCGCAGCGGGCGCAGGGCTCGTGGTCATGGCATGGACCGTGCTGCGGCGAAGCGTGGCGCCGTCGACAGCGGCCGCTGCCGCGCTCCCGATCGCGTGCAGCTCCTTCGTGCTCGGCGGAAGCGCGTGGATCACGACTGACGTGCCTGCGGCGCTCTGCATGATGCTTGCCCTCGCAGAACTCACCGCACCGGCTGGCGCAAGGCCTGTGGCGAGCCTGTGGGCGGCCATTGCGGCAGGTGTGCGGCAGCCTCTCGGATGGCTCTCCGTGCCGATCCTGTGGGTGGCGTGGCGGGATCGCTCATGGCGCCTCGCGGCGTCGGCGCTGCTGCCGATCGCGGTGGTCGGAGGGCTCGTGCTGCTGTGGGGAGGACTCACCCCTCCAACCTTCCGCGCCCAGCACGATCAGGGCGCCAATCCTGCGGCAGTCACCCTGATGCTGTCGCTGGCAGGCCTCTGGGGGCTTCCGTTCCTGCTTGCGGGTCGTGGCCGTGTGCCGTGGGCCCCAGTGATGGGGGCGGCGCTTGCGGCGCTGGCATTCGCGCTGTCCTTCCCGAGCTCCCATGCCTACAACGAGGGGCGATGGGGCGGTCCGATCTGGCAGCTCGTCGCGATCGCGCCCGCTCCCGCCGACCGGTCGGTGGTGCTCGTGTCGCTTGCGGCGATCGGGGCTGCCTGCATGACCGCGCTCGCCATACGCGCCTACAGGGCGGGCCAGGGTGCCACCTGCGGGGTGCTGCTGGTCTCGCTCGCCATGGCCACGGTCGCGAACGCCGCCAACTCGCAGGCCTGGCAGCGGTATGCGGATCCCGTGCTGCTCCTGGTCATTCCGTGGCTTGCTGTGCTCGGATGGGATGCCCTCACTCCGCGATGGCGACTCGTTGCCGCGTCGCTCGCCGTGGCTGGTGTTCAGGTCGGCGTCTGCACCGTGAGCATCTGGCGCCCGCTCGCCAATGCACTCGTGACGCGCGTTCCCGTGCCCTGACGGCGGGCGAGCTCAGCGTGCCGCTGCGCCGGCCGGCACGGCGGAAGCCGCAGGCTTGGCGGTCGCCGGCGACGAGTCGACGCGACCGTAGGTGCGCTTGCGGGGCTGCACCAGCCCATGGTTCACGGGCAGGTAGTCGATGCGCGAGCGACCCGCCGACGCATCCCACTTGGCGACCGTGGTCGCAAGGAAGTTGGCGTCATCGCGATCGGTGAAGTCGGTGCGGTAGTGGCTGCCGCGGCTCTCGCGCCGGGCGATCGAGCCCTCAACAATGGCATCGGCAACGGCGATCATGTCGCCGACGGCGCGCGCGTGCGCGAGGTTCTGGTTGGTCCATGCGCCCGTGTCGCTCAGCCGCATGCGCGAGTAGCGCTCGCGCAGCTCGGCAAGCTTGGCGCGCGCCTGCTCGAGCCGGGCATGGCTCTTGACCACAGTCGCTGCCGCGGTCATCTCCTCGCCGAGCTCTATACCGATGCGGTAGGGGTTCTCGGTGCCCGACGACGACAGCAGGCGGTTCATGCGGTCGTTCTCTGCAGCCACGCCGCCATCGAACGCGGACGCAGGCGCATCCTCCCGCGGCGCGGACTCGAGCGCGTACTTCGCCACGCCAGCGCCGCAGAACAGGCCGTCAAAGATGCACGAGAGCAGCGCGTTCGCGCCGAGCCTGTTCCCGCCGTGGT
>JBIKNS010000269.1:0-3050 GCA_044358545.1 Phycisphaerales bacterium | reverse complement strand
CATCTCGCAGGCGATGCGCTCGGCAAGCTTGGCCGACGCAGAGGACTTCCCCGTGCCGGCGGGTCCATCGATCGTGACGATGAGGCGCGTCACGCCACCTGCTCCTCGCGACCGATCGCCGCGAGGAGCTCCGACTTGGCCCGGTGCACATTCGCGACCCAGTCGCCCTTCGTCCCGCGCCAGTCGATGCTCAGCAGGCTCATGTACCCGACCCCGCGCAGCGCCTCGACCGCGTCGCCGAGGTCCCACTTGTCGTGGCCTGCCTTGCCGAAACCGACAATGGTCGCCTCGACAAGATGCGAGTACGGCGCAAGCAGCCTGATCGCCCCACCGAGGTCACCGGACGCATGCGAGTCCGCGAAACTCGGCATTGCGCCAATGTGGAATCCTCCGATCCGGCGGATGATGTCCGCAAGGCTCGCGGGGTCAGGCATCGTGTCGCGGCCAGAGCGCATCAGGAGACCGACATCGCTCTTCCGGAGCATGTCGATCGCGCGCTTCGCGCTGGAGATGACGGCATCCACTCGGTCCGCTGGCGCGGCAGTCCGCACCGCGACGTGACCGCACCCAAGATGCCGCGCTGCAGAGCCGAGGGCCGCGATGCGGGCCACACCTTCGAGGCCATCGGTGCCCGCGCCGAGGTCAATCGGGTCATCCTGGCTCAGGACAAGCAGCGGGCAGCCCGCCTTGTCTGCGTGGTGCCGAAGGTGCTCCATCTCGCGGAGGGTCCGACCGCGGATCAGTTCCACTGGGAGCTGGATGCCGCGAAGCCCAAACTCCTGCGCGACAAAGTCGGGGATGTCCATGAGCGCCACGGGCGTGCCCCCACGCTTTGGCGGCTGCTGGAGGCAACGAGCATTCAGGGTGAGGGTGATCTGGGACTGCACGGCGTGGGACCTGCGGCGACCGGCAAGGATACCGGGACCGTATATTCCCGCTCCGCATCGAACGCGTCACAAGGAGAATCGCATGCCCACCCCCGCCAGCTGCCGAATGACCGAATCGCACGAGTGGTTCCGCCAGGACGGTGACGTCGTCACGGTCGGCATCACCCAGTTCGCGGCGAACGAGCTCACGGACATCACCTACGTGCAGATGAAGCCGGCCGGCACCACCGTCAGTGCAGGAGGTTCCGTAGGCGAGGTGGAGAGCGTGAAGACGACCAGTGACGTGTACTCGGCGGTGTCCGGAACGATCACCGAGGTGAATGCCGATGCGGCGAAGGACCCGTCGCTCGTCAACAGCGATCCCTTCGGCAAGGGCTGGCTTGTCAAGATCCGTGCGTCCGACGCGTCGCCGCTGGCGAAGCTGATGGATGCCGCGACGTATGACTCCGCCCACCCAGTCCACTGACCTTGCCTCAGGCGCACGTGACGCGCTCGAGGCATCGCGCGCCGCGATCGTGTCGGTGCGCGATGTGTGCAAGAGTTTCGTGCAGGGCGGCAAGTCCGTCGCCGCGCTGCGCGGCGCGAACCTGACGATCGAGGAGCCAGGTTTCTATGCGGTGATGGGGCGCTCGGGAAGCGGCAAGAGCACGCTGCTGCATCTGCTCGCGGGTCTCGACCGTCCGGACTCAGGCGAACTGCATGTGGCAGGCGCACACGTGCATGCGATGCCCGAGCGGGATCTTGTGCTCTACCGGCGCCGCACGATCGGAGTCGTCTTCCAGCAGTTCAACCTCCTCCCTACGCTCGATGCGCTCGGCAACGTGATGCTGCCCGGAGTGCTCGACGGCCGGCCGCGCGCCGAGCTCGAGTCGCGCGCGCGCGAGCTGCTCGGCGAGCTTGGGCTGTCCGACCGCACGCACCACCGGCCCGAGGCGCTCTCGGGTGGCGAGCAGCAGCGCGTGGCGATTGCGCGGGCGCTGCTCTTCGATCCCCCTGTGGTGCTTGCCGACGAGCCGACGGGCAACCTCGACTCGCGCAGCGCGGAGTCGCTGTGGCGGCTCTTGCGCGCGCTCGCCGAGCGCAGATCAGTCACGGTGCTGATGGTGACGCACGAGCCGGCCGCCGCAGCGCACTGCCGCAGGGTCTTCCTGATGCGCGACGGCGACGTCGCAGAAACCATCGACACACATGGCCTCGATCCGACCGAGCTTGCACTTCGCGCAGCAGACCCTGGCCGCGCGTCCTAGCAGGACGGCGCTGGTCGCCCTCGCGGTGATGCTCTCGGCGACACTTGTCTCCGCGACAGGCTCGGGCATCGCCACGGCGTTCGCCAATGTCGATGCGCGCATGCGACGCGCCATCGGTTCCGCGGACGCGCGCGTGGTGCATCGGCATGGTGCGGGCATCGAGGACTCGGTCATTGCCGAGGCTGCCTCATGGCCCGGCGTGCGGGCCGCCGCAGGACGTCTTGCCGGGTCACTGACCCTCAGGCCAGCAGGGCTTGATCCCGCGGGTCCGGACGTGCGGGCGCGGCGGGTCACGGTGCAGTGCCGCGGGACCGATCCCGAGTCTGACGCGATCTTCGACCAGATCGACTACGTCGAGGGACGTGCGCCCGGAGGGCGAGGAGAGATCGGCCTCGATCCTCTCGCCGCGCAGAAGCTCGGCGTCCGCGTGGGCGACGATGTGGAGGTCGTGCGTTTCGGCGAGCCGATCAGGCTGCGCGTGAGCGGTATCCGGCAGCGGATGATGCTCGGTGCCCTTCAGCGGCCGACCGCCCACCTGGCGCGAGTGACGCTTGCGGAGGCGTCAAGCGCTGAGGGCGAGGTGACCGTCGTGTCGATCGCGCTCGACGATGGCATCGACACTGAGGCGTGGGTGAGGGCCAACGCATCGCGCGTGGAGGCACCGCTGGTGCTCGAGCCCGCCGAGCTCGCGACGAGCGGCCTTGGGCGGCAGGCCTCTGCCGCGGATCTTGGCCTGATCCTGGCGACCGCGCTCTCCTTCCTGAGCTGCGCGTGCATCGTTGGCATTGCCATGACCACCGCGGTCGGCGAGCAGCAACGTGCGTTCGCGATGGCACGCTGCGTGGGCGCCTCTCGCGGCCAGATCTTCGCGGGCCAGCTGATGGGCGGGGCAATCCTGTGCGGCAGCGCTGGCGTG
>JBIKNS010000069.1:0-10120 GCA_044358545.1 Phycisphaerales bacterium | reverse complement strand
TGACCCGTAAGGTATTGCGGGAATGCCCCAACGTGTACTCTTTTGCGATGCGTTCAGGCTTTCTTCCCTTCTGCCGACCCTCCATCACCGAGGAGGACATCGCGGCTGTGGGAGATGTGCTTCGGAGCGGGTGGATAACTACTGGTCCGCAGGTGGCGGCACTTGAGGCTGCCGTGGCAGCTCGCACCGGTGCCCCCCACGCCATCGCCGCCACCAGCGGCACGGCGCTGATGCACCTGACCCTGCTGGCCCTCGGGGTGGGGCCCGGAGACGAGGTCGTCGGACCCTCCATGACCTGGGTCTCGACGCCCAACATGGTCGAGCTGGTGGGTGCGCGAAACGTCTTCGTCGACGTTGACCGGGACACCCTACTCGCATCGCCTCAGGCGCTCGAGTCCGCCATCACGCCGCGCACGAAAGTTGTGATCCCCGTGCACTACGCGGGTGCGCCCGTCGACCTCGATCCGATTCGCGCCATCTGCGCCAAGCGCGGCGTGTTCCTGCTCGAGGATGCGGCGCACGCGATCGGCACCGCATACCGCGGCAAGGAAATCGGCTGCGCCGGCAGCGCGATCTTCTCGCTGCACCCGATCAAGAACATCACCTCCGGAGAGGGCGGCGTGCTCACCACCCACGACGCGGACCTCGCACGCACAGTGCGCAGGCTCCGCTTCCATGGCCTTGAGGTGGATGCGCACGACCGCGCACAGCAGGGCCGCTCGCCGCAGGCGCAGGTGCAGCAGCCAGGGTTCAAGCAGAACATGGCGGACATGAACGCCGTGCTTGCCGTGCGCCAGCTGCCGCGGCTCGACGCGATCATCGATCGCCGCGATGCAGTCGTGGGCGCGATCCACGCTGGTCTTGCCGACATCGACGGGATCCTGCCGCTGCGCGATCCTCGATGGCCGCACCGCCATGCGCGCCACCTCCTCGTGGTGCGCGTCGACGAGCGTGCGTGCGGCATGGACCGAGCGCGTTTCATGGAGGAGCTGAAGCGCCGAAACATCGGCACCGGCATCCACTTCCTGGCGTCGCACACGCATGCCTGGTACCGGCAGCACCGCCCCGAGTGGACGGGCCGCCTGCCCGAGACCGAGTGGAACTCCGCCCGCATCTGCACGCTGCCCTGCTTCCCGGACATGACCGAAGATGATGTGCGCGACGTGATCGATGCGGTCAAGGACACGCTTGCGGGTGCGCGCGCCATGGTCTCGGGAGGCACCCCGTGAAGCCCGCCGTGTCCGTCGTCATACCCGTCTACAACGAGCGCGACAACCTTCCCGTGCTGCTCGACCGCACGCTTGCCGCGTGCCGGGGCCTCGGCCGGCCGACCGAGATCATCCTGGTGGATGACGGAAGCCGCGACGGGTCGACCGAGTGGCTGACTGCTGCGGCGGCAGCGCACCCCGGCGAGGTGAAGGCGCTGCTGCTCAACCGCAACTATGGCCAGCACAACGCAATCCTGTGCGGGTTCGGGGCTGCGCAAGGCGACATCATGGTCACGCTCGATGCGGACCTGCAGAATCCGCCAGAGGAGATCGGGAAACTCGTCGCGCAGATCGACGCGGGCTACGACGTGGTCGGCTCAGTGCGCCAGGACCGGCAGGACGCCCTCTTCAGGAAGGTGTTCAGCGGCCTCATCAACCTGATGGTGCGCAAGACCACCGGCGTGCGCCTTCATGACTACGGCTGCATGCTGCGCGCATACCGTCGTCGCGTGGTGGATGCGATGCTGAGCTGCCGCGAGCGGCACACCTTCATTCCGGTGCTGGCGAACCTCTTCGCCAAGCGCGTCACGGAAGTGCCTGTCGCGCACGCCGAGCGCGCCAAGGGCGAGAGCAAGTACTCCGTGCTCAAGCTGATCAACCTGCAGTTTGACCTGCTGACGTGCATGACCACCGTGCCGCTGCGCATGCTGACGTGGGTCGGCGCCGCAATCTCCGCGCTGTCGGTGGGCTTCGGCGCACTGCTCTTGGCCTTGCGCTTCGCCTACGGGGCCGAGTGGGCCGGCGACGGCGTGTTCACGCTGTTCGCCGTGGCCTTCTTCTTCATCGGCGCCCAGTTCGTCGCCCTCGGGCTCATGGGCGAGTACATCGGCCGTATCCACGCTGATGTGCGCGAGCGGCCCCGCTACATCATTGACCGAGTTGTGGGCGAGACGCTCGGCGAGCGCGAACAGGCTCCGCGCGCGGCCGTCGCGCCGGCTGGGCGCTCGGCGGCAGCCATCTGATCGATCGCATCCGCGCCCGACAAGGCCTTGTCACGGATCATCGCCACAGGAACATCCATCATGCGAACTGTTGTCCTTGCGTATCACGAGATCGGCGCTGCAGCGCTGGCCGCCACCATCCGCAGCGGCATGAACGCCGTTGCCGTCTTCACCCACCGCGATGACCCCTCTGAGGGAGGCTGGTTCGCGTCGGTGGCGCGACTCGCGGCGCAACACGGCATCCCCGTGTTCGCGCCAGAGAAGATCGACCACCCCATTTGGATCGAGCGCATCCGCGAGCTCGCCCCCGACCTGCTCCTCTCGTACCACTACAGGCAGATGGTGGGCCCTCGCATCCGCGAGCTCTTCCCAAAGGGCTGCATCAACCTCCACTCTGCGCTGCTGCCCCGATACCGCGGCAGGTGCCCGATCAACTGGGTCCTCGTCAATGGCGAGACCGAGACCGGCGTCACGCTCCATCACATGGTCGATAGGGCGGACGCCGGCGACATCATCGCGCAGGTGCGCGTGGCGATCAGTGCCGAGGACGACGCGATGTCGCTGACCCGCAAGGTTTGCGACGAGAGCGCCAAGCTCCTCGAGGCGACGCTGCCCCTCGTGAAGGCCGGCACCGCGCCGCGCATGCCCCAGGACGAGTCGCGCGCGTCGACCATGGGCCGCCGCACGCCCGCGGACGGCGAGATCGACTGGACGATGCCCGCGGAGCGCGTGCGCAACCTCGTGCGCGCGGTGGCGCATCCGTGGCCGGGCGCGTTCACGTTCGCCGGCACCCGCAAGATGATGGTGTGGCGCGCCGCGAAGGCTGCAGCCGCCACGCGAGATGCGCAGCCCGGCGAGATCATCTCCGTGACGCCGCTGGTGGTCGCATGCGGCGATGGCGCGCTCGAGATCGTCGAGGCGCAGGGCCCGGACGGCATCTGGTCGACGGGTCCGCAGGTGGCCACCGAGATGAACCTCGTGCCGAAGATGCGTCTCGGCCGCGCGCCAGCCGCCGCGCGCGCGCGCCGCACCAGCGTGCTGATCCTCGGCGTGAACGGCTTCATCGGGAGCCACCTCTCCGAGAGGCTCCTGCAGAACGAGTCGTTCGAGGTCTACGGCATGGACCTCAACTCGGACAACCTCGGGGCGCTCACGCAGCACCCCCGATTCCACTTTGTGGAGGGCGACATCTCGATCAACCGCGAGTGGGTCGAGTACCACGTCCGCAAGTGCGATGTGGTGCTGCCGCTCGTGGCGATCGCGACGCCCATCGAGTACGTCCGCAACCCGCTGCGGGTGTTCGAGCTCGACTTCGAGGAGAACCTGCGCGTGGTGCGCGACTGCGTGCGCTTCGGGAAGCGGCTGATCTTCCCGAGCACGTCAGAGGTGTACGGCATGTGCACCGACGACAGGTTCGACGAGGAGACCAGCCCGCTCGTGACAGGCCCGATTCACCGCCAGCGCTGGATCTACTCGGCGAGCAAGCAGCTCCTTGACCGCGTCATCTGGGCATATGGCTCGACGCGCGGCCTGAAGTTCAGCCTTTTCCGCCCCTTCAACTGGATCGGCCCCAGGCTCGACTCGCTCGACAGCGCGCGCATCGGCAGCTCGCGCGCGATCACGCAGCTCATCCTCAACCTTGTCGAGGGCACGCCGATCCTGCTCGTGGACGGCGGACGCCAGAAGCGCTGCTTCACCGACGTCGACGAGGGCATCGAGTGCCTCTACCGCATCGTGGCCAACGAGCGCGGCACGTGCGACGGGCGAATCTTCAACATCGGCAACCCTGACAACGAGGCGAGCATCAAGGAGCTCGCGGAGATGCTCGTGGACGCGTTCGAGCGGCATCCCCTTCGTTCCTGCTACCCCCCATTCGCCGGCTTCCAGGAGATCGAGAGCGCGCGCTACTACGGCAAGGGGTACGAGGACGTGCAGCACCGCCGCCCGAGCATCCGCAATGCGCAGGACGCAATCGCATGGACGCCGCGTATCGCGACCGCCGCGAGCGTCGAGCGCACGCTTGACTGGTTCCTCCAGAACCATGCGCGGCAGCATGGGCTCGTCGCTGGGGCAGCGCGGGCGCAGACCGCGGCGAAGCCTCGCGTCAGCGCTGCGGGCGCGCACTCCTGAACGCAGCGGCGCGTGTCGATCGGCCTTCGCATCGATGTCGACACCTTCCGTGGCACCCGCGACGGCGTGCCGCGGCTGCTTGACACGCTGCGGCGGCGCCGCGTGCGCGGCACCTGGTACTGGACGCTCGGCCCCGACAACATGGGTCGGCACATCCGCCGCATGCTGAGGCCCGCGTTCGCGGTCAAGATGCTGCGATCAGGGGCGCCGAGCCTCTACGGATGGGACATCATCCTCCGCGGCACGCTGTGGCCTGGACCCGTGATTTCACGGCACCTTGCGGGCACCATCCGCATGCCGCACCGCGAAGGGCATGAGTCAGGCGTGCATGCGTGGGACCACCACCGGTGGCAGGTGGGAGTGGACTCGCTGCCCGACCCGGAACTCGATGCGCAGCTCGGCCGCGCGACAGATGCGCTCGGATCGGTGCTCGGCGAAGCCCCGCACACCGCCGCCGCGCCGGGGTGGCGATTCTCGGAGCGACTGCTGGGCCTGCCGGCGTCACGCGGATTCCGGTACCGGAGCGACTGCCGCGGCGACTGCACGCCCTTCCAGCCGCGCATGCCTGCGGGGGCGGAGGCGGTGCGGCAACCCCAGGTGCCTGTCGACCTTCCTACCTACGACGAGGGCGTCGGCCGCGGCGCTGGCGCCGACGCCGCGTGGAATGAGCGGCTGCTTGGCCTGATCTCCGACGGCAAGCCTCACGTGCTGACCATCCATGCCGAGAGCGAGGGCGGATCGAAGGCCGCCCTGTTCGAGGACTTCCTGGCACGCGCCATCGCCCAAGGGCATTCGTTCGAGCCGCTCGGCGATTGGCTCACGCGTCATGCACCTGATCCGGTGCCCTCAGGTGCGCTCGCGAGCGGAAGCATCGCGGGCCGCGAGGGGTGGCTCTGCGTACGTGCACCATGAGGTGCGACTACGCTCCGTGCGCATGGCGCGACTTGCGATCGCTGCGATTGCAGTCTTCCTGCTGACAACGGTGCTGCTGCTTGGCGTGCGGCCGCTCATCGCGCATGACGAGGCGCGGTACGCGGCCATCCCAGCCGAGATGATCTCGTCGGGCGACTGGACGCAGCTCCGCCTCTCTGGATTCCGCTACTACGAGAAGCCGCCCCTGGGCTACTGGCTGACCGCCGCGAGCATGTCGCTGCTCGGACCGACCGCGTTCGCGGTGCGGCTGCCATGCGCGATCGCAGGCGGCATCGCGGCGCTCGCCGCATGGTGGGTGGCGGTTCGCATCACCGGACGGCGCAGCGACGGCCCGCTCGCATTTCTTGTGCAGGTCACGACCATCGGACCTGCAGTCCTCGCCACACTTGCACTGCTCGACCCGCCGTTCGCTGCATGCATCGCCGTCACATTGGCCGCCTTCTGGTCTGCGTGCACGAGCCGAGGCCGAGAGCGCGCGGGCTGGCTCGCGGTCGCGGGTGTCGCGGCGGGCGCAGGGTTCCTCATCAAGGGACTGCTCGCACTGGCGATTCCCGGAGTCGCCGCCGCAGGCTTCCTGCTGTGGGAGCGCCGATGGAAGGAACTGCTCCTGATGCCTTGGCTGCCTCTGCTCGCCGCCATCATCACCGTGACACCGGTGGCCTGGCTGATGCATCGGTCGGAGCCAGACTTCTGGCGCTACTTCATCGAGGTGGAGCACATCCGGCGATTCACGAATCCCGATGCGAACCAGCACCCTCAACCGTGGTGGCTCTACTTGGCCATCTTCCCCGTGGGCGCCTTCATGTGGACGCTCGCATGGCCACGCGCCGTCACCGGGCTGATGGCTGATCCGCACGTCCGCAGCGGCGTGCGCTTCTGCCTCTGCTGGATCGCGCTGCCCATGGCTGCCCTCTCCATGAGCTCGGGCAAGCTCCCGAGCTACATCCTGCCGCTCTATGCGCCGCTTTCTGTGCTGGTTGCCATCGGGCTCCGTATCGCCTTCGAGCAGGGCGCGGTACGTCGGCAAGCCGCTGATGCCGTAGGCCCGGTGCTCCTTTGCGCGATTGCCGTCGCCGCACTCGCGCTTGCCGCGATCGGTCCCGGCGCGCTTGGTCTCGAGAGCCCCTGGCGCTCGGGGGGGCGCATCCCGCTCATCATCATCGCGGTTGCGTCACTCACGTGGGCAGCCATCGATCGCTGGGGCTGGAGGGCCCGCAATGCCGATGCATGGGTGTCCCGCCAGGCGCTTGCCGTGACCCCAATGCTCTGCGCGCTCGCGTTTCTCTTCCCCGATGCGGTCGCTCCCCGTACGAAGGTGCCGTGGGACGTGATGGCCCAGCATCGGGAGGACATGCGCTCAGCCTCGCTGCTCCTCACAAGCGCTGAGACCGCACATGCCGTGACATGGGCCACCGGCAGGCGCGACTTCGCGATCGTCGGCAGGCCCAGCGAGTTCGACAACGAGCTCGGCCTCGCGACGGAGGGCCAGCGGCTGGTGCCATGGCCCCAATGCCACTCGATCGTGAGAAGCTCGCTCTCGATCCCTGGCACGACCGTGATGCTGATGGCCGACCCGTGGATGGCGGAGTCGCTGAGGTCCGATCCATGCATCCCGGCTGCCGCGCTCGATGAGCTGCACGGCAACATCGCAGTGATGCGCTGGAGTGCGCCCCTACACTCGGTCGACGCGGCAGACGACATCGCGACCGCCGCGCGTGCACAACGCAACTGAACTATGGCACGGGAACTCACCAACGAGCAGCTGCAGGTCATTCGAGACAACCCGGGACTCTCCGACCGGCAGCTGGCCGACAAGATTGGATGCTCACGCCAGCAGGTGGCGCGAGCCCGTATCGCCGCGGCGCCCGCGAGCGGCCGGACACGACCTGTTGCCACGGGTCGCCCGTCGCTCTCCGGCATCCTTTCTGGCGGAGCGGCCGCGGATGCGGCCGATCATCCTGGCCGCGGCAGTGCGCTCGAGTGGTGCCTTGCATCCGCGATCATTGCGCTTGGCGCGCTCCTGCGCGCAGCGCACTACTTCCAGATCAAGGCGAACGACCCGTACTTCGCCCTGCCCACGGTCGACCCGCGCGTCTACCACGAGTGGGCCATTCGACTGAGCAAGGGCGACTGGATCGGCACCGACGTCTTCGAGATGAGTCCGGGGTATCCCTACTTCCTGGGGGTGATGTACTGGCTCTTCGGATCGGGATTCGAGGTGTCGCACATCGCCAATGCAGTGCTCGGCGCCCTCGCAGTGCTGTTCATCTGGCTGCTGGGCCGGATCGTCTTCGGCTGGCGCGAGGCGCTTGTGGCCGCGGGCTTCGCGGCGCTGTACCCGATGTTCCTCTACACGGGCGGCGACCTGCTGTCGGAGAACCTGCAGGTCACGCTCAACGCCATCATGCTGGTGTGCCTCTGCGCCGGCATCAAGCGGCCGAGGTGGTGGCTGTTCCTTGCCGCGGGTGCCATGCTTGGGCTCTCCGCGCTCTGCAGGCCCAACGTGCTGCTCTTTGCGCCGGTGGCCGTGCTCTGCATCGCTGCAACACGACTCGATGGCGTGCTGTGGCGGTCGATCGCCGTGCGGTCGGCCACTGTCGCGATCGGCGCCATCCTCATGGTGGCCCCTGCCACGATCCGCAACTGGCACGTCGCGGGCGACCCCGTGCTCATCACCGCGCACGGCGGGATGAACTTCTACATCGGGAACAACTCGGAGGCGATCGGGCGCTTCAAGATCCCGACCTGGATCCCCGACACCCGGTTCGACAACCCGCGGCGCCAGTCCGACTTCGCGAAGGAGTACGCGGAATCGAAGGTCGGCCGCACGCTCAAGCCCTCTGAGGTCTCGAGCTACTGGAGCGGGATGGCCTGGGAGTGGATCCGCCAGAACCCAGGCAAGGCGATCTCGCTCGCAGGTCGCAAGTTCTACCTGCTGCTCTCCTCAAATGAGGTGGGCGACCAGCGTCAACTGCACCTCGATGCCGCATACTCGTGGGTGCTGCGAATGCCCTTCCCCACGTTCATCGTGGTGGTGCCGCTTGGCGTGCTCGGACTCGCGCTCACGCTTCCGCGCTGGAGGCGATTCCTCACCGTGGACGCATTCCTCGTCTCGCAGGTCGCTGCGCTGATCATCATCTACACGTCGGCCCGCTATCGCCTGCCCATGATGCCCGCGATCATGACGCTGGCAGGTTTTGCGGCGGTGTGGCTCGTGGATACCGCGCGCGCGCGCAAGTGGGTGCCGTTCGGAGCCGCCGCATGGGCCTTTGCGCTCGTGCTGTTCTTCACCGTGCGGCCGACGGAAGCCACCGTCTTCTCGTCGAACTACTTCAATCTCGCGAACAAGTTCCGCGACATGGGCAAGGACGACCAGGCCATCGAGCTGTACCGCAAGGCGATCTCGATGAACAAGCGTCATCTCGCCTCGCACAACAATCTTGCGCTGCTGCTTGCCAAGAGGCAAGAGACGCTTCAGGACGCAGTGACCTCCTGGGAGGAGGTGCGCAAGCTGGCCGAGGAGATGAAGGATGCGGCCCGTATCGAGCGTGCCACCCGCAACATCGAGGCGCTCAGGCAGCAGATCGCGACGGGCGTCGCGCCAGTGATCGCGCCCGTTCCTGCGGGAGAGGCGGAGTCGGACCAGCCTGCGCAGGCGCAGCCCGCATCGCCTCAGCAGACGCCATCAGCCGGTGCATCGCAGGCGCCCGCGGCAGCGCCCGCTCCCGTGCCGCCGGCGCCAGCCGCCCCTGCACCCGGCACCTGAGCGCTGCGCTACCCTGCGCAGCTCGAATGCTGAGGCGCGCTGTCCCCGTCATCGGCACCTGCGTAGGTGCATGTGCCCTCTCAGCCTGCATGGTCGGGCCGGACTATGCGCGCCCAGAGCCCATCCTTCCGGAGACCTTCCGGCTTCCCAAGGATGCTGATGCCACACAGGTGGAGGCCGCGAAGCTCGAGGACTGGTGGCTGAAGTTCGACGATGCCACGCTCACCGACCTGATGAACCGCGCGATGCGCGGGAATCTCTCCCTGCAGCGCGCCGCCGCATCGATCGGCCGCTACCGCGCGATGTACGGAGTCGCGTACAGCCAGCTCTATCCCAGTCTGAACGCGCAGGCTGGCTACTCCTACCAGCTGCTCAACTTCGCCGAGCTCGGCGGGCAAACCAGCTCCGACCCGTTCAGCACCTGGCGCTACGGCGTGGGAATGTCAACGTGGGAAGTCGACCTCTTTGGCAAGATCCGCCGGGGAATGCAGGCGGCGCAGGCACGCCTGCAGGCGAGCATCGAGGGCTATCGCCTCGCGATGGTCTCGCTGCGCGCGGAGGTCGCGAATGCGTACCTCGCGATCCGCACGCTGCAGGCGCAGCGCGACCTCGCGCTCGAGAATGTCAAGTTGTACGAGCAGGTCTACGCCATCACCGAGGCAAAGTTCAAGGCAAGCACCACGAGCCAGATGGAGCTCTCGGAGGCCGCCGCGCGCCTCGCCACCGCCCGGGCAGCGGTGCCGCGTCTCGACGCGCAGATCCAGGAGCGATGCAACGGGCTGAGCGTGCTGCTGGGCGAGGCACCGGGGCCGATGCAGGACGAGATGCTCTCCAGCGCACCCATCCCGCTGCCTACGCAGGAGGTGTCGATCGGCATTCCCGGAGACCTGCTCCGCCGGCGTGCCGACGTGCTGCAAATGGAGCGCGAGCTGATGGCGGCGACCGCTGAGATCGGCGTCGCCGAAGCGGGGTACTACCCCCAACTGTCGATCGTGGGAACGTGGCAGATCGCCTCATTGAACTTCTCAGGCCTCGGCGACATCTCCAACCAGACCTACGGTGTCGGACCGACCTTCTCGTGG
>JBIKNS010000268.1:0-3070 GCA_044358545.1 Phycisphaerales bacterium | reverse complement strand
CGCCAGGCCGGCGACATTGAGCGGCGTCCAGATCAGCGTGATGTTGAGCAGGAAGTTCAGGGCGACCATCGACATGCTCACCTTGACCGGCGTCATCGCCTCGCCGCGCGCGTAGAAGGCGCGCGTGAGCACCTGGTTCGCCGAGTACGCCCAGATCGCCACTGCAAAGCCGGCGAGGATCGACCCGACGCGGGCGCTGCTCGCGCTCGTGAAGTCACCGCCCTGGAACACCACCGCCGTGAGCTGGTCGCGCACGATGAACAGGCCCATGCTCGCGGGAAGGCCAATGAAGACGGTGAGGCGTAGCCCCTTCCTCAAGCTCTCGAGGAATGCAGGCGTGTCCGCGCTCTGCCGCGCAAGCAGCGGGAAGATGGCCGTCGCCACGGAGATGCCGAAGACGCCAAGCGGGAACTCGTAGAGCCGCTGCGCGAACCCCATCGCCGCCATCGAGCCCTCATCAAGCGGGAACGGGATGCCGAAGATCGTGGGCCCGATGTTCGTCGGGTAGCTCGCGATCAGGCCGTCGACAAAGGTGTTGACCTGAAGCACGCCTAGGCCAAGCGCCATCGGCACTGTCTTGCGGATCACCTCTCGGAATGGCGCTCGTGCCTCAGGCGGCGCCTTCATCGGCCGCACGCCAGTGCCGCGCAGCGCGAGCGCGCTCCATGCCAGCTGCACGATCCCCGCGACGAGCACCGCGCCGGCCACAACCATGATGTGCATGCGCGGCGAGATCGCATCCTGCGCGCCAATCGCCCACGGCAGCACGGCGGCCGCGACGATCCCCAGATTCAGGATGATCGGGCTCGCAGCCGTCGGTCCGAAGCGATGGTGCGTCTGAAGCACCGCGCCCATCAGCGCGACCACGCAGACCAGCGGCATGTAGGGCAGGAGCAGGGCCACGAGCGTCGCACTGAGGGCGGCCGCCTCCTTGTCGGGCGATGGCCAGACCGCGAGCAGGATGAGTTCTCCGATGAGCGTCAGCGCCGCGAGTGCCACCGCCGTCCGCGAGAGGACCAGCCACGCCATCGGGCGCGCGATCTCGGGACGCTGCGCATCGAGCCGCGTGTAGACGGGGAGGAAGCTCGATGCGAGCGCCCCCTCGCCAAAGAGGCGGCGGAAGAGGTTGGGCACCATGAACGCGAAGGCAAATGCATCCATCGCCACACCCACGCCGAAGATGCGTGCAAGCGCCGCATCGCGCGCAAGGCCCGTGAGCCGGGAGAGCAGCGTCAGCGCAGAGACGGTGCGCGCGTGTGTCTCGAATCCTCGTGCCATCGGCGCTCGGCGCTCGCGAAGATGTCGCGGCGGCTACATTTGATCGGACCGATGCGCCGCACCGCCGCAATCATGATCGCCTCAGCCTGCACGGCGCTCGCCGCCTGCAGCGGCCGGCCGACGACCGTCCTCGAGAGCGACGTCCCCATCCCGCCCGGCATGGATGCGCTGACGACCGCGGACGTCGACCGCAGCGGTGGCGTGCTCACCCGCGTGCGAGTGGTGTGCCGCGGCGACCTGCGGAGCATCTCCGACACCTCAGACCGCATGCGCGATGCCTTCTCGCTCCAAGGGTGGTCATGCACGGCCATCGATGCGCGGACCGAGACGGCCACGATGATCTTCGCGAAGGATGACCGCATCGCGACGGTGGACGTGCACATCAACCGAATCGACCCGAAGATGGGATCCGCGGTCCTCAGGGTGCAGCCCGCCGGCGCACCAGCCGCAGCCCCCGCCGCTACGCAGTGAGAGCCCCCGGCCGCGCAGATGCGCGCGCGAGCGCCAGTTCCGCCGCAAGGCGACCGGACTGCATCGCGCCGTTGATGGACCCGTCGCCCACGTGGTCTCCGCACACGAGGAGGCCGCCGCCACGGTCGACCCCCCCCCGAGACGCGAGATCAGCGGGATGCTGCCGCGGCAGCGCATGCCGGATCCGGTCGATGCGCAGCAGCCTCCATGTCCGGGGTGCATGCGAAGGGAACCAACTGGCCATCTGCGCGCGCACCGACGCATCGAGCGCGTCATCATCCTGGCGGAGCGCCGGCGCATCGACGACGCTCGCACCAAGCAGCACCCTTCCGGGGGGTGCGTATCTGGGCGACACGGCCGACATCGCTGCCGCATGGTTCACAGGTCCGGTGCCGTCACCATCGAGCATCAGCCATGGATCGAGGCACTGTCGGGGCGCGCCTGCGGCCGGAAACGAGTAGTGCAGCGTTGCGGTCTGGCACCACTCCCGGGCGGGCAGGTCATGCACGAGCGTGCGCGCTGCATCGCCATCCACGGCCACGACCGCTGATCGGCCAGTCCATGTTCCGCGTGGCCCCGTCGCACGCCACACCCCGTCAGCCTTCGAAAGCCCCGTGACAGCGCAACCCGTGCGGAGCCTTTGGGCGTCCAGCCGACCGGCCATCTGCGAGGGAATCTGGCCCATGCCCGTGGCGGGCACCACCGTGTCGCCGCGCGCGAACATCGCGAGGCGGAACTCGAAAGCACGGCGGTCAGACAGAAGCGAGCGGTCAAGGAACACTCCGCCGAAGAAGGGCCGAAAGAACGTCTGCACGAGGCGGTCACTCACACCCCACTCCCGCAGCGCATCCGCTGCGGTCGGAACGAGCGGCACCTTGCCGGTGGCCTGACGCACAAGCGGGTCTCCGCTCTCGCCTGGCACCGGCTCTCCGCGCGCAGACGCGTCAGGCGGAACTGCCCGACCGCGGGCTGCGCGTCGGGCCACCGGAAGCAGCCGCATGGCGTCGCCGATCGTCACGGCACCGGAGATCACCGATCCCAGCGCCGTCACAGGACGCTTCAGGGGATGCGCGATGCGATGCCACCTGCCCCCCATGCGGATCGACGCGCCAGGAGCGAATGCACGCATGTCGAGCGCCGGCATGTCCAGCATGCCGCGCGCCTCGGGATAGGCGCTGAGAAAGACCTGGAAGCCGCGGTCAAGGAGGTGACCCTCCACCTCGTCGGTCGCCACCCTCCCGCCAACGCGATCGGCGCGCTCGAGCAGCGTCCACGACAGCCCGCGGCGCGCACACGCGAGCGCACAGGCGAGTCCGGCAAT
>JBIKNS010000267.1:0-3072 GCA_044358545.1 Phycisphaerales bacterium | reverse complement strand
ATGTCGCCGCGCAGGATGTTCACAAGCTGCGGAAGCTCGTCAAGGTTCGTGCGCCGGATGACCTTGCCGATACGCGTGATGGGAAGGGTGCGCGCCTTGTCGGATGGCAGGTCCCCCACATTTTCCCGCATGCTGCGGAACTTCAGCAGCATGAAGGGGGCCATGCCGCGCCCAATCCGCGACTGGCGGAAAATCACCCGACCGCCATCCTCGCACTTGATGATCACCGCGATGATGGCCAGCACCGGCGACAGCGCGACGAGCGCGGCACCCGAGAGCGCCACATCCGCGATCCGCTTGCCGAAGTTCCGGTACACGCCAATCAGCCGACCCGCACGGGCGCAAGCATGCGTGCGAAGGCGGTCTGGAACCCCTCCGCTGCGCTGACGTTGGCCTGCGCGCCGCGCATGGCCGCAAGCGCGCGGAGCGCCTGCAGGCTGCGGGAGTGCGGGAATGGCCGCGCCACGCCGGTGTAGACCTCAAGCGCGTGGATCTTGCGCTGCAGCGATGCGTCATCGAGCGGCACGAAGGTGTCCGGCGTGAATGGCGCCGCCGAGGGGAAGGCCCAGTCTGTGGAGGAGAGCACCTCCATGAAGTACAGGCCGCTCAGCGGCGGAAAGCCCTCGCGCCGGTGGCCGATGCGCGCCGCCGCCTGGCACGAGCGAGACACGTGCAGGTGGTCGTCATTGAGGTCGGCCGGATGGTGCGTGAACAGCATCGTGGCCCTGGTCGACTGCATTGCGCCCTCGATGAAGGCCGTGATGTCTCGGTGGGGCACCGTGTTGAGGGCGAGGTTGGGGAAGTCGCCCACGATCGGTGGTTGCAGGCCGAGCAGTTCGCTCGCAGCTTCGAGGTGGGCGAGGAGTTCGCGCACCTCGGGCCGGTGGCGCCGCGCCTCAGCCTGCCCGCACAGCACGCATGCGCGCACCGGCACGCCGGCGGCTGCGTACTGCGCGGCGGTGCCGCCGCAGCCGAGCACCTCGTCGTCGGGATGTGCGACCACGATCAGCACAGAAGCCTCAGGCGCGCCCGACGGCGAACCCTGCGCCACACTCGGCCGCACCACCTCCGGCTTGATCTCCACTTCTGCCAGCTGGCTCGACGAGCCCGTGTGCATCCACGGAGTCTAACGGGCTCTCAGCGAGTTAGCCATCGCAGCCCGCTGAGCAGGCCGATCGGGATGAGCCCTATCGCAAATGCCGTTGAGTTCATCTGATAGCAGTCGAACTGGGAGGCCACGAAAAATGCGAGCGCCGCACCGAGCAGCGCCGGGGGCAGCCACTCGGGGCATGTCGGCGGGCGGCTCGCACCGAGCAGGCGCCAGCCGATCGCGAGGGTGCTGATCACCCATGCGCCGTACAGCGCAAAGCCGGCGAGCCCCGTCTCGGCCAGCGTCTGGATCCAGGTGGAGTGCGGATGACCGAGCTCAGTGATTCCCTTGCGCTGCACCGCCGAGATCGAGGGGTCGTCCTTCGCGAGGTTCTTCGAACGAGCCAGCACCGTGCCGAAGCCCAGGCCTGTCACGGGTGACTGCCTCCACTGCCCGATCGCGTACTCCCACATGACCATTCGGCCGTCCTGCAGGTTGAGCTTCACGGCACTCACGGTCTGCTCAGGCGCCTCGGCATCAGTGGTTCTGCCTGTGGCTGCCTCCTTCACCACCAGCATGTCGAACTTCTGCTGCACCTTCTCGCCGACCACGGTCCATACGGCCCCCAGGATCACCGCACCCACCGCCGCGCGCACCACCGCACGCTTGATCCATCCGCGCTGCGTGATCGCCAGCAGCACGGCGATCACCGCCACCTCGACCCCGGCGCCCACCAGCGACCCGCGTGTGCCCGCGATCACGAGCCCGATGGCCGCAAGGCTTGCGAAGGCGACAGACGCCAGTGCAGCCTTCCACTTGAGCGACACCGCCATCATCATCCAGATGGCAAATGCGATGGCGCACCATGCACCCATGAAGACGTACATGTGGAAGCCGCCGCCTGTGAGCTTGCGCGCACTGACATCCGGCCATCCGCCGAAGTACTGCGACACCTGCAGGCCGTTGGCCAACGCAACCCCCGCAAGAAGCGCACCCACAAGCCAGCGCCAGCGGTCGATCACGGGCCAGAGCATCGGCACCCAGAGGATCGCGCGGAACCCACCCCACTGGCGCGCGCCGTACCCCACGTTCTCGCTCCACAGCAGTGTCACGCCCGTCCACAGTGCCCACGCCACAAGCAGCACCCAGAACCAGTCGCGGAACATCAGCGCCCAGACGCGCCACAGTCTGTGCACGCGCAGCGCGCACATCGCCGCCAGCAGCCCGAACCCGATGTTGGCGGGCGCGTTCGCGATGGGCTGCATGAAGATCGCCAGCGCCGCCACAAGCGCGTGCGCCGCATGCCCGTTCGCGTCCCGCTCGCGCACCCGCGCGATCTCAGCTGCGAGCTCTGCCCGCTGCGTCAGGCAGTCAGCGGTGGACAGCACGCGCTCACGCCGCCTGCTTGCGCCGGCCGGTGCGCTGGTCGGCGCCGCGCGCCATCACCAGCGCGAGCACGAACGCCGCAGCCTCGGTGCCCACGAAGGCCACGCCCACGCGCGACACGCTCATCGACCGCTCGCGCACGAGCGACACCGCGCCATCGGCCTGGTAGAGCTGGCTCGGCGCGTTGAGGTTGATCTCAGAGAGCTTCGCGTAGATCGGCTGGAGCCTCTCGGAGAACTGCTTCAGCTTCTCCGAGGTCACCTTCGCGTCAGCCTGCACGCGCTTGATGTCCACCGGCTTGTCGCCGCTGGCGGACTTGATGCGCTCCATCGTCCACTTGTCGAAGTCAAGCTGGTCCTGCTCGTCGAGCACGGCGGTGGCTGCCGTGATCTGCCGCTCGTTGAGCTGCTGTCGGTACTCCACGTCGCGCGACTGGATGCCCTGCGCGATGACGCGGTCGAAGAACCCCTCGCCGAAGTTCATGATCGCCGGCATCTGGCCGCCCGCGCCGAGAGTCACGGGCGCTCCGCCCTGCGCGTCGGTGCCCGCGCCCATGGGCGACATGCCCGCATTGAGCTGCATGTAGTTGGTGAACG
>JBIKNS010000266.1:0-3073 GCA_044358545.1 Phycisphaerales bacterium | reverse complement strand
GATCCGCCCTCTCGCCACTCGCCAGCGCTTGCGCAAGCGTCCATGCGCATGAGAGCGCCACCCAAGCTGTCACTGGTGTAGCCACGGCTACACTAGGGTAGCCCATGGGAAGGCCCCAGACAAACCCACGAAACGCGGCACGCGGCGCGTTCCTGAAGGTCCGGCGCGATCATGCCCGGGAGACGGCCGAGGACTACGTGGAGGCCATCGAGCAGATCCGCCTGCGGCTTGGCGCATGCAGGGTGGCCGACCTCGCGCGGCTGATGCAGGTGAGCCACGTCACGGTGGTCAAGATCATCTCGAGGCTTGTGGCCGCCGAACTGGTCCGCAAGACGCCCTACGGCCCCATTGAGCTCACGCGCGCCGGGGCATCGATGGCCCGCGCCGCCAGGCTCCGTCATGACGATGTGGTCGGGTTCCTGCGCGCGATCGGGGTGACCGAGCCGCATGCGTCACTCGACGCCGAGGGGATGGAGCACCACCTGTCGCCGGTGACGGTGGCGGCGATGAGGCGCTTCCTCAGGTCGCGCGCACGTACGCCGCGCTGAGCGCATCCAGCCTTGCGTGCGACAGCGCCACGCGGTCCCGCGTCAGCCGTCCCGACGCGATCGCGCCTGCGATTGAATCGATCGCCGCACGTTGCCGGTCCAGCTCGTGGCACACGAGAAGGCAGTCGCACCCGGCCTCGAGCGCGCGGACGCATGCCTCGCCGAAGGGCATGCGGTCGGCAATCGCCTTCATCTCGAGGTCGTCGCTGAAGATGACGCCGCGGAACCCAAGTTCGCGGCGCAGCAGGCCGTCGACGGCATGCGCGCTCATTGTGGCGGGAACCCCCGGATCGAGCGCCTCGAAGACGACATGCGCCGTCATGACGCATGCCACTCCCGCTGCGATCGCATCCCTGAAGGGAGGCAGTTCCACTCTCCTGAGGCGCTCAAGCCCGTGCGGCAGCACAGGCAGGTCAAGGTGGCTGTCGACATGCGTGTCCCCATGACCGGGGAAGTGCTTCGCGCATGCAGCGACACCGCCCGCCTGCATCGCCCGTATGAACGCGGATGCGCACGCGCCCACGGCCGCAGGATCCGACGAGAAGCTGCGTGCGCCGATCACGGGGTTCGCGGGATTGCTGTCGACGTCGACCACCGGCGCGAAGTTGACGTCGATGCCTGCTGTTCGCAGCTCGCGGGCAAAGAGCGATCCGATGCGCGCCGCCTCCTGCGAACCGGCCATGCCTGCCTCGCGCATCTCCGGTACTGCCGTGAATCCGTCCCGCGCGCGAACGACGCGCCCTCCCTCGTGGTCGATCGAGACAAAGGGCGCGGCCCGGCTGCACTCGGACGCTGCACGCTTGACGTCGCGTGAGAGCGCGCTCACCTGCGCGGCGCGCGTGGCATTGCGCGCGAAGAGGATCACGCCCCCAACTCCCTCGGTGAGCATCTCGCGGAGTCCGGAGTCGACCTCGGGGCCCGGGAAACCGACACAAAGCAGTCGGGCAGCCATCGCTCGCAGCGGATCGTGCATAGTGCGTGGCACGATAGTGCGGGCGGTACGCTCCTCCACCTTGCGCGCCGTCCGCAGGATCGCCTCAGACTTCGCACGCGCCCCACGCGAGCCCAACTACGCGATCTTCGCCGTGGCGTTCCTCTGCTCGGCGACCGCGCTGCAGATGCTCTCGACCACCGTCCTCTGGGAGGTCTGGGAACGCACCCACGATGCGCTCATGCTCGGCTACGCGGGACTTGCACGTGCGCTTCCCGTGTTTGTGCTGGCACTGCCCGCCGGGCATGCCGCAGACCGATACAGCCGCAAGAGGATCCTGATCGCGACGTGGGCTGCATATGGCCTTGGCGCGCTGGGCTTCGCGGCCTTCGGCGCAGCCAGCGATGCGCCGATCTGGGTGTTCTTCGCGCTGCTCTTCGGGCTCGGCTGCATCAGGAGCTTCAACGCACCGAGCAGGGGCTCGTTGGTCCCCCTACTCGTGCGCGAGGACATGCTCGAGAACGCGCTCGCATGGAACAGCGGCATCTTCCAGGCCAGCTCGATACTGGGTCCCCTGCTCGCCGGCTACGCGCTGAGCGCCAACATGCCAACGTGGGTCGTGTACGTGACGTGTGCCGCGCTGCTCATGCTCGCCGCCGGCGCAACCTGTGCGCTCACGCCGCGCCGCGCACCGCAGGTCGCTGGGGGACGGGGGCTCGGCGCGATGCTCGCTGGCATGAGCCACATCTGGAAGGAGCGCACCGTGCTCGCGGCAATCACGCTTGACATGGTGGGCGTGCTGCTTGGCGGTGCCACGGCCCTGCTCCCGGTGTTCGCGGACCAGATCCTGGGTGGCGGCGCAGCCACGCTCGGATGGCTTCGTGCCGCGCCCTACATCGGCGCGCTCGCCAGCGCCATCGTGCTTGCCGCACGGCCCCGGTTCACGCGCGCGGGACCGGTGCTGCTGGTGGTGGTCGCGGCATTCGGCATGTGCATGGTGGTGTTCGGCATCTCGCAGATCGTGTGGCTGAGCTTCGCGGCCCTGCTCGTGTCGGGCGCTGTCGACAACGTCAGCGTCGTGATCCGCCACGCGCTGGTGCAGCTGCGCACGCCCAACAGGCTCCGCGGCCGCGTGAGCGCGGTCAACGGCCTCTTCATCGAATGCAGCAACGAGCTCGGTGCCTTCGAGAGCGGCCTCGTCGCGACGCACTTCGGGCCGGTGGTCTCGGTGGTGTCGGGCGGCGTCGGGACGGTGCTCGCCGTGGGCGCCATCGCGTGGCTCTCGCCCGGACTTCGCCGGCTGCGGGAGATTCGCGAGATCGAGGCCGAAGAGGAGCGGCCCGCGATGTCCGCGTGACGGCGGCTCAGCGCACCGCCGTACACATCTCGCGGCGCCATCGCGCACGCATCAAGGGCACGGGCCCCATGCGCTCAGCAGGTAGGTCAGGTCTACGGAGTCAACGATGCCGTCGCCGTTGATGTCCGCAGGAACGCCCGTTCTGCCCCAGGTTCCAAGCACCGCGGCAAGGTCCTCACCGTCAATGACGTCTTCGCTGTCGCCATCGCGGATGATGTCGCCGGAGCACGGCGGCGG
>JBIKNS010000068.1:0-10187 GCA_044358545.1 Phycisphaerales bacterium | reverse complement strand
TGACCGCCAACTCAGCGCCCACCGCCGCATCGATGGCTTTCAGCGCCTGCGTCGCACGCTCCATCCGCCGCCGCTGGAACTCGCCGATGCGCTCGTTGAAGCTCCGGTACGCCACATCGTCGAAGGTCCACGGTGTCACCGTCGCCTCGAACTCCTCAGTCACGGCGGACCACTCGCCGACCAGCGCCTCGTCAGCCGCGCGCCAGTCGGCGATCGCCTGCCTCACCGATGCGCGCGCCGCCTCATCGAGACCGCGCACGCGCAGAGCACGCCGGCCCGTCTGCGGCACTCCCGTGCTCTCGCTGTCAGGAATGCTCGGGTACGACGCCACAACCCACTGGTCCGCGAACCGCTGCTGCGCCTCAGGGTTCGCCGCGAGCGCCTCGCGCACCGCGCGCGACGCGTCACGGTTGTTCGCAAGCAGCTGCTTGCGCTGCCGCGTGATCTCCGGGCCGAGCCGTCCCCACGCCTCCTGGCCCGCACCCTCGCCGATCGGGGCAGCCCCATCCTGGCCACCTGCCTCGCCCCGCGCAGCCGCAGCCTGCGTTGCCGCGACCTGCGCCTTCATGAACTCGAGATACATCTGCTGCACACGGTCGCCGTACTCGCGCAGCAACGGCGTCTGCTTGCGGCCGTACCCCGCAATCGCCTGCCGAACGCCGGCACGCGCCGCATCGGGCATAGGCAGGTCGAACGCCACCTGCTCCACATCCGCCATCACGCTCGACGACATCATCGCCCGGCCGAAGCCCATGCGAAGCGCATGCCGGCGACGCGCAAGCTTTGCGCCCTCCACCGCCTCTGCCGCCTCCGGTGACGACTCAATCGCCGTCGCCACCTCAATGAACAGAGCCTCGTCTATCGAATCGAACTTGCGGTTCAGCTCGGCGTACTCGCGCATCAGCGCCTGCCACTCGGCCACCTGACTCGCCGGATCGGACTGCGAGCCCGCCGCACGCGACTTCTTCTGGAACTTCTCGATGTCGCCGTTGCGGAACTCCTCCGCGCGGCGCAGGTACGCATCGTGTGCGGCCTGGATCTGCGGCCACGCGCCCGAAGGCACATCGCCCCTCTGCTCGAGCAGCATCTTCAGCTCGCCGATCGAGATCGGATCCGCGAACGCCCCCGACGTGCCCTGTGCGCACGCCACACGCGGCGCCGCCACAAGCATCGCAAGTGCGCACGAAAGCGCGAGCACCGCCGCGCGCGCGGCCGTGCCTGCCCGAAGCCTCAGCATGTGGATTCGCATGATGGTCACATCGCGGAGCCGAGCCCCGCCACGCGGCGCCACGCGCTGATCTGCCCGAGGTGCATCATGTTGTGCGCAAGGCACATGAACGATGACACGGCCGCAAGGGTCGGGAGCCGCTCGCGCAGGCCCTCGTAGGGGTTCGGCCCGCTGAAGACCGAGTCATCGACCTTCGGCAGCAGGTTCGCGACAGTCGTCCATCCCTCCGTGAACGCCTTCACGAGCTCGGCCTTCGGCGGGTACGCGCCTGGCTTCGACACGCACTTGGCCCCGTTCTTGAAGAGCTCCTCCCACGAGTCGGGTACAGAGCAGGCACCCTTATGGCCCATCATCTCTGCCATCTTCGGCGCGTAGATCGCCAGGTGGCCGATCAGGAACGCGGGGCTGTTGAGGTCATCCTTTGGCATCTCCGCGAAGCGCGCATCGGGAATCGTCTTCACGAGCGCATCCGCGTAGCCAATGGTCATCTTCAGTCCGTCAGAGAGTGCTGTGCCGAGTTGTCCCATGCGGGTGAGGATAGCCCCGCGCGTGCCATCGCCGACGCCTGCGCAGCCCGCAATCCACTCAATCGAAACAGGGATCTGCGCTCACGAACCCACAAGCCGCGCGTGAATGCGCCTGGCCTCGTCGATGTCGCTGGTGCCGCGCACGATCGTGCGGCCATCGGCGAACACCGCAAGCTCGATCGGCTCGCCCGTGCGCGAGCGCTCCCCGCGCGGCATCGCGTGCACCACGCCGCGCTCCACGCGAACCTCCCCAAGCTCGCGAAGGCGCCCTGCAAGCGCATCGAGCGAGTCGGGGGCGCCACTCGTCGCAGCACCCGCCCGGACCGCGAGCGAGCCTGTCGCCCCCGAACTGCCCGACCGCACCGGCTTCACCTGCACCGCATTGCGGCCGCAAAGCGCGGTCGCATCGCTCGCGCGCATGCCCATCAGCCACTCGAAGCGGCGCGTGCCGCAGCACACGCAGTCACTGCGCCGCGCACCATCCAGCGATATGCGCGTGAATGGGCCGGCCGCACCGCGCGCGCCGCCCGCCAGATCAAACGACACCAGCGACCGGTCCACCTGCGCATGCAGCCCGGCAAGCAGCCGAATCGCGTTCGCCGCCGCGAGGCCCGCCACCACCGCCACCGCGGGCCCGAACACACCGGCCGTATCGCATGTGGGCTCCACGCCTGCGGCGGGCGGCTCGTCGAACACGCACCGCAGGCACGGTCCCGCGCCCGCTGCTCCCGCCACATCAGGCGCTGCCGCAGCTCCCGCCGCCGCAGGCACCACCGGCATCGTCATCCCGCGCGCAGCGACCACGCCGCAGTACACGTAGGGCACGCCGCGCGAAACCGCCACATCATTCAGGATGTACCGCGTCTCGAACCCGTCGAGCCCATCCACAATCACATCCGCATCGCCGATGCACTCGAGCGCGTTCTCGGGCACGAGATCCGCCACGCACTCGCGCACCGAAATCGAAGAGTCGATCGCACGCACTCGCGCCGCCGCGGCCGCGGCCTTCGCCACGCCACGCCGCGCGTCATCCTCCACGTACAGCGACTGCCGCTGCAGGTTCGTCCACTCGACCACGTCGCGGTCGATGAGGGTGAGCCGCCCCACGCCCGCACGCGCGAGCAGGTCCGCCTGCGCGCAGCCAAGCGCACCGCACCCGACCACCACCGCATGGGCACGGCGAAGCCGCGCCTGCGCATCAGCGCCGAACCACGGCAGGATCTCCTGCCGGT
Organism: Phycisphaerales bacterium; assembly: GCA_044358545.1. Taxonomy (GTDB): domain Bacteria; phylum Planctomycetota; class Phycisphaerae; order Phycisphaerales; family SM1A02; genus ZLKRG44. Next base: position 7,200 of record JBIKNS010000068.1, on the reverse strand, counting down.
GCCAGCGCGACAGCTCGGCGCCGCGGCCGGCATCTGCGCCGCCATTGCCGGCACGGACAGTGTGATGCGAGGTCTGGTCGCCGCGCGAGCCCGGGTCCGGGTGCGCCACGCCGCCGGTCACCAGGCGAAGTGCGCGAAGGCCTTGTTGGCGTCAGCCATGCGGTGCGTGTTCTCACGCGTCGTCACGGCCTTGCCCTCGCCCTTCGCGGCGTCGTAGAGCTCCTTCGCAAGGCGAAGCGCAACGGGCTTGCCCTTCTCCTCGCGAACGGCCTCGATGATCCAGCGGAAGGTGAGGCTCTGGGCGCGGCGCTTGTTGAGCTGCATCGGCACCTGGTAGTTGGCGCCACCGACGCGCTTGCTGCGCACCTCGACGCTCGGGCGCACGTTCTCGAGCGCCTTCTGGAAGAGCTCGATCGCGGTCTTGGGCAGCGTCTCGGGCTTCTCCTTGTCGAGCCGGTTCTGGATCATGTCGAACGCGTCGTAGACGACCTTCTGCGCGGTCGCCTTCTTGCCGTCGTACATGATGCAGTTGATGAACTTCGAGACGACCAGATCCTGGTAGCGGGGATCGGGCTTGAGCTGCGACTCGCTGGCGGTGAACTTGTTCGGCATGGGTCAATCCTTTCGGCTTCGGCCCAGCGTGTGCTGGGCCAGGTTTGGCCGCGGCGGGAGGATGGGCATCTCCGGATGGTTCGCCGCAGCTACGTGCCCGGGACCGGCGCGCGCCGGTCTCCGTGCGTGTTCATGTCACCGATCACTTCTTGGCGGCAGCAGCCTTGCGCTTGACGCCGTAGAGCGAACGGCCCTTCTTGCGGCCATCGACGCCGAGGCAGTCGAGGGTGCCGCGGACCACGTGGTAGCGCACACCGGGGAGGTCACGCACACGACCACCGCGCACGAGCACAATCGAGTGCTCCTGCAGGTTGTGGCCCTCGCCGCCGATGTAGGCGGTGACTTCCTTGCCGTTGGAGAGCCTGACGCGGCACACCTTGCGGAGCGCCGAGTTGGGCTTCTTCGGGGTGACGGTCTTCACCTGGAGGCAAACGCCGCGGCGCTGCGGGCACTGGGCAAGATCACGGGTCTTGCTCTTGGCCTTGGGGGTGCGGCGGGGCTTGCGTACGAGCTGGTTGATGGTCGGCATGTCGAACCTTTTGCCCACTCGGGGCGGACGGAAGATCGTAACGAAACCCTCCGGACCCTGCAATGGGAACACCCAAGGATCTTGACACTCCCCCCCCTCCCCGTAGAATCGTCCCTCCGCCCCCCGCTGGGCGGCCTTTCCATAGGACCACCATGCAACCCGCATTCCGCACCTCCCCCGGTCGTACCCGCCGCCGTCGCAACCACCAGGCCCTGCGCCCGGCCCACACCGTGCTGTGCCCTAACTGCGGCAACACCAAGCGTCCCCACGCTGCGTGCGCCGGCTGCGGCTACGTCCGCCCAGGGCTTCAGATGAAGTCCCTGCAGTCTGACGCAAGCTGACCCATCCCCGACCCCGCGCCATGCGCATCGGCGTCGACGTGATGGGGGGCGACAACGCCCCCGACGAGATCCTGAAGGGCTGCATCGCGGTCGTGGAGAGCCTCCACGCCGACGACACCCTTGTGCTCATCGGTGACGGTCCGCTCATTGCCGAGACGCTCGAGGAGCGCGGCATCAACGCCGGGAAGAAGATCGAGATCGTCGCCACCACCGAGGTCATCGAGATGGATGACCCGCCGGTCGACTCGGTCCGCACCAAGAAGAACAGCTCGATCTCGGTCATGGGCAAGATGGGATCCCCCAAGGATCCCAACCGCCTCGATGCCGTGATCAGCGCAGGAAACACGGGTGCCTGCGTGACCGCGGCGCAGATGCACATGCGCCGCCTGCCTGGCGTCATCCGCCCAGGCATCGCGGTGACGGTGCCCACCTTCAGCGGCCCGATCGTGCTGCTCGACGTGGGCGCGAACATCGAGCCCAAGGCAAGCCATCTTGCGCAGTACGGCCTGATGGGCGAGATCTACGCGCGCGAGGTGCTCGGCATCTCCAACCCGCGCGTGGCGCTCATGAATGTCGGCGGCGAGGAGCAGAAGGGCACGCAGGAGATGCGCGATGCGCGCGACATGCTGCGCGGCGTGGGCGACGTGAACTTCATCGGCTTCGTCGAGGGCCGCGGCGTCTTCAACGGCGACGCTGACGTGGTCATCACAGATGGCGTCGTCGGCAACGTGATGCTCAAGCTCGCCGAAGGGCTTTCATCGGGCATCTTCAAGGCGCTCGCGCGCGAGGTCTTCGAGATCGATCCGTCGCTCGCCGGACGCCTCGACCCCGTCGTGAAGAGCCTCTACGCCAAGCACGACTACCACGAGTACGGCGGAGCGCCGCTGCTGGGCGTCAACGGCGTGTGCCTCATCAGCCACGGCTCGAGCGTCGCGCGCACGATCACCAACGCGGTGCGCCGCGCGCGCAGCTTCGTCGAGCTCGGCATCAACGACGCCATCGTCCGCCGCCTCGAGGCGGCGCAGTTCGCCGAAGCATGAGCCAGCCCGCCTGGACCCACGGTGTCCGCATCGCGGGTACCGGCTCGTGCCTTCCCTCGCGCACGCTCACCAACGCCGACTTCGAGAAGCTCGTCGACACCACCGACGAGTGGATCTTCCAGCGCACCGGCATCCGGCAGCGCCAAGTCTGCAATCCCGACACCGAGAGCTGCTTCACGCTCTCGCGCGACGCGCTCTCGCGCGCGCTCGAGATGGCGGGCATGAAGGGCAAGGACCTTGACCTTGTCATCATCGCGACAGTGTCCGGCGAGATGCCCTGCCCCTCGACGGCATGCCGCGTCGCGGCGGCGATCGGCGCGACGCCGGCGCCTGCCTTCGACCTGCAGGCCGCATGCAGCGGATTCGTCTACGCGGTGAATGTGGCCGAGGCGCTGATCCGCTCGGGCCGCTTCCGCTCCGTCGGCGTCGTCGGCTGCGACATCATGAGCAGCATCGTGGACTACACGGACCGCTCGGTCTCGATCCTCTTCGGCGATGCGGCCGGCTCGGTGGTGCTCGTGCGCGACGACAACCCCTCGCGCGGATGCCTCTACCAGGCGATGGGTGCGGACGGCAGCGGATGGAACGCGCTCTACCTGCCCAAGCGCATGCAGGAGGTGCCGCCGGAGGACGTGAACAACCCGATCCGCCTGGGCTACCTGCGCATGAACGGCAAGGAGGTGTTCCGCTTCGCGGTCACCAAGTTCCGCGAGGTGATCGAGGACGCGCTGCGCAACACAGGCCTCACGCCGGAGACGGTGTCGCAGGTCGTGTGCCACCAGTCCAACATCCGCATCATCGACGCCGCGCGCGAGAAGATCGGCATCCCGCCCGAGAAGGTCTACGTCAACATCGACCGCTGCGGCAACAGCAGCTCCGGCAGCGTCGGCCTCTGCTTCGACGAGCTCAACCGCGCCGGCAAGATCAAGCCCAACGATGCTGTCGTGCTGGTCGCGTTCGGCGGCGGGCTCACCTGGGCAAGCAGCGTCTGGAGGATCTGATTCCATGAGCACCCACACGAACTCCGTGATCGCACTCTGCCCGGGCCAGGGCGCGCAGGCCGTGGGCATGGGCCTGGCGTGGCGCGATGCGAGCCCCGCAGCAGCGCAGACCTTCGCCGAGGCCGACCTGGCAGTGGCCCTCTCCGCGTGCGGCGCTGGAGCGGCATCGCTCTCAGAGACGTGCTTCCGCGGACCCGCCGACATCCTCAACCGCACCGACGCCAGCCAGCCCGCGCTCTACACGTGCGGCATCGCATGCTGGCGCGCGCTCTGCGAAACGCACGGCCACCTGCCGCTGCACTCGTGCGCGGGTCTCTCGCTCGGCGAGTACACGGCGCTCCATCTTGCGGGCGCGTTCACGTTCCTCGACGGGCTCCGCCTTGTCGCGACGCGCGGACGACTGATGCAGCAGGCTGCAGAGGCGTCGAAGGGCGGAATGGTGGCGCTGATCGGCGCCGACGAGGCGCAGGCCCAGCAGGTGTGCGATGACGCCAAGGGCAGCGAGGTGCTCGTGTGCGCGAACTTCAACGCACCGGGGCAGATAGTGCTCTCGGGTTCGGCCGGTGCATGCGACCGTGCGGTCGATGTCGCGTCGAAGATGGGTCTGCGCGCCACACGGCTCACCGTCGCTGGGGCCTTCCACAGTCCGCTGATGGCCCCCGCCGCCGAGGGCATGGCCCGCGCGCTCGAGCACGTCGAATTCCGCCCGCTGCAGTGCGAAGTGTGGAGCAACGTCACGGCGAAGCCTCACCACCGCGCGGATATCGGAACCCTGCGCAAGCTTCTGGTCGATCAGATCACCAGCCCGGTACGATGGAGCCAGTCCATGCAGGCCCTTGCCGCGGGATTGCCCGCGGGCGAAGGCCGTCCGGTCGCGCTTGAGATGGCGCCCGGCTCGGTCCTCAAGGGTCTCATGCGTCGCATCGACCGCTCGCTCGAGGTGAAGACCCATGATCAACCGGCACAGCCAGTTCAGCCAGCCCAGCCAGCACCCACTGCCTGACCCGCGCACCCCGCGCTGCGCCCTGCGCGCTGCCGGTGTCGCCTCACGCACAGCGACTCGCGCCGCGCTCGCGATCCTCGCGACCGCGGTTGCATCGCTTTCGCTCGCCGGATGCGGTGAGGAGGAAGCACCACCGCCGCCGCCAGTCGTGGTCGCGCCGCCGCCGCCACCGCCACCGCCGCCACCGCCGGCCGTCAAGTCGATCGCGGAGCTGATGCAGGAGCTCGGCATCGATCCGCGCGTGAAGCTCGCGGAGTCCGATGCGCCCAACACCACCGAGAAGCGCATCGCTGTGCTCCTCTTCTGGCACAACTTCGCCACGGGCGATGCGGAGAAGGCGGGCAAGACGATGAGCGATGAGGACAAGCTCACGCTCCAGGCGCTTGTCGCCAACGGCGCATGGCCCGCGATCACGTCGCAGATCGAGCAGATCGAGGTCGTGTGCGCCGACGACGGCGCGAAATTCGCCACAATGGGCATCGTGCGCGCGGGCGACGACGAGTCGCCCATGCTCTGGGACTGCGACATGAGCCAGGAAAACGGGTTTTTTATGGCATTTCCTGCCACTCCCGACATCATGGAGCAGCTCTCCGGCGCGGACCAGATCGCTGCGTGGCGCACCTACATCAAGGAGCTGCTGGCAAAGGCCGATCTTCCTGACGAGATCATTGAGATCGCGCAGGAGGATGTGCAGACGACCAGCGTCGAGGGCTCGAGCGGCGGCAGTGGCGGCGGCGGCGGCACAGGCGCCGGCGCTCCGAAGATGCGCCGTCCCGTACCGAAGGATCCCGTGAAGGTCCCGCAGGGTCCGCCGGGCGGCCCCGGTCGCTGAGCACACGCGGGCCCAGTCTCGCGCCCGCCAAAGATCATGGAACCGTGCGGCCAGCGCGCGAGTCGCTGCTGCGACTCACATCGCGAGTCCGCCGTCGACCTGCAGCACATGGCCGGTCACGTAGCCCGCGCCATCTGACGCGAGATACGACACCGCCGCGGCAATGTCGCTGGCCTGGCCAAACGAGCGCAGCGGGATGTTCGGCATCACCGCATCCTTGAGCGCCTGAGGAAGGACCTCGGTCATGTCGGTCTGGATGAAGCCGGGGGCGACCACGTTCGCGGTGATCCCCTTCGAACCGATCTCCTTCGCGATCGACTTGGTCATGCCGATCAGGCCCGCCTTGCTCGCGGCATAGTTCGCCTGGCCGGGATTTCCCATGATTCCCGCGATGCTGGCCATGTTGATGATGCGGCCGAAGCGGGCCCGCATCATCGGGCGGGCCGCGGCGCGGCAGGCCACGAATGCCGACCTCAGGTTGACCCGGATCACGTCATCGAAATCCGCGTCGGACATGCGCATCAGCAGCCCGTCCCGGGTGATTCCGGCATTGTTGACCAGGATGTCCAGGCGCCCGCAGCGCTCGGCGACCCCGTCGATCGCGGCAGCAAGGGCCTCGCCGTCGCCCACATCGCAGGCCAGCGGCTCGGCGGCACCCCCTGCGGCGGCAATCTCGCCCACCACAGCCTGAAGCTGATCCGCATTCCGGGCGACGCACACGACATGGCGCCCATCGGCGGCGAGGCGGAGGGCAATGGCCTTGCCGATGCCTCGGCTGGCCCCCGTCACAAAGGCGACACGGCGGTCGATGGCGTTTGACATGAGATTGGGGGCAAGTCTATCGGCCACCACCCGGTTCGGGACGCACCGCTATACTCTCGCCCCGCGGCACGAACGCCGCAAACCCCTATGGAGGCTCCACACGTGACAGAAGCGGAAGTCGAGACGAAGGTCATCGCCATCGTTGCCGAGCAGATGGGTGTCGATAAGGCGGAGATCAAGCGCGAAAGCAGCTTCGCCAATGACCTGAACGCGGACAGCCTCGACCGGGTCGAGCTCGTCATGGAGTTCGAGGACCAGTTCGGCACCACGATCCCGGACGATCAGGCTGAGAAGATCACCACGGTCGGGCTCGCCATCGAATACATCATGAAGAATCAGGGCGGCGCGTCCTCCTCGGGCGGCTGAGCCCCGCAGATGCGGACGATCACGCTCCGACGTGTCGTCGTGACCGGCCTTGGTGCGGTCACGGACGTGGGTCCAGATGTCCCATCGACCTGGGACGGCCTTATCAATGGCCGTTCGGGCATTAGCCCCATCACGCTCTTCGACCAGAACTACGACTGGGGCGTGCGATTCGCGGGCGAGGTGAAGAACCTCGACCACACCCCCGTGGCGGACGTGCGCGAGGTGAAGCGGATGGACCGCTTCGCCGTGCTCGGGCTGCTTGCCGCCGATGAGGCGGTGCGTGACAGCGGATGGTCACCCGCCTCGGGCGACCCGTACCGCCATGGCGTGGCGATCGGCAGCGGCATCGGCGGCATCGACACGATCGAGAACGGCCACGTCAACCTGATCAAGAACGGCCCGCGCAAGGTGAGCCCCTTCACCGTGCCAAGGCTGATGGTGAATGCGGCCGCGGGGCAGGTCTCGATCCGGTTCAACCTGCGCGGCGCGAACATCGCCACCGCGACTGCCTGCGCGACGGGTTCGCACGCGATCGGCGCCGCGTACCACCTGATCCAGCGCGGCGACGCCGACGTGATGCTCGCTGGCGGCGCGGAGGCCGCGGTCACGCCGCTGTGCGTGGGCGCGTTCGCTGCGATGAAGGCGCTGTCCACG
>JBIKNS010000265.1:0-3096 GCA_044358545.1 Phycisphaerales bacterium | reverse complement strand
TGGCTCTCGAAAAGGCTTGGCCGCCCGCTCGAGGCGTTCGACATCTACTTCGAGGATGTGGGCGATGCCACCGATGCCGATGCGCTCAACGCGGCCGTGCGCGCCAAGTTCCCCGACGAGGGCGCGTTCGAGCGTGCGCTGCCCGACGTCCTGCGCGGCCTGGGCTTCTCCGCCAAGGATGCCGACGACCTTGGCTCGCGCATCCGAGTCGAGATTGCGCGCGGATCAGGCCACGCGATGCGGCCCGCGCTGCCGCAGTTTGACGCGTGGTTGCGCACGAGCAGGCTGGCAGGCGAGCTCGGATGGGATGGCTTTGACACCGCAATGCACGAGCTGGGGCACAACCTGGAGCAACTCTGCTCCACGCTGCGGGTCGCGCGCCCGGCCCTTCGCAACGTGCCGAACACCGCGTGCACCGAGGCCTTTGCATTCCTCTACCAGTCGCTCGGGCGGCGCGTGCTTGGCATCGAGCCGCCGGGCGGCGCCGCGCGCGCGCGGGCCGCTGACGCTGTCGCCACGATGCTCGCCACATGCCAAATCGCCGGACCGAGCCTGCTCGAACTTCACGCCTGGCGCTGGCTCTACGCCAATCCCGATGCCGATGCGCCCGCGCTGCGCGCTGAGGTCCTCGCCACCGCCGACCGCCTTTGGTCGCGCCACTACGAGCGCCACTACGGGCCAGACCCCTACCGCCTGCTCGCCGCGTACCAGCACATGATCGCGCACCCGCTGTATCTCGCGGACTACGCGATAGGCCACGTCATGAGCCACCAGATCCGCGACTACATCCAGGGCCGGGACATTGCCGCAGAGACGATCCGCATCACGTCCATCGGTCGGCTCACCCCTGACCTCTGGATGCGCCGCGCCACTGGCGCACCGCTCTCCGCCGAGCCGCTCGCGCGCGACGCGGCAGCAGGCCTCGCGCTGCTGACCTAGGCGCGCCACGCGGGGCGAAGTCCCCTGCCCTGCGGCACGCGTGCCTTGGCACGACCCCCAACCGCCTCTGCCCGCACGGCTCAAAGCCGGAACTTGGCGAAGCGGCTGACGTTCCGGGTGTACGTTCGGAAGACCGCATCCGACTCGGCCGCGTCAAGCTGGCCGTCGCCATTGGCGTCGAACTCGGCAAGCGTCGCTTCAGGCTGGCCCCACGCGTTCGCCTCACGCAAGCGGCGATACCGGTCCCTACGGTCGATCTCCTGCCTCAGCTCGGCTCCGAGTGCGGTGCTCTCCGGCATCTCCACCACCAAGGTGTCGATCACCCAGTCATCGACCTTCATCAACTCCGACTCGCTCTGCTTGATCCGCTCGTCCACCTGCTCTGCCGAGAGCCCGCCCCGGATCCCCGCGGCAAGCTCGCCACGTGCACGCACTGCCTCGATCGCACGGATCCTTGCATCCGCAAGTCGGGACTCGAGCGCTTCCGCGATCACATCGATGGTGGCCCTGAGCTCGTTGTTCGATGCGGCATCCTCACGCGCACGCCGCACGAACAGTTCCGCCTCCCCGGCCGAAAACACGCTGGGGTAGGCAGCCCGGCGCACGGAGTCCACGATCGACGCACCCTTCTCCGCCGAGAGCAGCGTGGCAACGTGCTCGGCTGTCCGCATGTTCAAGTCCCGGATAGAGGCGCGCAGCGGCCCGAGCTCGTCCGCGAGCGTTCGCATCGTCTCGGCCGACGTGGCACGGCTCGAGTTCGCCCGGATCGCGTCGAGCAGCTCGGTCCTGCGGGCGAGCAGCGGGTCAAGCGCCGCGGCGTACTCCATCGATGCGGCCGTGAACTCGCGGCTCTCCCGTTCCTTCTGGTCGATCAGTCCCTTCACAAGCCCGATCACGTCGATCCCCTCGCCCGGAAGGGTCGCGCCGAGCGCTAGTCGGCTGCGGCGCACCGCGGCGTCGACGTCAGCCCACCTCGCGAACTGCTCCTCCGAGAGCACGGCCTGCACATTCGTCCGGAATCGCTCTGCCAGCTGCGCGTACTCGCCTACCGGCCGGGATACCGATGTCTCGGCGAGGTAGTCGCTCAGCATCGCCTCAATGATTGACGCCTGCGTGGCGTCGAGCTGGAGCACCTCAGCCATCGTCTCCATGTCGCGCATCATGTACCGCACCGCGAACGCGTTCGGGCGCACGGGGGGCGACGGGACCGCGTGCGCTGCAGCCTCGGAGGCTGGCGGGGTCGCGACCGCAGGCGCGTCAGCCTTCACCTTCTCGGTCGCCACCGACTTCGCTGACTGTGACGACACATCTCCTAGAGCGCCAACCTTCTGGCCGAAGACAGGGTTGCACGGCACGGAGAGCGCCGCGAGAACCAGCACGCTGATCGAACTGCTCGTCGGACGTGGAATCATCGCTGATCCTCCCGTGTCGGAACTCACTTCATGCCACTAGGCGGCGCGCCGAGCGCACCCGCCGAATCAGTCGGGGCACTCACCCCATGCTGCGAGCATGTAAGCCAGGTCCTCGCCATCCACCGCGGGACTGGAGGTCGTCCGAACGAAGTTGGCGGGAGAGTTGACGACGCCCCAGGCCGCAAGCAGCGCACTCAGGTCGTACGACTCCACCTCTCCATCGCCATTGAGGTCGATCGGACAGGGCGTCGCAGCCCCCTGCGTGAGCTCTGCGCCGCTCAGCGTGCCCGTGGAGACGTAGCCAGGCAACGCCGCGTCGAGCACCTGCGTGTACTGAGGGCCGAGGCTTGATGGAACCATCACGATGGGATTGATCTGCGACGAGCTGAACTCGCGCAGCACCTGAAAGCGAAGTGTGGAGACCAGCGTGCCCTCGGTGGACACGGAGACAGGCTGCCACAGGCACTGCGCGAAGAAGTAGCCGGTGCCATCGGCGGGTGGCACAGCCTCGTTGGTGCCCGTGAAGTCCTGCGAGGGCGACATGAAGCCTGAAGAGGAGATCCCCGCCGCGGCTCCAGTGTTGTCGGTGCCAATCAACCGCAGATCCTGGGGATTCCAGGAGAAGAACAGGTCGACCACGCGGAACGCCTGACCGAAGCCAACGAAGCTCGAGCCACCCTGCGGCTCCTTGACTGCGAGAATCCGCACGTTCACGATGTCGCCCACCTGCACATTCGAGACCGTC
>JBIKNS010000008.1:0-30438 GCA_044358545.1 Phycisphaerales bacterium | reverse complement strand
AGGATGCGGTGCGTGTCGCGAGGCTTGGCCGAGAGATCCTCGAGCAGCTTGGGAATGCCGGGTCACGGTGGGTCAAGCTCGAGGTCCTTGGCGACCGCCGCACGCTCCTGCCCGACCCTGTGGGCACGCTTGAGGCGTGCGTGGAGCTCGTGCGGGATGGCTTTGAGGTGCTGTGCTACTCCAGCGACGACCCGATCCTTGCTGTGCGCCTGCGCGACGCGGGTGCCACGAGCGTGATGCCCGCGGGAAGCCCGATCGGTTCAGGGCGCGGCATCGCGAACCCGCCTGCGATACGCATGATCCTCGAGTCGCTGAAGGATCCCTCGCACGGAGGCAGCCCCGACTATCCCGTCATCGTGGACGCTGGCGTCGGGACACCGAGCGACGTCACGATCGCGATGGAGCTCGGTGCCGATGGGGTGCTCCTGAACACCGGCATTGCGCACGCCACCGACCCGGCGCGAATGGCGCATGCGATGCGCCTCGCGTGCATCAGCGGGTGGCTCGGCGCGCGATCGGGCCGGATTGCGAAGAAGCTCTACGCCACGGCGAGCTCCCCGTGGGAGGGCTCAATCTCTTCGGCGCTCGCCGGCGACCGCGACGGCATTCCGGGCGAATGATCGACGGTCCGCAGCGACAGCCTGTCGACTGCCGAGCCCGCAATCGGCGGTGATGGGAAGACGGATGTGGGGACCGTGTCGGTCACCGGCAAGGAACGGTCACTGCGCCCGACGAACGCTCCCGCAAGACGCTCTCTCCAGAGGTCGCGCCGCACCGGCCCGCTCCATTCGGGCGCGAGCGCGATCGGCTTGGCGCCGAAGCCGCAATGCCATGGGGCACTCGACCATCGCCAGCGCCATGCCTTGGACACAAGCGACCGCTCCACCGGGAGCCGCTCCACATAGGCGAGCGCGCAGTCGACATGGTCTATCTCGATTCGCATCCATGCCGATGCCCACGCGTGACCAGGACCGGGTGCACGACCGCGGACCTCGCCACCGCTTCGCATCCGGGCCGATGGCGCCAGCACCACGCTCCACAGTGTGACATCGCACCACGGCAGCAGCGTGAAGCCCAGGAGCGCTGCGGCTGGACCCATCGCCCCTCGGAGGGCGGCCACCCGGCGGTCAAGCATGACCCCGAGCGCGCCAGACCGGGGGAAGACTCCCGCCGGGTCGCTCTCCATGCCGCTGAGCGGCCGATCGCGGCGAACTGCCTCCAGAAACAGATGCGCGGGCTGCATGCGCGCCACCCTAGAGACGCCATTTCGGCGCTCCCGGAATCGCGCCCCATTTTCCGTCAGTTCAGGTGGCGTTCACGCCCTTCACCATTGACCTGCCACCCCATCCGCGTTACCCTCCTCGATTCGCCCCGAAAGGGCAGATAACCCCGGAAACACCCATGGCCACCGACCTCAACTTCGTCCGCAACATCGGCATCTGCGCACACATCGACGCTGGCAAGACCACCGTCTCGGAGCGCATCCTCTTCTACACCGGCAAGATCCACCGCATGGGCGAGGTGCACGAGGGCACCGCCACCATGGACTCGCTGCAGGAAGAGCAGGAGCGCGGCATCACGATCCAGTCGGCCGCGACGAGCTGCCCTTGGGACTACAACGGCAAGGAGTACAAGATCAACCTGATCGACACTCCGGGCCACGTCGACTTCACCATCGAGGTGGAGCGCTCGCTGCGCGTGCTCGATGGCGCCTGCGCCGTGTTTGACGGCAAGGAAGGCGTGGAGGCGCAGAGCGAGACCGTCTGGCGCCAGGCCGAGCGCTACCGCGTGCCGCGCCTCTGCTTCATCAACAAGATGGACAAGCTCGGAGCCGACTTCGAGTTCTCCTTCGGCTCGATCCTGACCCGCCTTGGCGCGAACGCGATCCCGATCCAGTGCCCGATGGGCTTCGGCAACGACCTCAAGGGCATCATCGACCTGATGCGCATGAAGGCGATGTACTGGAGCACCGAGGACGATGGCCGCACCATCACCGAGGGCGAGATCCCCGAGGAGTACCGGGACGAGGCCGAGAAGTGGCGCACGATGATGGTCGAGAAGATCGCCGAGCTCGACGATGCGCTCACCGAGAAGTACCTCTCCGACCCGAGCTCCCTCGGCATCGACGAGATGAAGGCCGCGCTCCGCAAGGCCACCATCGGCCTGCGCTGCTTCCCCGTGCTGTGCGGTGCGGCGCTCAAGCGCGTCGGCGTGCAGAAGATCCTCGACGCCGCCATCGAGTACCTCCCCTGCCCCACGGAGCGCGAGGACGTCGAGGGCGTCGACCCCAAGGAGACGTCAAAGAAGCTCACGCGTCCGCACTCGGAGGACGCCCCCTTCTCGGCGCTGGTCTTCAAGGTCGTGTCGGACATCGCCGGCAACCTCACCTACCTGCGCATCTACTCGGGCAAGCTCGACAAGGGCTCCCGCGTGCTCAACCCCGGCAACGGCAAGCGCGAGAACGTCAGCCGCCTCTACGAGATGCACTCGAAGGACCGCACTGCGCTCGACTCGACCGGCGCCGGCCAGATCGTCGCCGTCGTCGGCCTCAAGGACTCCTTCACCGGCGACACGCTCTGCGACCCGGAAAACCCGATCATCCTTGAGCGCATGGTGTTCCCCGAGCCCGTGATCTCGATGTCGATCGAGCCGGTGACGGCCGACGACAAGAAGAAGCTCGGCGAGGCGCTCACCACGATCCGCCGAGAGGATCCCTCCTTCCGCTCCAACTACAACGACGAGACGGGCGAGACGATCATTTCGGGCATGGGCGAGCTCCACCTCGAGATCATCAAGAACAAGCTCACGCGCGACATGAAGATCGGCGTCAACGTCGGCAAGCCGCGCGTCGCGTACCGCGAGACGATCGTCGGCACCGCCAAGGACGTGCGCGGGCTCTTCAAGAAGCAGACCGGCGGGCGCGGCCAGTACGGCGACGCGGTCGTCAGCGTCTCCCCCATCACCAAGGAGGAGGCGGAGGCGCAGGAGCTCGTCATGAAGGACGGCATCGTCTTCGAGGACGGCATCACGGGTGGCGTCATCCCGCGCGAGTTCATCCCCAGCGTCGAGTACGGCGTGCGCCAGGCGGCCGCGAGCGGCATCCTTGGCGGCTACCCCGTGATCAACGTCAAGGTCGAGCTGGTGTTCGGCTCGTACCACGACGTCGACTCGAGCCAGATCGCGTTCGAGCAGGCGGGCGCGCTCGCGTTCCGCGAGGCGTGCACGCGCGCCAAGCCAGCGCTGCTCGAGCCGATCATGAAGCTCGTGGTCACGACGCCGGACGAGTTCTTCGGCAACGTGTCGGGCGACATCGCGAGCCGCCGAGGCCAGATCGTCGACAGCGAGATGCGTGGCGTCACCCGCGTGCTGCACTGCGAGGTGCCTCTGTCGGAGCTCTTCGGCTACACGACAAGCCTGCGGTCGATGACCCAAGGCCGCGCGTCGAGCGCGATGGAGCCGCTGACCTACCGCATCATGCCGGACCGCCTCAAGGACGAGGTCCTCGCGAAGCAGTGAGCGCCCGCGGGACCGGGCGAGACGCGTGCCCGGGATTGAGGCGCTTGCGGCCCCGTGCCGTGCATAGGCTTTCGACCCCGTGGCACTAGAGGAACTCGAGCGCGACACCTCGCTCCTCGGGCGCGAGTACGACCTCGAGCTCGAACGGTGGTTCCGCAAGCGCTTCGGGTGGCTCTGCGCCCTCTACGGGTCCTGGCAGATCTTCTTCGCGGCACCCGCGCTGCTGATGCTGGCGAGCGCGCACTCGGGCGTCTTCGGCCCGAGGGAGGAGTGGCCCGAGGAGGCGCGCCAGCTGATCGATGCGTTCGGGGGATCCGCCATCTGGGTCGGCGTGGCGTCCATCGTGGCGGCGATCGCCATCTCCCTGTGGTACGGCATCGTCAAGCGCCGCAGGGTCGAGACGCGCGCGGACGCCGTCCGCGAGGCGAGCTGGATGATCCTGAGCCTGGGCATCGTGCAAGCCGGGTTCGAGGCCGTGGTCGCGGCGCGCGGCGGCGACTTCTCGCCGCTGACGAGCCTCTTCTTCTGGCACTTCACGGCCTGCCTCATCCTGCCGTGGACGTGGCGCGAGTCGCTGCGTCCGATGCTGCCGCTGATCCTCCTCTACGCGGTCATCGACGTGGTGCTGCGCCCCGCATCGAGCGAGCTCATGATCCAGGCCTCGGGGGGAATGCCCAACCCTGCGGCCATCGCGAATCCGGGCGGCCTCCCCGGCACGAACGCGATCGATCCTGTGGTCACGGTCACGACCCCTTCCGAGCCGCTCTCGAGCGCAGAGTGGTGGACGCGTGCGATCGTGCGCACGCTCGCCCTGCCCATCATTCTGGCCCCGGGATCGCTGATCGCCTATTGGCGCCTGACCCGCCACAGGCGCCGCTACCGAAGCCGCCGTGCAGGCGAGGGATTCCTGGCGCTGCGCCGCGAGTTGCGTCAGGCCCGGCTCATCCACGAGTCCATGTTCCCGCACCAGGACTCGAAGGCGCACATCCCGTTCACGTTCAAGTTCGTGCCGGCGTCCGAGATCGGCGGCGACTTCTGCGACACTGTCGTGAGCAGCGACGGCTCGCGCTCCGTGATCATCGTGGACGTGTTCGGGCACGGGCTCGCCGCGGCGCTCGCGGTCAACCGGCTCAGCGGCGAGCTCGAGCGTCTCGGCGCCGAGATCGAGGGCGCACCGCCGGGCGAGGTACTCAAGGCACTCGACCGCTACGTGCGGGCGGCGCTTGCCAAGCACTCGGTCTTCGCGACGGCGATCGCCGCGCGCGTCAACCCGACGGATGGCACGCTGCTGTGGGCCAACGCCGGGCACCCCGATGGCCTGCTGCGCCATGCGGACGGCACAGTCGAGCACCTGACCTCCACCGCGATGGTGCTTGGCGCGGGCGATCCCTTCGAGGCACACGAGGTGCAGCGCAGCTCGCCGTTCAGGCACGGCGACGCGCTCGTCCTCTTCACCGACGGCATCATCGAGGCCTGCGACCCCAGAGGCGACCAGTTTGGCCTTGCGCGCGTCCGCGCAGCGCTGACCCGCGCCGAGGCGCCCGCATCGTGGCCCGAGTACATCGTGCGCATGGCGCGCGAGCACTCCCGTGGCGTGCCGGGCGACGACATGCTCGTGGTTGAGGTGCGTGCGCCTGCGCCAGCGCCTGTCGAGCGGGTGCCCGAGCAGCCCGCGCTGGCGGCGACCGCATGAGCGGCATCGGCGCGCAGCACGACATCGACATGCGGATGATGTCGCGCGCGGCGCGCATCGCGCTGCGCGGCCACGGCGGCGCCGAGCCGAACCCGATGGTGGGATGCGTCATCGCCTCGAGCGACGGCACCGTGATCTCCGAGGGATTCCACCGCCGCTGCGGCGAGGCGCACGCCGAGGTGCACGCGCTCGCGGCCGCCGGCCTACGGGCGCGCGGGGCAACCGCATACGTCACGCTCGAGCCCTGCGCGCATCACGGCCGCACGCCGCCATGCGCAGATGCGCTCGTGCGCGCAGGCATCGCACGCGTGGTGTTCGCGCGCCCGGACCCCAATGCGGCGGCGCAAGGCGGGGCCGCGCAGCTGCAGCGAGCCGGCATCGATGCGGTCCACCTGCCTCATGCCGCTGCCGCATCGCTCGCTGATGCGTTCGCGCGACGCGTGCTTCACCGCACACCGTGGATCATCGCCAAGTGGGCCGCGACCGCCGACAACCGGTGCGTGGCGCGCGCGGATCACGGTCGCTGGATCACCTCCGACCGCAGCCGGCGCATGGTGCACCGCGAGCGCGCCCGTGTCGACGCCGTGCTCACCACGATCGCGACGGTGTGCGCGGACGACCCGCACCTCATGCCGAGAGTCAGCCGCGCACGGCGCATGCCGCGCCGGGTCGTGATCGATCCGGACCTGCGCATCCCGCTCGATGCGCGCATCATCCGCACGGCGCACGAGGGGCCGGTCGAGATCGCGTGCACCCCTGCAGCCCGCGCTGCCCGCGCGGCGCAGGACATGCGCGCCCTCGAAGGCGCGGGGATCCGCTGGCGCGACATGGATGCCTCGGCAGACCGCACTGGCGCCCTGCGCGCGCTGATGGCCGATCTCCAGAGCGACGGTATCTCCAACGTGCTCACCGAGGCCGGTCCTCGGCTGGTGCGCGCGCTGCTCGATGCTGACCTCGTCGATGACGCGTGGGTGTTCACGTCGACGCGCGTGCTGGGCGATGCCGCATCGGTGCAGTGGTCGCCGATCGAGGCACGGCAGTTCGCACTGGTGGATGTGCGGACCCGGGATGGCGACACCGTGCGGCTTTGGCGCCGCCGCCGCTAGGGCAGTCGGATCCCGGCGCGCGCACGAGGCGCCTCGAGCGGCACGACTGTCGCAGATGGCCACACGCGCAGCACTCCGCTTCCATCGTCCATCCCCCATCGGCCGCCATCGTTCTCTCGCGAGATGCGCACGGCGGCGACAGTCCGCCCATCAAACCCCAGAAGCCTGACTGTGGCCACCGTGAGCTCCGCGGGCGCGGGATGCAGCGAGATGTCGCTCGCGCGGCCCTCGCACAGGAGAGACAGCAGCGCATCGACAGGTGTTGCATCGACAGGCTCCGAATCTCCGTCGGCACCACGCCGCACCCGCCACCCCGCGCCATCACGGGCCGCGCTCCATGACACCT
This sequence comes from Phycisphaerales bacterium, assembly GCA_044358545.1. Classification (GTDB taxonomy): domain Bacteria; phylum Planctomycetota; class Phycisphaerae; order Phycisphaerales; family SM1A02; genus ZLKRG44. The sequence continues at coordinate 23,777 of JBIKNS010000008.1, read as the reverse complement.
GTCCATCTTGCTCAACGACGATCTCGCGCACGTCGGCGGCACGCGCGCCGGTGGCGGTGGCCTCGACAAGGGCCATCGGCAGCGGCATGAATGTCGCCGTGCTCGCCGCATCGAGCTCGAGCACGTCGGGTCGGCCCGCAATCCGCGCGTACCGCTCCTCGGTGCCGGGCCGCACGGGCGCCCCGATCTCCACGCGCTCCGACACGATCTCCTCGCGGACTGCGCCTCCATCGGGAACGCGCCGGGTCGATCGCACCTCCACCGCTCCGAAGGGCGCCTCAAGCCCGAATGCCGCGAGGTTCGGTGCCGAGTCGGTCACCACGCCCACCGCACGCGCGCGCGCAAGCGCCTCGAGCCAGCGCTCCACCGCCGCGCGGTCGGCTCGCGTCGAGATCGGGGCCACGAGCTGCCATGATGCGCCGCGGCGTTCCAGCTCGATCGTGCGCGGCACGCCGTCACGTCCCCGCAGTTGCGCAGACACTGCGTCGCACTCGACATCTGCCCGCGTGAACAGGCGCGCATCCCTCCATTGCCGGGGGTCGAGCTCAAGCAGCATGCCATGGAGCGCGCCGTCGGCCACCTGCGGCATCCCTCCCGAGGCAGGGTCTGCGTGGATCCATGCGCGGCCACCCGGCAAGCGGCGACCGAGCGCCACCGTACGTACCTGGCCGCTGTGCCCAAGCTCGACGGTCACGAGTGGGACATCGAGCCGTGCCGCCACCAGAAGCGCCTCGCCGCCTTCCTTCGCTTCAGGCGCATCGCCCTCGAGGGCAAGCGCAGCGGCCACCAGCGTGTCGATCGCCGCACCATCAACCCTGCACTCGAATGGCTCGAACTGCCGCCATCCAGAGGCATCACGCTGCCAGGCAACCGGCGGCGCCGTACCCGACCTCACGCGCACCACATCAACCGACGCGGCCGTCATGCCGCCGAGGATGCGCGAGCGGGCGACCGATCCCGCCTGAACCGGACCCGCGCGCCAGAGCACCCACGCCGCGACCGACGCCACCGCTGCCACCGCCCATGCGGTGCCAATCGCGCGTGCGCGAATCATCGCTGCGACCTCCGCCACCGGGCGAGCATGCCGGCGCCACCGAGCGCGCACGGAAGCGCCACGCCCAGCGTCATCGCCCATGCGGTGCGCGTGATCGGCTCGATGGAGCCAACACGCTCGACGTCCTCGATGGTGCGCTCGGCATCGAGCCGCGAGTCGAGCCCCGCGAGCCAGAGCACCGCCGCGACCGCCAACGCCCGGTTGCCCGGATCCACGAGCACATCGCGCGCGCCGCCGAGCCGCTGCACCGCGTCCATCGCGGCCGTGCGCATCCACTGGGCGCTGCCGACCACAACCGCCCGCGCGTCCGTGCCGTCGGCACGCTTTCGCTGGCTCGACATGATCACCGGCAGGTCGCCATCGATCGCACGACCCGCGCCCGTGGGCAACTCGCCACCGCCCACCAGGGGCCGCCAGTCCGACACGATGCGGCGGACCGGGATGCGTGGCGCATAGGCCACCACGTCGGCCGTGCCCTCAAGAGGGACCGCTGACATGAGCCCGATGCGCGCCGGTCCGATCGCGGCACCCACTCGCGACTGTGGCTGAGCCACGGCAGGGATGCGCAGCAGCGTCTCGCGCTTGCCCTCAGACACAGCAACCTCGTCGACGAGCACACGATCCGTACGTGCGCGGATGCCGCAGATGGCAGCCACCGCGGACCACGGATCGTCTTGCCCGCTCATTGGCAGCAGGCTCGGGCCCACGGACAGGAGCACGGGCTCCCCTTGCGCCACGAGCGCGCTCACCGTCTCGAGGAGGGCGCGCTCGCGTCGGCCTGGCGCAAGCGTGGTCCTGCGCGGCGGAACTGCAATCCACACGGTGCGCGATCCTGCCGGCGGACGCGGCCCATCTCCCGCGCGCCACTCGGTCACGTCCACACGCGCACCGCGAAGCGCATCGGCAAGCCCGGTCGCGTCCGTGCCCTCGGCGGTCGGCTCGAGGATTGGCCGCTCGTCCGCATGCACGATCACGGCCACGGGCCGGATACCTCCCTCGAGCGCGCGCATCGCGGCGATCGTGCGCGCCGCGACGCGCGCACGCCGATCGGTACGCAGCACCTCGACGCGGTCGGCATCCCCACCAAGGAGATCGCGCTCGGACACCGCCGTCACGCCGCCCGGGGACTCAACCACCATCACGCCGCCACGCCCAAGCGCGGCAGGCAATCCCCCAAGCGGATCGGGAGGCAGCGACTCGAGCGCATCCTGCGCGCCCCGAAGCTCGAGGGCCGTGCGCTCGAGCGCAGCGCGCGCCTGTGCGAGCGCGAGCACCTGATCGGCCGAGCGCGAGGCGTCAGCAGGTGCATCACGAATCGCCGACGCACCCGAGGCGAGCTGCACCGCCCACTCGCCGTGGCTTCGCGCAAGCAGCGATGCTGCGGCGCCCGGGTCAGGTACAGGCCGTGCGGCGGAACCGTCGCGCAGCGCGCGCACCGTCGCCAGCAGTTGCGGACAGGCCGATGGAAACTCGCCGAGTGCCGATGCGAGCGGCCCAAGCCTCGCGCGAATCGGATCGCCCTCCGCAAGCGACGACACGAGCGCATCGAGCGCAGGCGCCTGGATGCGTGCCCACTCCATGAACGACTGCAGCGCACCGATGCCGCGTTCGGTGGCCGGCACGACAGGCCACGCCACGCCACGCTGCCGCTGCGCCAGCGCATCGAACCAGCGGGCGTACTCGACCGCACCCTGCGATGTGGTCGGATCGATGGCCACTGCAGCGCCGTCGCGACCGGCAGCGCGGGCGCACTGCGCAAGCACCTCGTGCACCTGTCCCTCGAGCGCGGGATCCTGCCTCGCGCCGCCGCTCACCCACGTCACGCGCCATCCCTCGGGGAGTGCGGCGATCCACTCCCGGTCGGGCTGCACGAGGGCGAAGCCGCGTGTGCGCGTGAGGTCGATGCCAACGCGCGCGATGGGCGCATGTGCCGCGGTCGCCACGCCCACTGCAGCGCACGTGCAGCCCAGCGCGAGCATCGCCGGTCCGGCCCAGGTGCGCACGCCGCGACCCCGGCCCGCGCGTTCGGCCTCCGATGCCTGCACCGCGGATGCGGCGCCGAGCAGCGCTGCCGTCACTGCGGGGAAGTACACCAGGTGCGTGGACTCGACCGAGCCAAACACGAACGGCTCAAGCCTGCGCACCGGATCAATCGCAAACATCGCGTCCGCCAACGAAGGGTTGAGCATCGGACCGACGATGCGCGTGCCCACCAGCACCGCCGCCCACCCGAAGATCGCAAGTAGGTACGCCACCGTGGGACTGCTCACGAGGCTTCCAGCGAGGGATCCTGACGCGAGGTAGGCACATCCTGCGAGCCACACGCCAAGCGCAGCGCACATCGCCTCGCCAGGATCGGGACGTGACACGGATTCGAGCGCCGCAAACGGGCCGGCAAGCGCGAGGAGCACCGCGATGCCGATCACCAGCGACCCTGCGGCCCATCGGCCGATCACGAGCGCTGTCGATGACGAAGGGCTCGAGAGCATCACCTCCCACAGTCCCCCGCGGCGGTCCTCGGCTGTTGTCCTCGAGCTCAGCGCGGGCGCGATCAGCAGCACGGCCCACCCCGCTGCCGCCGCCGCGAGCCGGAGGCTCGCAGGCTGACCGGGTGCAAGCACGGCGACGCCCGTCACCAGCCCCGTCACTGCGCAGAGCAGCGCGATCACCATCCAGCCCAGTGGCGTGCAGAACGCGGTCGTGAGCTCGCGAGCGACCATGGCACGAAGCGCGCTCATGCCGGTGCCTCCGTCGCCACACGCGAGAAGATCTGCTCAAGCGGCTCGTCGATCCGGCTCATCAGGCGCAGCGTGCCGCCTCCTGCCGCAATCGCACGCGCCACCGCAACCCGTGCGGGCCCCGAGCTCGCGTGATCGATCTCCATCGACACCAGGAACCACCCCTCGCCAGCCGGCTCCGCGCGCACCGAGTGCACCCCCAAGATCGCCGAGAGCGCGGAGAGCTCGACGCGGTCGCATTCGATGCGCCACCGCTCACGCCCTGCGCCACGCCGCCGCAGGTCCTCCATCGTGCCTGCCGCCACAAGCCGTCCGCGCGCGATCATGACCACGCGGTCGCAGACGGCGTCCACCTCCGCGAGGTTGTGGCTCGAGAAGAGCACCGTGCGCCCGTGCGCGAGCGAACGCACGAGTTGCCGGAACGAGTGCGCCTGCGCCGGGTCCATGCCCGCACCCGGCTCGTCGAGCACGAGGACCGAGGGCCGCGTCACCAGCGCCGAAGCAAGTCCAACCCGCTGTGCCATGCCGCGGCTCAGGGCTCCGCACAGCCTGCGTTGGAACGGTTCGAGTGCGCAGAGCCCGATCACCTCCCTCATCGAGTCGGCGGCATCGCGCCGCGGCATCCCCCACAGGCCGCACCGGTGCGAGAGCCACTCGCGCACGGTGAGGTCGGGAGGAAGCGGGCAGCGCTCGGGCAGGTAGCCCACGAGCCGGCGAGCGGCGGGACCCTCGCGCGACACATCACGTCCGCAGATCCGAACGTGACCGGCGTCGGCGCTGAGCGCGCCCACGATGATCCTCAGTGTGGTGGTCTTGCCGGCGCCGTTGGGACCGAGGAACCCGCACGGGCAGTCAGGCGGCACCTCGAACGAGAGGTCCCTGACGGCGTCGGTTGAACCGAACCTTCGGCTGATCTGGTGGACGACGATCACGCGAGTGCTGCCGGCCCGTTGCGCGGTTCGGTGAGTGTACGACACCACGTACACTCGACTCTCGTGACTGACCCAGCCTCGCCCGCGCCAGTGCATGATGCTCACGCGCTGCTCTCGGAGATCGCGGACGGCGTGGGCCTCGTGTCCGAGGCGGGAGAGATCCTGTGGATGGCACCGAGGCTCGCAGCGCTCGACGCCGAGCGCCTGCGGCTGTTTGCGACAGCATGCGCCGAGGCCAGCCGCGACATTGCCGCGCCCCAGCGCCGCGCGCGCCGGCGGCGCTTCGCCTGCGGCGACTCGTTCTACGAGGTGGTGGTCACGCCGGGATCACCGGGCACGCGCGTCGGCGTGCTGGTGGACGTGTCGGCGCGACAGAGGCTCGCTGACAGGATCGAGATGGTGGATGCGCTCGGCGCGGAGCTGCTCGACCTGGACGCGCAGATCGTGAACCCTCTCAACGTCACCGAACGGCTTGACCTGCTCGAGGGCAAGGTGGTCGAGGCGATGCGGCAGGTGATGCGCGGCGAGCCGTTCGAGATCCGGCTCCGTGACCGGCGCACGGACCAGCTCGAGCTCGTGATCAGCCAGGGCCTCGAGCCGCTGCGCATCGGGGACACGATCCACGCGCGCGCAAGCGGGCACGGGATCTCCGGGCTTGTCGCAGCGTCGGGGACGGGGTACATCTGCGCCGACCCCGACCACGACGAGCGCTACCTCCCGGGCCTTCCTGGCGCGCGGAGTTCGCTCACGGTGCCGCTCCTGCTCAAGGACCGCGTCACCGGGGTCATCAACGTCGAGTCGATGCGCGAGAGCGCCTTTGACGACGCGGACCGCGTCGCGCTCGAGACCTACGGCCGGTACGTCGCGATGGCGCTCAACATCCTCGACATGCTGATCGTCGAGCGCACCACCACGAGCGAACGCGTGAGCACGATGCTGCGCGACGAGCTCACCGAGCCGGCCCGACGGCTGCGCGAGGCCGCGACGCAGGTGGCCTCAGGACGCCTTGACGGCTACGAAGCGCTCGAGCGGGCACTCGAGTCGCTTGAAGCGCGGATCCGCAGCGTGACCGCCGGTCCGCAGACGGTGCTCGGCGTCGACCGCGTGGTGCGCGATGGCGCGCACGACCCGACCATCTCCGGCAAGCGGATCCTTGTCGCCGACGACGAGACGCAGATCCGCGAGACGATTCGCGCGATCCTTCAGTCGTGCGGCGCGTCGGTCGACATCCGCGCGGACGGCGCCGGTGCGCTCGATGCCATCACGAGCGCAGCACGCGCGAGGCAGCCCTATGACCTCGTGCTCTCTGACATCCGCATGCCTGACCGCAACGGCTACGAGGTCTTCCGCGGCACGCGCGATGCGTCACCCACCACTCCAGTCATCCTGATGACGGGGTTCGGCTACGACCCCAACCACGCGATCGTCAGGGCGGGTCAGGAAGGGCTCGCCGCGTGCCTCTTCAAGCCATTTCAGGCACAGGTGCTGCTCGAGGAAGTCAGGGGAGCGCTCGGAGCACCCTCGGCAGGCCCTCGTGGTCCGTAAGGACCGACGCGCCGGCGAAGCCGGCGGCATGCGCGAGCGCAACCGCCGCGTCACCCTGGGCGCACCCGATCTCGCACAGCAGTGCGCCGCCGGGCGCAAGAAGCCCTGGCGCTGCCGCCACCACGCGGCGCACCACATCGAGACCGTCAGCACCGCCCTCAAGCGCTGACCGTGGCTCGTACTCGCGCACGTTCCGGTCGAGCGCCTCCCACTCGGCGCTGGTCACGTACGGCGGGTTTGCGCAGATGAGGTCGAAGCCTGCGCGCGTGTCGCCATGCTGCAGCGCGGCATCGAGATCGCCGATGCGGACATCCACTGACGCAGCCAGTCCCAGCCGCTGCACGTTGCGCCGCGCGAGCTCCGCCGCGGCGGGCACGATGTCGATGGCGATGATGCGCACCGGCGCACTCGCCGCGTGGGCATGCGAGTCCCCGGAACCCTCGGGTTGAGCATCGGCGGCGCTCCACGCCAGCGCCCGCCGCCCGCGACGCGCAGCGTGGATGCCACGTGCGATGGCGATCGCGATGCATCCGCTGCCGGTGCACAGGTCGAGCGCCCGAATCGGGCAGCCTGTTCCCTGATCGAGCAGGCCGCGCTCACGAAGGTGGGCCAGCGCCGCATCCACAAGGGTCTCCGTGCACGGCCGGGGAATCAGCGTGCTGCGATCAAGCTCGAGTTCGCACCCGTGAAAGCCCCACTTGCCGACGAGGTACTGCACGGGCTCGTGGTCCCCGGCACGCCTCACGAGCGCCCGCAGCTGGGCAAGCTCATCCGGCGAGGCGGGCCGGTCCGCGTGCATGTAGAGCGCCATTCGGTCGCAGCCGAGCACGTGGCCGAGCAGCAGGTCCGCACAGAGCCCCGGCGCCTGAACGCCACGTTCACCGAGAAATCCCGCAATCCACGCACGCAGGCGGCGCGTCGTCCATGACTCGGCCATGCCGCCGATACTACGGGGCATTCCGCCTGCACATCCGCTGCCCGGGGCTACACTTGCGCTCCTTTCGCCATGAGCGCCTCCACACCCGCCACCGTGCACGCTGTGCTCTCCGCCATCCGGGACCTTGCCGCATCGAAGGATGTGTTTGACGGCATTGACTTCGATGGCTCAGGCCTGCATTGCAGGGCGCGCGGGGCGGCTGCGGAGGCGATCTACTCCGTGAGCCATGGGACCAGCGGGCTTGCCGTGTCGCTCTCGACGCCCGACCGCTGGCTGAGCGAGTCCATCGAGTCGGACCTCGTGCACTACGGCGACCCGATCGAGGAGCTGGTGGAGGAGGAGTTGGTGGACCTGGGCTGGACAGAAGGGTGCGGTCGCATCAGGCACTTCAGGGATGATGCCATGCGTTATGTCTTCACCTGCGACCTTCCGCTGTCGGGAAGCGCCGATGCGGACACGCGGGCGGGCGCTTGCCTTCTACTGGCCTTCGAGGCCGCGTTCCGCCAGCTCGGTGACATGGCGGACGATGGCGAGGAGGGCTAACCCCTCCGATGGCCGCTCGCGTGCTCATGCTGGGGTGGGAGTTCCCCCCATTCATCACGGGTGGGCTCGGCACGGCGTGCCATGGCCTTACCCGTGCGCTGAGCTCCGCAGGTGCGCACGTCACCTTTGTGCTGCCACGCAGCGTGGACCCCTCCGCATCCACCCACGTGCAGCTGCTGAGCCCTGAGGCCCAACTGTCGGCGCCTGTCGCAGGACCGGTCCTGCACTCCGCTGCAGCACCCGCTGCCACGACCTCCGCACCGGTGGCCGGCGTCTCGACTGCGCGCAGCGTGCCTGCCGCGCATGTCCACGAGCCGGTGCACAGCGCGGCGCTGCTCGCGCAGGGCACGCCCGAGCGCGTCAGCTTCCTTGGCATCGGTGCCGCGGCGAGCACGTGGCCGAGCGTCTACGCCACCGCCGGTGGCGCGACCGCCGCGACGCGCGGGACCCCGCATCTCGAGTCGTGGCGGCGTGCGCTCGCGCGGCTGCAGTGGGCGATCGCGGCAAGCTCAGACCCTGTGGCCTACCAGACGTGGTACGACAGCCTCACGGACGAGGAGCGCGCCATCGTGGGCGCTCTGCCCGAGGCCGCATCGTCCGCCGATGCGACCGGCGTCGACGCTGCCGCGCCCGCCACGGGCCCCAATCCGTACGACGGCGACCTCGTGCTCGCGAGCGAGCGCTATGCGCGCTTCTGCGTGCGCGCGGCGCGCGGCCTTGCCTTCGACGTCATCCACGCGCACGACTGGATCACCTATCCGGCAGGCATCGCGCTCGCGCGGCTCACCGGCCGCCCGCTCGTGGTGCATGTGCACGCGACCGAGTTCGACCGCAGCGGCGATCACGTCAACCAGGCGGTCTACAACATCGAGCGCCGCGGCATGCACGCGGCCGTGCGTGTCATCTGCGTGAGCATGCTCACGCGCAACCTCTGCGTGAACCGCTACGGCGTGCCGCCGGAGAAGATCGACGTGATCTACAACGGGGTCGATGTGGAGCCCGCCGCGTACGGCATCAAGCGCATCGAGCGCAACGAGAAGATCGTGCTGTACTTCGGCCGGATCACGATGCAGAAGGGTCCGGAGTACTTCGTGCGCGCCGCCAAGCGCGTGCTTGAGGTGATGCCCGACGTGCGGTTCATCGTCGCAGGCAACGGGGACCAGGCCACGCGCATGATCGAGATGGCGGCCGAGATGGGCATCGGCTCGCGCATGACCTTCACCGGGTTCCTGCGCGGGCGCGACATCCCGCGCGTCTTCTCGATGGCCGACGTCTACGTGATGCCCAGCGTCAGCGAGCCCTTCGGGATCGCCCCGCTCGAGGCGATGGGGCACCGAGTGCCCGTCATCATCAGCAGAAACTCGGGCGTGTCGGAGATCCTCACGCACGCGCTGAAGGTCGACTTCTGGGATGTGGACGACATCGCGAGCAAGATCGTCGCGGTGCTCCGCTACCCGCCGCTGCGCAACAGCCTGCGCGACCACGGCCACTTCGAGGTCCGGGGCATCACGTGGGACGGCGCGGCGCGGCGGTGCCTTGGCACCTACGCCAAGGCGCTTTCCGCGGTGTCGCGGCACTAGCCGCGCGACCCGGAGACCTATACTCGCCCGTTCGCCATGAAGATCTTCCAGCGGGCCAAGCCTGCCCCACCTGCCGCACCGGTCCGCACTGACGCGCCCCGCCCGACGGCAGACGCAGGAGGCGGCGCGCCTGCAGAGCTCCGCGGCGATGCGGCGCTCGAGTCGCTTGCGCGCGCGAAGGCGAGCATGCTGCTTGAGGCTGCGCGCGCCAACCAGACTGGCGTGCTGAGCGCCGCCTTCTGGTCGGACAAGCTGATGTCGTGGTCGATGCGAGACGAGGCCTTCAAGGTCCAGCTCTTCCGCTTTGTCGACGCATTCCCGACGCTCAAGTCCTCCGAGTCGATCTACGACCACCTGACGGACTACCTCTCGCAGCCCGGCGTCACGCTGCCGCCGGGCATGGAGACGATGCTGAAGGCAGGCGGGCTTGCCAAGGGTCTCGTGGCCAAGACGATGTCGTCGCAGATCCAGTCGATGGCGGCGAAGTTCATCGCCGGCCGCGACGCGCGCGATGCGCTGCCGCAGCTGTCGCAGCTGTGGGGCGACGGGTACGCCTTCAGCGTCGACCTCCTTGGCGAGGCGTGCGTCAGCGACGCGGAGGCGGAGATGTACCGCGGCAAGTACCTCGACCTGATCGAGAACCTCCCTTCGGCCGTCGCCGGATGGCCCGCGAAGCCGGTGCTCGAGAGCGATCATCTTGGCGCGATCCCGCGCACCAACGTGTCGATCAAGATCTCGTCGCTCTATGCGCGCACTGACCCGATCGACACCGCAGGCTCGGTGCGCGGGCTTGTGGAGGCGATCGAGCCGCTGCTGCGCGCGGCGGCCGCGCGCGGCGTCTTCGTCAACTTCGACATGGAGCAGCACTCGCTCAAGGACCTCACGCTTGAGCTCTTCATGCGCTGCTGCGAGCGCGTGGACTTCAAGGCGGGCTTGGCGATGCAGGCGTACCTGCGCTCGGGCGAGAGCGACGCGAAGCGCATCATCCAGTGGTCGAAGTCGAGCGGTCGCCAAGTGACGGTGCGCCTGGTGAAGGGCGCGTACTGGGACTACGAGACGATCCATGCCGAGCAGCAAGGGTGGCCGGTGCCCGTGTGGGGCACAAAGCGCCAGACCGACGCGTGCTTCGAGCGCATGAGCGGCCTCTTCATCGACTCGTGCCCTCGGCGCCCGGGCGAGGGCGGCGTCAAGCTCGCGCTAGGTTCGCACAACGCTCGGTCGATCGGCGCGGCGCTCGCAATGGCCGAGCGCGCGGGCCTGCCCCCTGCTGCGCTCGAGTTCCAGATGCTGCACGGCATGGGCGATTCGCTGAAGGCGGCTGCGCGCGAGATGGGTCTTCGCGTGCGCGAGTACGTGCCAGTCGGCGAGATGATCCCTGGCATGGCGTACCTCGTGCGCCGGCTGCTCGAGAACACGAGCAACGAGAGCTGGCTCAAGGCTGGCTTTGCGGATGGGGCAGACACCGCCGTGCTGGTGGCGAGCCCCCACCGAGCAGGAGATGCCGACGGCGGCGATGACGCGGCGGCCAGGCTTGCCGCGGCAGCCGCGCGCCACGCGCTGTCCGCCGCTCCGGCCGGCATCGACGACGGGCTCCCCTTCTTCACCGAGCCGATGCGCGACTTCGCGCAGGCGGGCGCACGCGAGCGCTTTGCGGCGGCCGTGAATGCAGCCCGAGTGCCGACCGTCCCCGTGACCGCCACCGAGCGCGACGCAGACGCGGCCGTGGCGCGCCTATCTGCCGGGTTTGCTGCGTGGCGAGACCGTCCCTACGCGCAGCGCGCTGCAACGCTGATCGCCGCAGCCACGGCCATGCGCGCACGGCGCGACGAGCTCTCGGGCATCATCATCCGCGAGTCCGGCAAGACCTGGCGCGAGGCCGATGCCGACGTCTGCGAGGCCATCGACTTCTGCACGTACTACGCGCGCGAGGGCGCAGCGCTCTTTGCGCCACGGCGCATGGGCCGCTTCACCGGCGAGTGGAATGACGAGTGGTTCCAGCCGCGCGGCGTGGCTGCCGTGATCAGCCCGTGGAACTTCCCGCTGGCGATCTGCTGCGGCATGACCGTGGCGGCGCTCGTCACCGGCAACACGGTGGCCGTGAAGCCCGCTGAGCAGACGCCGGCGATCGCCAAGATCCTCTGCGACATCCTGTGGGCATCCGGCGTGCCCGCGGATGCGCTCGCGTTCGTGCCTGGCCCGGGGGAGACCGTCGGCGCGGCGATGGTGCGCGACCCGCGCGTGGCCATCATTGCGTTCACGGGATCGATGGGCGTCGGGCTCGACATCCTTGAGGCTGCGGGCCGGACGCCGCGCGGACAGGTCTTCGTGAAGAAGGTCGTCTGCGAGATGGGCGGGAAGAACGCCGTCATCGTGGACGAGAGCGCCGACCTTGACGAGGCAGTGCTCGGCGTGAGGCAGTCGGCCTTCGGGTTCCAGGGCCAGAAGTGCTCCGCATGCAGCCGCGTGATCGCGGTGGGCTCTGCGCACGAGCCGTTCCTGCGCCGCCTTGTTGAGTCGACGAAGGCGCTGGTGGTGGGCGACCCGACGCTGCCTGGCACCGACATCGGTCCGGTGATCGACGCCGAGGCTGCCGCCAAGATCCGCTCCTACATCGGCATCGGCCGCAGCGAGGGAAAGTTGGAACTCGAGCTGCCGGTGCCGGACGGCCTGGAGGCCCGGGTCGGCAAGCCCTTCGTAGGACCGGCGATCTTCTCCGGCATCCGGCCGGAGCACCGGCTGGCACGCGAGGAGATCTTCGGCCCGGTGCTTGCCGTGATGCACGCGCGCGACTTCGGCGAGGCGCTCGCCATCGCCAACTCCACCGAGTACAAGCTCACCGGCGGCGTCTTCAGCCGCCGGCCCGAGCACCTCGAGCGTGCGCGCCGCGAGTACCGCGTCGGCAACCTCTACCTCAACCGCGGCATCACGGGCGCACTGGTCGGCCGGCAGCCCTTCGGCGGATTCGGCATGAGCGGCGTGGGCAGCAAGGCCGGCGGCATGCACTACCTGCTGCAGTTCGTCGAGCCGCGCACCTGCACCGAGAACGCCATGCGCCGCGGATTCGCGCCGCAGTCCTGAGCGGAGCGGCCGGCAGCGGACGTCAGGCGTCGGGCGTCAGGCGGTAGGCGTCGGGCTGCCGGCCTCGGGCTGCGAACGGAGGACCTCAGGCGGCCGACCTCGGGCGTCTCACGCCCTGCACCCCACCTCCTCGGTGCGCCGCCATGCGATCGCGCGCTGCACGTGCTCCTCGCGCACGGTGTCGCTGCTGTCCAGGTCGGCCACCGTCCGGGCCACCCGTCGCACGCGGTCGTATCCGCGCGCGCTCATCGTGCCCTCGGCGAGGCACCTCGACAGGCACTCGCGGGCGTCGGCCTCGAAGGCCCCGACCTGGTCGAGCTGGCCCGGCGTCAGCAGCCCATTGATGCGCGGTCCCTGCCGCCGGCGCTGCCGCTCCCGCGCAGCCATCACCCGCGCCAGCATCTGCGAGGAGCTGATCCGGGACTGGGGAGAGCTGCCGTCGCGCGTGAGATCGGACGGCCGGACGCGCCGTACCTCCACGTGGATGTCGATGCGGTCGAGGATGGCGGGCGAGCCCTCGCGCCGGGAGCGTGCGCCAGGCCACGGCGACTCCTCGGGATTCATCGCCGCCACCAGCGTCACGCATGCCGGCCATTCCACGAGCCCGTCGGCGCGTGCCACCCGCACGACACCCTCCTCTAGCGGCTCCCGCAGCGACTCGAGCGCATCGCGCCGGAACTCGGGCCACTCATCAAGGAAGAGCACCCCGCGGTGCGCAAGCGAGATCTCGCCGAGGCGCCCCGAGGGTCCGCCGCCGACGATGCTGGCAGCGGTCGCCCCATGGTGAGGCGATCGGAACGGTCGCCTCCCCCGCTCCGGCCGCGGCACTCCCGCGCACGACGCGATCTGCAGCACCTCAAGCGCCTCATCGTCATCAAGCGGCGGAAGGATCCCAGCGAGAGCGCGCGCGAGCATCGTCTTGCCGCATCCGGGCGGGCCGCGCATGAGCACGTTGTGGCCTCCTGCGCTCGCACACAACATCGCCTCCTTCGCGCCCGCCTGCCCGCGGATGTCGGCAAAGTCCGGTGCCGGTGGCGCATCGCGGGGCATGCGGTCACCGGCCGCATGCGCGTCCGTGCACGCTCCTGACTCGACTTCAGGCGCGGGAGGTCCGCTCTCGGTAGCCCCGCCTCGCCGACGCCGAGCGCCGCCCTCCCTCAAGGGGGCATGTCCGAGCGTGCCTCGCGCTCCAGCCGCCACGAGCATTCCCAGCACATGCTGCAGCGACTCCGCCCCAACCACCGTGACCCCGGACACGAGCTTCGCGTCGTCGACATTCTCCTCGGGCACCACGATGGACCGTCCGAGCGACCTCGCCAGGAGAGCCGCGCTCACCACGCCGCGCACCCCGCGCAGGCGTCCATCGAGGGCGAGCTCCCCTGCCACCACGCACCGCGAGAGCTGCGCCGCCCATGGGCACGGCGGGGCCGCGCACGCCGCGATCAGCCCAAGCGCGATGGGGAGGTCGAAGACGGGACCCTCCTTGCGGAGGCCCGCAGGTGCGAGATTGACGACGGTGCGGTGCCTCGGTGGAGCCACACCGCTGGCGGAGATTGCCTGCCGAACGCGCTCGATCGACTCACGGACTGCAGCATCGGGCAGCCCGACCACCATGATCCCCGGCAGCCCGTGACCGGATGTGCGGACCTCCACCTCGCACGGCAAGGCATCGATGCCACGGAGCAGAAAGCTCATGCACTGCGCAGACATGAGTGCCACCCTAGCGAGCCGCGCGGGCGGCTCCGGGCAGCGCGCCCGATTTTCCGCGATACTCGTCCGATGGACCTCGTCAGCGGCTTGGAGGTTGCCATCATTGGCACGCTCGGCGGGCTCGCGGGCGGCCTGTTCGGCGTCGGTGGTGGCATCGTCATGATCCCGCTGCTCACGATCGCCTTCGGCAGCGATCCGAATGCCTTCCAAGCCGCGAGCCTGATCAGCGCCATCTTTGTGAGCGCCGGCGCGATCCCTCGCCACGTGCGAGCGAAGGCGATCCACTGGCGGTTCGCCATCCACGCCGCGTCCGCATCGCTCGTCACCGTGATGCTCGGCGTCTGGCTCTCCAACGCCATCGCCAACCCAGTCGTCATCGAGCGGCTCTTTGCGGCGTTCCTCGCGTACGTCGCCGCGTACGAGGCATGGAAGATCATCCAAGCGCGCCGCGCGGCCGGCGCGGTGCGACCTGACCAGGCGGACGACCCGAAGGCCGCGGAGCCCGTGGCCGTTGATCCAGCTCGCGACACGCGCGTCGAGCCTCAGGCAGGCATCATCGGTGGGGCCATGGGCATCATGGCGGGGCTGCTCGGGCTCGGTGGTGGCGTGGTGGCGGTGCCGCTCATTCGCGGTCTCACCCGCATCCCGCTTCGCAATGCGATTGCGACCAGTTCCGCGATGATCATCGTCACTGTTGTCGTGGCCGCCGTGCTCAAGGCCGGATCCATCTACATCATGGAACCGCCCCCCGGATCGACACCGCTGGAGCGCCTGAAGTACACACTCATCCTTGCAGCGCTGCTCGCCCCAGGCGGGCTCATTGGTGCACGAATCGGTGCGCAGTGGATGCACAAGCTGCCGCTCAAGCCGCTCGCGGCCGCGTTCGCCGTGGTGTGCCTGATTCTGGCTGTGCGCATGGCGCGGCTCTGGACGTAGGCACGGATGCACCACCTATCCTCGCCTCACCCATGAACGCAGTCCCTCCAGCAGCTGGAGCTCCCGCCTCCAGCACTCGTCGATTCCTCGCTGCAGGGCTCGGCGTCGTCTGGGGCACGCTGCCGGGCATCGTGGGCATCATGCTGCTCGTGCAGCTGCAGCCGGTGTCGGAGAGCCTGCGAGGACGCGGTCCCGAGGGCATCGCGCTGTTCACGCTGCTCGCCGCACTGTGCTCAGGCGTGGGGATCCTGCCCACGTTCTCGCAGGCCATCCTTGGCGGATGGGTCTTCGGGTTTGCGTGGGGGGCTCCTGCGGCGCTCGTGGGTTTCGCCGGCGGCGCACTGGTCGGACGTGCCATCTCGCTGATGGTCGCAGGCTCGGCAATCCAAGAGATGATCGACGCCAAGCCGCGGTCGCGCGTGATCCGCGAGGCGCTCGTGAACGCAGACCAGCGCAAGACGCTGCTGTACGTGACGCTGCTGCGCCTGCCTCCCAACTCGCCCTTCGCGTTCATGAACCTCGCGCTCACGGGCTCGGGAGTGCGCATCATGCCCTATGTGATCGGCACCATCCTTGGCCTTGCGCCCCGTACGCTCGTGGCCGCGTGGTTTGCCGCCGCGGCAGCGGCAACTGGCGCAGAGGACCTCGTGCAGTTCGCGAAGAGCCAAGGACCCGTCGCGCTGCTGACTGGTGTGGCGCTACTCGCACTCGCGCTTGGCGTGCTGGGTATCGCCTCGAAGGCTGCGCTGCGTCGCGCGGGCTTGTCGAGCTGACGCACCGACCCTTGCGGTCGCAGCGCAATCGACGCCGAAGCTCAGGCTCGCCGCGTTCAGTCCTGCGGACGCTCGGGAAGCGTCTTCGGCGCCGTGAGGGGCACTCCGGATGCACCGACCGGCGCAGCGGAAGGCTGCGCTGGGACGCCGGCACCCGCAGCCGCTGCACCACCCGGCTCAGGCGACTGCCGCGGCGGACCACCCGCCGCGGGCTCGCCTCCACCACGTACGGCCTCCCGCGCGTCAGGAACGGCAAGCGCGTCGGCGCCGCCATCGGGTACGCCGCGCGCTGGAGGTGACGCGAGCCGCGGCACCCCAGGCACGCCCTGCGGCGATGCCTGCGCGAGCCGCAGGCCAACCTCATCAAAGAACCGGTCTGCCTCGAGCGTGAACCGAGGGCTTCGGATCGTGGCGTTCTGCGAAATCCGCAGCGCAGGAATCTGCCCGTCCTCGGTCTCGAGCTGGACGGTCAGTGCCCATGTCTCCTGCTGGCGGCGTCGCGTCTGGCCTGCTGGCGTGTAGTCGCGCTTGAGCTCTCGGTAGATCTCGATGCGGCCCGAGGGCTGGTCCGAGTACACGCCATTCTCGACCACATGCCAGTCGTCGTAGCCCGTCGGGCGCTCGGCCGTGCCGACCGCCGCAGCCCACAGCGCATCTCGCGTCACGCCGGGATAGCTGCGCGCAATGCCGCCGCAACCGGCAGCGGCCGCACTCGCGGCGATGCACAGCGCCACGCGCATCGCGCCGCGCAGGAACCACGCGCTCCGCACGCGATCACTCTGGCATGTCCGCATTGGTGTAGACCTTCTGGACATCGTCATGCTCCTCGAGGACCTCGACAAGACGGGTCACCTTCTGGGCATCATCGGCTGCCACCGCCACAGTCGTGAGCGGAAGCCACATGATCTGGCTTTCCTCGGCCACCAGCCCCTGCCCCTCGAAGGCATCTCGCACGGCGGAGAGCTGCGCAGGCGGGCAGGTGACCTGCCACGACCCATCCGCAGGTGCCACGTCATCAGCCCCGGCCTCGAGCGCAATCTCCATCACTCGTTCCTCGCCCGTGGTGATGCCGGGCACCAGCAGCACGCCCTTCTGCACGAAGCTGAATGCCACAGATCCGGGCACTCCGAGGTTCCCGCCGGCCTTGTCGAAGGCCATGCGGATCTCCGGGGCGGTCCGATTGACGTTGCTCGTGAGGCACTCTGCGATGACCGCAACGCCGCCGGGCGCGTACCCCTCGTAGCGCACGGCCTCGAACTGCTCGCCGTCAGTCTCGCCAGAACCCTTCTTGATCGCCTTCTCGATCGTGTCGCGCGGCATGTTGGCCGCCTTCGCCTCGTCGACCGCAAGGCGGAGCGTGGCATTGAAGCGCTGGTCACCGCCGCCTTGCTTTGCTGCCACGATGATTGCACGCGCGAGCTTGCTCCAGATCTTGCCGCGCTTGGCGTCCACCGCCGCCTTGCGGTGCTTGATGTTCTTCCAGGCGCTGTGACCGGCCATGACCGAGTCTCCGCCTAGCGCCGACCCGACCGTGCCGGGCTCCGCGTCAGCTTGACGGCCTTCACCGGCTTGCCAGAGTGCGCAGCCTTGTGCGCGCTGACGGCCTTCGCCTTTGGCGCCGGGACTCCAGCGCCCCTGCGGTCCGTGAGCGCGCCCTTTCGCGCGGACCCCGCCGCGTCACCGGATGCCCTGGTCTGCTGCCCCTTGGCATCGCGCGCCTTCGATGATGGCGCAGGCCGCACCGCCGCGGCGCGGGCCGCCTCCTCCTCGCGCGCACGCAGTGCCGCGAGCGCGGCTGCAGCGGCCGCAGCGCGCTGCGTCTCCGCCGCCTTCTTCGTCTGCTCCACGAGCTTCTCACGGTCCTTGCGCACCTTGAGCGCCTTGCCGGAGGTCCAGAACTCGTCCGCTGCGACCACGAGCGCCGCGTGCACCTCCGCAGCCTTGTCCGCGCGAATCACCTTGGCGAGCGCCTCGCCCACCAGCACCGGATCCGCGGGCTCCGACAGCACCCCCTTGTCCACGAGCAGGTCCACCAGCGTCTGGTCGACCGGGATCAGCGGCAACCCCATCGCCAGAAGCATGAACCGCGACACCACGTACGCAGGCATGCCCTCGAGGTTCTCGAGGTAGGTGCGCACGTCGCGCTTGGGCTTGCCCACGAGGATGTCCAGCGACACGCGGTGGTGGCGCAGGTACACGTCGTTGAGCGACATGCGCAGGCGCTTCATGCGCGTGAAGGCATCGGGGTATCGCACACCGATGATGCCGACCATGTCATCCACATGGTTGACCCGGAACTCGTTCCAGTCGACGCTCGACGAGCGGATGCGCTGCGTGGCCTCGTCAGCCTGCTTGCGCGTCGCGTCGTAGAGCAGCGACGAGTGCACGAGCAGCGCCACGAGGTCTGCGGCATTGGGCTCGGTCACACGCGCCTTCGGCGCATGCTTCTTCCACAGCGCATTGAACTTGGTCTGGTTGACGTTGATCTTCTTGCTCACTCTGGAGTCTCCTCTCGGGGCACGGCGAGCTCGAACGAGAGCTCCGGCACACGCCTCAGGTGGACGGAATCGCGCACCGAGGCGCGCAGGTGACCTGCGGCGCTCCGGAGCGCGGACAGCGACAGCGGCCCGCGGTCAGCGGGCAGCACCGACACGCGCACCCGCGCGTGCGACAGGTCAGGGGTCACATGCACGTCAAGGATCGACACGAGGCCCTGGAGCCGCGGGTCCGACAGGCCCCTTGCGAGCCGCTGCTGCAGCGCCCGGTGCAGCACCGCAGCCACCTGCGCGGGACGGCGCGACGTGACGACTTCAGATGAGGGATCGGCACTCAAGCCTGGCACGTGAATGCCAGGCGGCAGCACCGGCCCGCGACTGCGGCGCCCCGCCCTCGCCCGAGCCTCTCGACCCGGCCGATCAGGCATTGGCCGTCTCTTCGGCCCGCTTCACAACGACCGTCTTGTAGCACTCGAGGATGTCGCCGACACGGATGTCGTCGTAACCCTTGATCTTCATGCCGCACTCGGTGTTCGCCTTGACCTCGCGCGCATCGTCCTTGAACCGCTTGAGCTGCTCGAGCCGGCGATCCTTCTCGATGACGATGCCGTCGCGCGTGACGCGGATCTGCGCGTTGCGCTCCACGATGCCGTCGGTGACGTAGCAGCCTGCCACGGCACCCACCTTGCTGATGCGGAAGACCTGGCGGACCTCGGCATGCCCGAGCACCTCGAGCTTGACCTGCGGGTCGAGCATGCCGCGCATCGCCTTGGTGAGGTCATCCGTGATGTCGTAGATGACGTCGTAGAGGCGGATGTCGATGCCCTTGGCCTCCGCGAGCCCACGTGCCTTGCCGTTGCTCGTGACGTTGAAGCCCACGATGATCGCGCCCGTCGCCTCAGCAAGAAGCACATCGCTCTCGTTGATGCCGCCAACCGCGCAGTGCTTGACCGCGACGGTGACCTCCTCGGCCGCAAGCTTCGAGAGCACTGCCTTGAGCGTCTCGACCGAGCCCTGCACATCGCCCTTGACGACCAGCGGCAGCTCGCGCTTCTTGCTCTTGCCGATGTGCTCGAAGATGTTGTCGAGCGTGATCTTCGGGGCGGCCAGCTCGCGCTCGCGCTCGAGCGCGCGGTGGTCGAGCGCCGCCTGCTCGGCGGCCTTGTGGTCGTCGGTGACGTAGAACTTGTCGCCCGCGTCGGGCAGCTCGTCGATGCCGGAGATCGCCACCGGCGTGCTCGGACCAGCCTGCATGATGCGCTCGCCGCGGTCGTTCATGATGTCGCGCACGCGCCCAAAGGCACGGCCGACAGCGATGAAGTCGCCTCGCGTGAGCACGCCCTCCTGGACGATGAGCTGCGCGACGGCGCCGCGTCCCTCTTCCATGCGCGCCTCGAGCACAGTGCCCTGCGCGTGGCCCGCGAAGTCCGCCTTCAGCTCGAGCACGTCCGCCGTCAGCGCGATGACCTCGAGCAGCTCCTGGATTCCTGTGCCCTTGACGGCGCTGGTCGCGACCACCTCGGTGGAGCCGCCCCATGCCACAGGATTCAGCCCGTGCTCGGCAAGCTGGCCGTAGATGCGCTGGATGTTGTTCTCGGTGGCCTCGGGCTTGTCGATCTTGTTGAGCGCCACGATCACCGCCACGCCCGCCGCCTTGGCGTGGTTGATCGACTCGATCGTCTGGGGCATGACGCCGTCGTCGGCCGCGACCACGATCACCGCGATGTCCGTGACCTTCGCGCCGCGCGCACGCATCGCCGTGAAGGCCTCGTGGCCCGGCGTATCGATGAAGGTGATGACCCGGTCGCGGTCACCTGCATGAAGCGGCGTCTGGAATGCGCGCGTCGACTGCGTGATGCCGCCTGCCTCGCCGGAGGCGACATTCGTGTTGCGGATGCGGTCAAGCAGGCTGGTCTTGCCGTGGTCGACGTGACCGAGGATCGTGACGACCGGGGGCCGCACGCGCTCGTCGGTGCGCTCGCGCGCTGCGAACGTCGCCTCGATCTGGTCCTGCGCGGACTGCGCGGTGTCGACGACAACCTCGATGTCGAACTCCAACATGATCTCGGCGGCACGCTCGCCGTCGATGAAGCTGTTGATGGTGAGTGGCGTGCCCTTGAGGAAGAGCTTCTTGAGGATGTCGGCGCTCTTGACGCCCGTCACAGCCGACAGCTCCTTGATGGACACCGGATCGGGGATCTTCGCGGGCCCCTGCGGCTTCACGGTGCCGCGCGACTGCGGCATGCCGGAACGGCGGTCGCTGTCGCGGTGCTTCTTGAGCCATCCGCCGCTGCGGCTGAGGCGCTCCTCGCGCTCGATGAGATCCTGACCGCTGAAGCGGTCGCCCCCAGTCCCCTCACCCGCCCGGCCTGTCCTGCCCGCATCGCCACGGCGACGGGTATCGGGAGCTCGCCGGCGATCGTCAGGTCGGCCGCCACCCATGCCTGGGCGCGCACCGGGGGGGCCGAATCGACCCGTGACGCCGCCGCCGCCGGTCGGCGGACGCGAGCCGGGACCGGCGGAACCACCAAACCTCGCACGTGGTGCAGGCAGGTTGTCGGGAGTGTCGACGCGCACGACCTTCGGTCCCGACAGCCGCGACTTCTCTGGCTGCTCGAGACGCGGACCGACCGGTCCGACTTCGCGCGGGCGCACTGGAACGTTGGGTGATGCGGCGGGTCCCGGGAAGAATCGCGCCCCCGGGGGACGACTGCCTTCGGTCGGACGCGCTCCGGGCACGGCTGGCGCGGACCCGCCGGGACCCAAAGGTCCGCGACCGGTCGCGGGCGCACGCGTCAGGGCCGGCGCGGCTGGCATCGTGCGGGTCGGGACCGGTGCTACCGGTGTCGGTGCCGATGCGCTCACCGGCTCTGGGGCACGGGCTGCGGGCTGAGGCGACACCGCCGAGGGCGGCGCCGTCACAGGTGTCGCCGCGCGAACCGCCTCGGGTGCCTTCGGAGCCGGTGCGGGAACCGGTGCGGCTGAGACTGGGGCTGTTGGCGCCGCCGCGGCGGGCGCCGCAGATGCGGTCTGGACCTCGGCGGCTGGACCGGCTGCATCTGCCGACAGCTCATCGCCCTTCTTGGCCTTGCCGCGCTTGGGCGCCACCTTTTCGGCGCGCTCGCGCGCCGCGTCGACGTCCACGCGCTCCGCGGTCTCGATCGCCGTCGAGGAACCACCCACACCGCCGAACCACTCGCGGATGGTCTGGGAAAGCCCGATCGACACCGTCGACTGGGGATTCGAGACCTCCTCGATTCCCTCGCGCTTGCACTTCTCGATCACGTCCTTGGACGTGACGCCAAGCTCCTTCGCCAGTGCCGAGATGCGGACCTTCTTGGTGGTTTTCGTCGTCAATCGCTGCTCCGTGTGTGCGTGTGCCCGTCCGTCAGTCAATATTCCCCAACGCTCAGCCCTGCGCGGGCTCGTCAGTCGTGATGCCCAAGATGCTGTCAGCGGCCGCCTCGCTCTCGGCGTCGGTCGCCACAGCGCCCTCACCGCCAAGCAGCGCATCGGCCGTCGCGCCCTCCTCGGCGCGTCGGGCCTCTTCGGCCGCCTTCTCCTGCGCCATCTGCTCCGCCACCGCGCGACCGCGCTCCGCGCATGTCGACACGACGTGCTGCGCCATCTCAGGCGACATGCCGCACTCCTGCACAAGCACGGGCTCGCCGACTTCCTCGACGTCGAAGACGCTGATCATGCCGAGCGCGCCCATACGGTCGAGCATCTCGTCGGTGATGCCGGGCACGGTGCGCACGGTCTCCTCGAGGATCTGCAGGCCCTTCTGGAACTCGGGCGGAGTGAGGATGTCCACGTCCCATCCGGTCAGGCGCGCCGCGAGGCGCACGTTCTGGCCGCGGCGGCCGATGGCCAGCGAGAGCTGGTCGTCGCGCACGATGATCGTCGCGCGGCCGAGCTCGAAGCACAGCGAGACCTCCTCGACCTCGGCGGGCTTGAGCGCGTTGGCGATGAGCACCTGGCTCGACTCGTTCCAGCGCACGATGTCGATCTTCTCGCCACCGAGCTCATCGACGATGTTGCGGATGCGCGAGCCGCGCACGCCGACGCACGCGCCGACGGCGTCAACCTTCGCATCCACGCTCGACACCGCAAGCTTGGTGCGGAATCCAGGCTCGCGCGCCATCGCCTTGATGTCGATGGTGCGCTCGGCGACTTCGGGCACCTCGGCCTCGAAGAGCTTGCGGATGAAGTCCGGGTGCGCGCGCGAGAGCACAATCTTCACCTGGTGGCCTGCGTCGCGCACGTCAAGGAGAAGGCAGCGCACGCGGTCGCCCGGCTGGAACTGCTCGCCCGGGATCTGCTCCGAACGCGGCATGAAGCCCTCGGCGCGGTCGATCTGCACGATGAGCGCATTGCCCTCGTAGCGCTGCGCGAGGCCAGTCACGAGCTCGCCGCGGCGCTTTGTGTACTCGTCGAGCAGCGAGTTGCGCTCGTTCTCGCGGTTGCGCTGGATCATCACCTGCTTGGCGGTTTGCGCCGCGATGCGGCCGAGGCGCTGCGGGTCGTTGATCTCCTCGCGCGAGCCATCCTCAAGGTTGCGCCAGAGCGAGATCTGGCCGCTGAGCCGGTCGATGGCGCATCCGAACTCCTCGAGGTCGAGGGAGTTGAAGTACTTGCGGGCCGCGCTCATCATGGCCTGCTCGAGGTTCTGGAACACAAGCTCGCGGTCCACGCCCTTCTCGCGTGCCACGGTGTCCACCAGTCGGATGACGTTGTCGTTCATTGCGTGCAGTTCCTTGGATTGTCGTGATGGGATGTTTGGATGTCGTTGCGCAAGACCGCGCCAAAAACAACTCGGGCCATGGACGCGCGGTCACGCCCATGGCCCGTCCGAACCGAGCAGCGGTGCCGGGTCAGCCCATCAGGGCCTCCGGCACGGCAGCGCCGACCGCACGGGCGAGGATGACGCAGGAACGCGTCATCCGAGGCTCGTGGGGAACCCCATGGGGAGCATGCGCTGAACTGCTGTGCTGGCGTGCATCATGAGGTCTGGTCGTCGGTGCGGACAGGCTCGAAGCCACGCGGCTTCGAATCGGGAATTGTAGCCATTTTGGAGGCATTCCGCAATCCTGCGCCCGGATTGCACGATCCATAGGATTCTAGGACATGGCTGCGAACCCGCTTATGCGCATCGTGATGGCTGCTGGGGCCCTCTGGGGGCTTCTGGCGCTGCTGACCCCCTCTCCCGCCGCCGCCGGACCCCAAGGTGGGGCATTTGACTCGGGTCCCGTCCGGTCATCGGAAGATGCGGTGCGGGTCACGGTGGAGCCCGCTGCCACACGGGTTGCCCCCGGCGCGGACGTTCCCGTTGCGATCGTGCTCGACTTCAGGCCCACGTGGCACGCGTGGAGCGATGACCGGGCGCTACCGGCGAGCATCGCGCGATTCGATGGCGCCATCCACACCAGCGTGCATGTGACCACCGGCTCCTTCGG
>JBIKNS010000067.1:0-10275 GCA_044358545.1 Phycisphaerales bacterium | reverse complement strand
CCGGGCGCACGTCCGGCGCCTCCGCGTACATCATGGACCCGATGCTGTAGTAGCCGATCCGGTCCCCCCGGTCAGCGGCCGAAGCGACCGCCTGCTTGAGGTAGGGACCCTTGTCGACGCCGATCTGCCCTGTGACGACTGCTCGCATGTGGTGCCTGCGGAGCGAGTGTAGCCCTTGGGCCTATACTCACGTCATGACACGACTCCTCACGATCTGCGTTGCCGGCATCCTCATGGTGGCTGGCTTGTCGACTGCCGACACCCTTGTCGACTCGTTCCCAGGCCGGACGCTGAATGCCGCAAACTGGACCTCTCTGCGGACCGGTAGCGCCAATGTCTCGGTTCGTGAGGGGCTGCGTGTCACCGGTCGCTCCGGCGCCGCGGGCGCAGAGAGCACGTTTGGTATCGACTGGAACGACAACTGGTCAATCTTGATCTCGATGGAGAACGAGACCAAGCGCCCCTCCCGCGCTGGTGACAAGGCGGCTATCGGCATGTACATCGGGTTTGGACCCCTCACACCGACCGTCGGGTACGAGGATGGCGTGTCGATAGAGATCGTGCGCACGCGAACCTCGCGCCAGCTTGTGATGACGGCCTATGCGGGAGGCGTGTCCGTCGACACGGTGTCGGCTCCAATCGGGGAGGAGGCGGAGCTTGATGTCTGGTACATCGCCTCGACCGGCACCCTCACTGTCACCGAGCTTGAACAGGGCCTGGTGGAGCTATCGCTCGATGGCATCGATGCACTGTTTGCCGGCCTGGAAACCGACCCCATGTCGGTGGCGCTCCTCGGCTCTGCGAGCGGCAGGGCCAGCCTGAAGGGCGAGTTCAGCGACTTCGACTTCATCGGTGACTTCGCCGACGACGGGGACGATGCTGACCTTCAGGACGTGGACACCAACGACGCGGACGAGCCAGCCGACGACTACCTGCCGGCAATCGACGACGGCGACAGCTACGGCGACGATGAAGATGAAGATGACTGACCGCGCGTGAGCGGCGGGGGCCTTTAGGCGTTCAGGAGCGCGGCGCGAGCAGCACGACCACGTGTGCCTCGATCGCGCGGCCTTCGCCCACGGCATCCACCTTCTCGTGGGTCTTGCCCTTGAGGTTGAGGCGGTCGGCAGGGCATCCCAGGATCTGGGCGATCCTGGCCACGATCTCGCCCTTGCGTGGCCCGATCTTCGGCCGCTCGCAGATCACCGTCATGTCCATGTTCCCGATCTCGTAGCCCGCCGCGCGCATCCGCGTGGCGGCCTCCGTCAGGAACAGGGCGGAATCACCGCCCTCCCAGCGCGCGTCAGTATCGGGGAAGAGCTGCCCAATGTCGGGAAGCCCAAGTGCCCCCAGCACCGCGTCCGTCACCGCATGCAGCAGCACATCGCCGTCGCTGTGACCGACCGGCCCGCGCTCATGTTCGATGCGCACCCCGCCCAGAATGAAGGGCCGCCCCTGTCCCGCGGGAGCCACCGGCTCAAGCCGGTGCAGGTCATATCCGTGTCCGATCCTCACGCGAGGGACGTCCGGGGATCAGTCCTGCGGCCGGTCCTTCTTGGTCGGCTGCGCCTCATTTTCCGGATCCACCACACCCTGCGCCGGCGGCACAAGCTCGCCAGGGTTGGTCGGCAGCGGCTCGGGACCCGGGCGGAAGCTCACATCGATGCGACGGCACCACGCGGCAGGGCACGTCAGCTGGTTGCTGAGGCTGCCGTACTTCATCGGCGCATCCGCCACTTCCCAGATCATCTTGTCGGGGCGCTCGCGCGGGTGGTCACCTCCACCCTCGACAAACCGGAACGTGAGCTGCTTGCCCGGCGGAATCGCGTAGTGGAAGAACGGCTGGTTCGTGCACGTATCCATGACCGTGATCGTGGTCGGACGCGTGGGCGTGGAGATGTAGACGTAGGCCCGGTTGCTGCCCGTCATGAGGCCGCCCGCGGGCGTGTAGCAGGAGGCCAAGAGCGACACTGCCGCTGATGCGGCGAGCAGGACGAGGGGGCGTGCCGAACGTGGCATGGGGCGGAGTCTAGCAGTGCGCCCGGACAAGTTCGCAGAAGCGGTGTCCGCGCTGCTCGAAGTTCGTGAACTGGTCCCAACTCGCACAGGCGGGTGACAGCAGGAGCACGTCGCCGGGCTTCGCCCGCGCAAACGCCGCCTGCACTGCGGCATCGAGCGTGCCGCACACCATGGCGGATGGGGCTGCCGCCAGCGACTGGGCCGTCACGCCAATCGCGTAGAGGCCTGCGAGCCTCGGCGCCAAGTCGCGCACGCTCGACAGGTCAGATCCCTTGTCGTAACCGCCCGCGATCAGGTGAATGCGCGACGGGTCGGGGAACGACCGCACGGCCAGCAGCGTGGCCTCCGGCGTCGTCGACTTCGAGTCGTTGAAGCATGTCACGCCCTTGAACTCACCCACGCGCTCGAGCCGGTGCGCCAGCCCGGGGAACTCGCGCAGTGCGCGCCGCACGGTTGCCGCATCAAGCGCTGCACCATCCGCCGCCGCGCACGCCGCTGCGATCATCCATGCAAGTCGCGCATTGCGCTGCTGGTGCGCGCCCGGCAGCGAGAGATCGATGTCCTTCGCCATCGGAACATCCCGCGCCCACGCCGCCGAGTCCGATTGAGGCGAGCGCCACCAGCGGTCCCCGCCTAGCGCCTGCTCGGCCACGCCCGCCGCCGCAGGATCATCCGCATCGAACTGGCACACGAAGGTGCCGCGCGCACCGCGAATGCCCCGCTTGCTGCGCATGTAGTGCGACACCGATCCATGCCAGTCGATGTGATTGGGCAGCAGATTGGTGAGTGCGCCGATCGCCGGCTGCCACGATGGCCCCGGCGGCGCATCACTGAGCCACCAGAGCTGCGCGGAAGAGAGCTCAAGCACCACCCAGTCGCGCGCGTCGATGGCGCCGACGCTGTCGAGCAGCGATCCGCCGAAGTTCCCGCCGGTCCACACGCGGTAGCCAGCGGCCCGCAGCAGCAGCGACACCATCGCCGTCGTTGTTGACTTTCCGGCGCTACCGGTGATCCCCACCGTCCGCGCATGCGGCAGGCGGTGCGCCGCGAGCACGATCTCGGTGGTGACGAGCGCACCAGCCGCACGCGCCACATCAAGCAGCGGATTGGTCCACGGCGTGGGCACCGCCGCATTGGCGATCACCACCTCTGCGCCGCGGAAATCAGCCTCGTCGTGGTGCCCTAGCCGCAGTGCCACGTCGCGCCCGCCAGGCAGGCTCCGCAAGGTCTGCACCGGTCCATCAAGCTTGCGCTCGTCGGCCATGTCGGTGACGGTCACCCTCGCGCCACGCTCAAGGAGCCACTTCGTGACGCCAAGCCCGCCGCCAAACTGCCCCAGACCCATCACAAGCGCGCGGCGCCCGCGGAACCACGCATCGTCGGCGACTGTGCCGGGGGCGACAGGCGCCGGTGGAGGATGACCGCCCATCGAGTGCGCGGCCGATCCGCCCGCCGCCCGCGAAGCGCCCGCCGTCGACCCGCTCAAGGCAGTGCGCCGCCGCTCCGGCGGACCATGCCCAGCAGGTCCTCCTCGTAGTTGTCGCCCGCGCGCCGCCGCGTGATCGGCCCCTCCGGATCGCCGCGCAGGAACTGCCGCACCATCTGCTCGGTCTCGCTGCGCTTCGCGACATCGGCATCCGACATCTTTCGCAGCTCGTCGAACTCCGCCCGCGAGCCGATCTTGGCGACGCGGCCCTTGTCGAGCATGCACATGCGGTCCGCAATCGCGAATGCCGAATCCATCTCGTGCGTGACGACCACACTTGTGACACCAAGCTCGCGCGAGAGCTTGATGATCAGTTGGTCGATCTCGGCGCTCGTCACGGGGTCGAGGCCCGCGCTCGGCTCGTCGTAGAAGAGGATCTTCGGGTCAAGTGCGAGCGCACGCGCAAGCCCCGCGCGCTTCTTCATGCCGCCTGAGATCTGCGAGGGCAGCTTGTCGGCCGCCTCGCGAAGGCCAACCTGCTCGAGCTTGATCTTCACCTGGATGTCGATGATCTTCGGGTCGAGGTCGAAGTGCTCGCGCAGCGGAAGCGCCACATTCTCGGCGATCGTCAGCGACTGGAGCAGCGCGCCCGACTGGAAGAGGATGCCGAACTGCTTGCGCAGCGCGTCGAGGCCGGTCTCGTCCTGGTCGGCCACGCGCTCGCCGAGCAGCGAGATCTCGCCCTCGGTGGGCGCGAACGACCCGATCATCAGCCGCAGGAAGGTGCTCTTGCCGCAGCCAGAGCCTCCCATCACCACCATCGTCTCGCCCTCGAGGACGTCGAGGTTGACGCCCGCGAGCACGGTCTGGGCTCCGAACCTCATCATGAGATTGCGGACGCTGATGACCGCCGGCTTCGTGGTGGCAGGTGCGGTCGCCATCATGGATTCGAGCCTCCAGGGTTGCCTTGGTCGCCATCGCCGTCAGCACCGTTATCGTCGGCACCGCTGCCGTCCATCGAGCCGGACTTGGGCGGGAACACGATCTCCATGTCATCAGCGAACACGCGGATGCGCTTCATCTTCACGTCGAGATCGCCGGCGGCGTTGGCCATGCTCCAGAGCACCTCGCACTTGATGGCCAGCGTCTTGCCGTCCTTCGTGAAGGTCAGCATGTACTCGATCGGCGCCTCGGTCGCCCCTGGTTGCGGCGCGCCACGGTTCTGGTCCTGAATCACGCTCGACTGGATCTCGCCGAATCGCTCGGTGAGGGCGTCGAGGAACACTGCGGCGTCCTCCGAATCCGGTGCGTCAGGTCCCTCGCGGTACACGGACGCCAGGAAGCCCTCCACGTCGCCAGTCTGACCCACGCGGACGGCGTCCACGGGACCGGTCAGGAGTGGGCCGAAGACCTGCTTTCCGAAATCGAGCACCCGTGGCAGTAGCACGGCTGTCGAGGCGGCGGTGAGGCCCACATTCAGGATGAGCGCGATGACCGCGATGCCCATCCCGCGCAGGGCCGGGTTCAGCTTGATCCGGATGATCGCGATGATCGAGAGGACGATGGGGATCGCCCCGGCGACACAGCACA
Organism: Phycisphaerales bacterium; assembly: GCA_044358545.1. GTDB lineage: Bacteria > Planctomycetota > Phycisphaerae > Phycisphaerales > SM1A02 > ZLKRG44. Next base: position 5,240 of record JBIKNS010000067.1, on the reverse strand, counting down.
GCGAGAGAACTGTCATCACCAGCGACGCGATCGCCAGCTTGCTCGTCCGGGGTGGTTCGTTGATCGGCGTGTCCATTGCGACCGAGATCCTATCGGGATCGCGGTGCACCCCCGACGCCGTCCCGCCGCGCACTCAGCGCGGCGTTGGCACCGGATCGGCCACAGGCTTCGCCGACTCCGAAACCTCGGGAAACACCGCCCCCGCGAATCCCAGCGAGGGCGATGCGCCGAGCTCGATGGACCGCATCGAGATCGTGGGTGTCCATGTGCGCGGGTCGGCGGAGATCGCGATACGCGTAGCCCCGATGATGTCACCGCGCTCGAAGGTCATGTGAAGGCGCAGCGTCTCCTGCGCGCCCGTGCCCGTCCACTGCGTGTCGCCTTGTGAGGTCGTCACCGACTTCAACTCTCCCAGTTCGGACCTGATGCGGGCGCCGAAGGCCCGTGCACCAGAGCCCATCTCGGATGGCCACCATGCGCCAGGGTCTGGACCTTCGCCGAAGAGCTGGGTCGTGGCAAGCCGCGTCTGCGACGAGATCTCAAACTGCGCTCGGTTGGCCACGTGCTCGAGCAAGCTGCTTGACCCAATCCCGACCACTACGGAAATCGCGATGGCCGTCCATGCCATCCCACGGCCCGTCAGGGCACCCGCGGACGCCCTCACACGAATCAGCGACAGCGACCCAAGCAGTACCCCGATCAGGCTCAGCAGCGGGCAGCACGCAAAGACAGACACCGCAAGCGCGGCGATCGCGGCAGGATCTCGACGAGGACCATTCGCAGCCATCAGGATGCGTGGTCTACCACGTCGGCCCTCAGGCTGTGGCGCACGCCGCGGAGCGGCTCGCGAGCATCAGGGGCAGGGACCCCACGCGGCAAGCACGGCAGACAGGTCTGCTCCGCCCACCACGCCATTCCCATCCACATCGCCGCTGCCCGGGCCGCCCCAGTTGGCAAGCACCGTCGAAAGATCCACGGCATTCACCTCTCGGTCCCCGTTGAAGTCGGCGTTGCAGGGCGGGGCGGCCGATACGCCCACATTGTCGATGTACCAAGTGTCAGTCGAGTCGGTGCCGACCGTCCGGAAGCGGAGCCTGAAACGGTCATGACTGGCATTGGCCGGCAAGACCCACTCGTACGGGACAAACTGCGACTGGGCGGTGCCATCCGACACAAGGGTGGCGAGCTGCACCCAATCAAGCCCGTTGTTGAAGTACTCAACAATCAGGCTCTTGCCCGACTCGACCGTGCTGCCGCGCAGCACCCTAACGCTCACCCGCGCACCACTGATGCCCGACAGGAGCATGAAGTTCGTGCGCAACTCGTCCTGGTCATACACCCCGGCTCCGGTGGAATTGAGCGCCATCGAGTTCGGGGCGCTCGGCTCGTTGACGGCCGCCGTCGTGATGGAACCGCCATCGTTGTAGATCCAGTTCGACGTCGACAGGGTCAGAGAGGGGAATGTCTCGTCGAAGGGCAGGGATACAGGCAGTGGACGGGCGAAGTCGCAGCTGACTGCGGCGCGGTGGGCGTTCATCTCGTTGATGGAGAAGGGATTGAACTTGAGGTTCGTTCCGCTGATACCGCCGCATCCGCCGAGCCCGGCGCACATGATGTTGCAGCCAGACGCACCCTGCGAATCGCAGTGCGTGGCGTCCCAGTTATGGCCAAGCTCGTGCGCCGAGAGGGCGATGCGGTTGTTCACGTTCGTCGTGAGGGTCGTCTGGCGACCTTGCACCGCCCCATACTGACCTTGGCTGATCGCCGAGCACACGCCGCCGAGGTAGGCGATCCCCAGCGTGCCCGAGGCCGATCCCGTGTACGAGAACCCGCTGAACAGGTGGGAGATGTCCCGGAAGATTCCCGATTCCGGCGCCGTTGACCACTTGTTCCCGAATTCGGTGAGCCGGCCGTCCATTGTGGTGCTGGTGTACGGATCCGACGATGTCGAGCGAACCACGATGGTCCCGATCTCAAAGACGATGTTCACGTCACGGTCGTACACCGTGTTGACGTTGTTCAGCACCAGCTCGATGTCGTTGACTGTTGTGGGTACCTGCGAGCTGTTGCGCTGGAAGAACTCGAAGTCCGTGTCGCAGGCCACTTCGACCTGCCACGGGGTGGTCCCTGCGACTCCACCCTCGTCGCCTCCGCCACCGCCGGAGCCTCGGCCGCCACGCATGCCATCAGCCATCGCCTTGAGCGCATCCGCTCGGTACGCCTCAATCGGGAAGCCGGGGCGCCCAAGTGCGCAGCCTCCTCCGTCCATGAAGCAGTCCTCCGAGGCGAAACTTGCGTGCATGCCGGCTGGGACAGCGCCCGACCCACCGACGAGTTCTGACATCGGCTGAATCGCCCAGCTCGTGCCGTCGGACTCGTGCACCATGCCGACGATGACGTTGCTGCCGTCGCGACCGAGCGGGAGAAGGGACACGGCCACTCGGCTGCCCGGGTCGCCGTCGATCGAGCCCGAGTACGTGCGAATCTCAGGATCCGCGACCCGCTCGAGCAGTCCGTTTCCGCGGTCCACAAGCACTTGGAACCCGTCTCCGCGATTGCTCCACTTGGCCACGGACAGCGTGACTGTCCGACCCTTGAATGGAACCGCCACGGAGAACGTGGCCGGCACACCGGAAGGGAGCACGGGCGCGAACGCCTCGAACTGAGAGATTCCTGCCGAGGTCAGGTCGCCCAGCTTCGCACTCACTGGCGGCTGCGTCGCGCGGGGCACTCCGCCTGCCATCAGCGCCGAAGCACCCAGCGCAAGCACCACCCCAGGAACAAACGCAAGCTTCGACCGTGAGCGTGTCATGCGGACTCCTTCATGGTTCTGAGATGTACGCGGCACGGGCCGCCGCTGTTTCAGCCGGTCCAGGCAGCCAGAAGGGCGGCAAGATCCACACCAGTGGTGGTGCCGTCACCGTTGATGTCTGCACAGGGCGCGCCCCAGCACGCAAGGAGGGCCGCAAGGTCCTGCCCATTCACTTGACCGTCGTTGTTCAGGTCGCCGCTGGAGCTTGGCGGGGTTGAGGGAACAGCCGCCTGCATGGCCACGCTTGTCGCGGGCGAGGCGCTGGTCGGTGCCTTCCAGAGACCGAGCGCAACCTGACCAGTTACGGTCGCAGGCGCCACATTTGCGTCAAACCGGAAGTTGTACATCGTGGACCAGCGGAGGGCATTCGCGTTCGACTGTGTGTTCGGGGCACAGGCCCAAGTCAGGGTGCCATTCTCGAGAGTTGCCGTCCAAGGCGCGTTCGAAAGAGGCTCCCCATTGTGGTACGCGGGGCTCTTGAAGCCGATGTTCGTGACCGTCACGCCTGCCGGAATCGGCACCGAGAAAGAGCCGCCCGCGCGATCCGAGTTGAGGTTGAAGATGGCGTACTCGTAATGCCACGTGCCGTCGCCGTTCTGCCACGTACGGAATGCCAGGGTGAAGCGACCATCGCCGGTGACGTCGTAGTCACGGATTCCAACGTCGTTGTGGATGGCGGCCCAGCCGTAGATCGCGGGCTGCTGCTGAATCGTCGGAGCGCTGTAGGTGATCGGGTATCCCTGCGTGCTCGACCACGTCGAGCCCACCGTGAAGCGGCGGTATGACGCGTTGTTCGCAGCGTTCCCTGAGGCAGCATCCTGCGGATGGATGTACTGGGCCTCGGCGAAGTAGGCAGCGCCCGAGTTCAGCGACGGATCGAGATCGTTGCGGGCCACCATGATGCGCTCGCGCAGCGACGAGGGCAGGCCAGAGGGTGGCGCCGGATCGGCATAGTCGCCCTGGAAGAACCCGGTCGTGGGGTTGATTGGACCGCGGCTCTTGAGATCATCCTGAGCCCCGTTCAGTCCGGCCGTGTAGGGGTCCGAGCATCCGATGCCAAGCACGGTGGGGCATCCGCCACCCGCTGGCTGGCAACTGCCACAGAGGGTCTGCTGCAGCGCACAGAAGCCGTGCTTGACCCAGCTCATGCCGATCTGCTCGATCGCGCCGCCCTTCACGCGGTACATGTTCTGCGGGATCACTGGGTGGCGGTTGTCGGGGTTCGGGATCCAAAGCAGCTGCGCGGTTCCGATGTTGCAGCTCGTGGATCCGATCGCGTACGAGGCATACTGCACGCCATTCCAGGTGCTCGGGGTGTAGCGCGCCACATCAGGAATACCCCCGACGATCACGTCTGGTCCTGCAGAGAGCCCACCCTCATCGCCGCCATCACCGGGAAGCGCTGTCGCGCTCCACTGACCGAGACACATGGCGAAACCTGAGAGCGCGAGTCCACCGAGCAGTACGTGAGTCTTCACGGATTCTTCCTCTTGTCGTGTTCGAGTCTTGGGGGACGATCACCTTCGGCGCTACACCACGCACGCCACGAGAACAGTATGTCATGGAATCGGCCCGCGTGCCCTCGCAGATGCGGATTGCCGGCAAAAATGAAAGCCGCCGCCGAGATTTCTCGGCGGCGGCGTGGGGACTTTCGAGTGTTCCGACGGGTCCCGAACCACTCGGGGAGTCGTCGGGACCCAACCGAGCCGCTGCTTAGGCGCGACGGCGACGACCGGCGAGGCCGGCGAGGCCGAGGAGAGCCAGCGCACCAGGGGCGGGAACGCCGATGGTGTAGGTCAGGTTCTCAGCGACGAGCGGGGTCGTGGAGGACGAGTTCAGCTTGTAGCCGACCGACAGGCGACCCGTGTAGAACGCGCCTCCCGCCGTGTTGGAGTAGGTCTCGCCTGCCACCTGCATGATCTTGATGCGACCGCCGGTGAAGAAGATGTTCGTGCCGGGATTCGCCGTGAGCCAACCCGCGCCGGTCGGGATCACCGCGCCAGCGCCGCCGCCGGTGAAGCTGGGGTCCAGGTTGGTTCCCGTGCCGAAGGTGCCCGTGACGGTCACGTACGAGTCATTCCCGGCCGAGTTGGGAATGTTGGCGTTTGTCGAGGTGGGATCCCACGTGCCGGTCCCTCCGAAGAACGAACTGGCGTCGTTGTGCTGGACACCAGACATGCTGCCTGCGGTCACGGTGTGACCGATGACGTTCAGCATGACGTTCTGGGCATTGGTGGTGACGGCGAACACGTTCCACACGTGACGACCACCGACCAGGCCACCGTACTCAACCTCCAGACCAGTGACGTTCGCATTTGCTGCGGCAGCGACTGCAGCGGCCAGACCAGCTCCGATGACGGTAAATGACTTCATCCTTTTCCAACCTTTCTTCTGGTTTTTCGAAACACTCGCGGGTGCGACCGCCACA
>JBIKNS010000264.1:0-3127 GCA_044358545.1 Phycisphaerales bacterium | reverse complement strand
AGTCGTACTTGCTCGCGTCATAGCCGATCACCGGCTGGACCTTCCGCACGACCTGCGACCCGTCGGCGAGATCGACGTCGATCGTTGTCCGCGGACGCACCATCGTCGTGAGGCCCACGCGCACTGATGTGTTCGCAGGGTCGCGGTTGTCGCCGAGCGTCATCGCGTAGGCGGCCTCATCCACGGGGATCACACGCCCATCACCGCCGCTAAAGGGAATGATCCGCACCTGCGCGTTCGCGTCCGCACGCTCGCCGATCGCGATGCCTCCGTCGAGCAGCGCAAAGGCGTCAACTGACGCATCGCTGCGGTGAGGCACCAGCTCCGTCCATGCGAGGCGGTTGGCGATGGCGCTGTCGGTGGCCGTCATCAGCTTGAAGTTTGGCGCGTCGCGGTTGGTGCGGATGACCCACATGCCCTTGAGGTGACCCGCATAGCTGCGGACATCCTGCTCCCTCGGGATGATCACCTGCGGCGCTGCATCGGGCGTGCTGAGGGGGACCGCGCGCAGCTCTGTAGTGTCGTAGCCCTCGATCTCGATGCAGAGCCACTCGCGGCTCGCAGACGGGCTGATCGACGTGAACAGCGTGCTGTCTGACTCGCTGTAGACCACCGTATCTGCGGACGACGGAGTGCCCAGCACGTGGCGGCACACGGGCCCGCTCTGCAGAAGCACAGGATCCTGCCTCATGTAAAAGAGGCTCTTGCCGTCGTTCGCCCACACGATCGGCTCGAGCGTGCCGTCGATGCGGTCCGCGAGGGTGGCGCCTGTGCGCAGGTCCTTCACGAGCAGCTCATGCCCGCGACGACCCTTCGTGTCCTGCGTCCATGCGATGAGGTTGCCGTCCGGGCTCGCCACCACGGCGCTCACGCGCAGGAAGTCCTTCCCCTTCGCGAGGGCGTTGGCGTCGAGGATCACCTCCTCAGGTGCGCCCGCCTCAGGTCCAGCGACGCTCCCACGCTGGCGCATCCATGTGGCGTACTCGGCGCCTGGGGTGAACGACTGCCAGTACCACCAGCCCCTGTCGAACACGGGAGCGGTCGAGTCATCCTCCTTGATGCGGCCGCGGATCTCCGAGAGCAGCTTCGACTCAAGCGGCTTGAGCCGTCCCATCAGCGCATCGGTGTACGCCTGCTCGGCACGCAGGTACGCCATGACGTCATCGCGCTTGCGCGTGGGATGGTCGTCGCGGATCCAGTAGTACTCGTCGATACGGTCGCCATGCGGGCTTCGCACGGTGTAGGTCTGCTGACGCGCGATGGGCGGATTCGGCGTGCAGCCGGTCGCGAATGCAAGCGCGGCAAGACCGGCCGCAGCCAGAACCTGTCGAACGGTGGACTGACTCGATGCGCGGGATGGTGCTGCCATGCGGGGCAGCGTAGGTCAGGGCTCGTCGATGTAGGGCGTCTCGCGGTCCATGATCGCGAAGCCCTCCTTGACGAACTCCGTCACGCCGGCCGCGTGCGAACGCATCAGGCGAACGGTCTCCGGATCGTCGGAGGTCTCCACGATCCTGACCCCCTTCTCGGTCAGCACCACATCGATGCGGATCAGGTGGTGGCGCTTGAAGAGCTCGCGGAACACAGGATCCCACCCCCGAACGGGGTATCCCTCCCGGATGCGGTCCTTCATTGCAAGCACGTGATCCTTGATGAGTGCCGCGATGCGCGGGTCGTCGGACTCGGTCTCCGCCTCCAGACCGCGGTCGATGTGGCGAACCGTGCGCCTGATCTTGGTGTGGTCGCGCAGCAGCGCCTTCCACACCTGCATGTCGTAGTCGGTGGTGCCGGGCTCCGTGTCGGACACGCCGCCGAGCGCAGGCCCCTTCGGGAGCTCGCCGGTGACCGTGCCGGACGGATCTGGTGTCGCCCCGCGCGGGGACTCGGCAGTGCATCCAAGGATGGCGATGATCGGCGCAGAGCACGCAACAAGGAGGGCGAACCGAATCATCCGAGTCAGCCTACCGGGCGGTGCCGAGCACGTAGATCGTGCGCTGCACGAGCGCAGCGAACTTACCTTCGTCGAGCGAGCGGGCCGGGTCGTTCCACGTCGCGGCGAGCGCGTACCACGTGCCATCCGCAGACTGCAGCAGGTAGGTCAAGTTGATGGCCCCCGGCTCCGACCCGCCCTTAAACCCCACCCAGCGGAACTGCCTCGACGAGATCGAGAGCCCGCGGTTGATGGAGAGCGCATTGCGAACTTGCATGAGCGCCGATTCGGGGTCGCCCTCCGTCTGCACGCGGATCCAGTCCATCGTCCGCGCAAGGTCCGATGCGCTCGCGAACCACTCGATGGAGTCGACCAGCATCGGCTGCGCGAGCGCACTGGCGTTGAGCGCATCCATGCTGATGGGCCCACCGAGCGGAGACTTCGCCAGGAACTCACGGCGGCCCGCCGCGTCGAGCGGCGCGTACTCGCGTGCGCGCGCCCCATCGCCAACAAACTTGAGCAGGAACATCTCGGCGGTGGTCAGGAATGGCGTGGTCCGTGCCGGATCCGCCACGCCCATCGCCCCCATCGCGGCCTCCACGCGCTCCCTGCCGAGCGTTGCGATCAGCAGGTCGGTTGCAGTGTTGTCGCTGACCGAGATCATGAGGTTGGCAGCAGTGGCAAGCGTGACCGGCGACCCATCGGGCCAATCCTGCATCTGGCCCGAGGGAAGTGACTTGTACTGCGGCAGCAGCGGCACCACGTCGGCGATCGAGCGCTGTCCCGCCTTCACCTCCCCGATGAGCGCGCCAAGCACATGGAGCTTGAACGCGGAGCCAATCGCAAGCGACCGGTCAGGATCGAGCGTGGCTACCGGCGTCGGCGGACCGTCGCCGAGCGACCAGACGCCGAACGACACCTGCCCACCGAGCGCGCGCATCGCTGACACTGCCTCGTCGAGGCCCTTGAGCATCGGCGACGGAAGGCCAAAGAGCAGCCCGACGACCTCATGTGGCGGCGTGTCCGACAGCGCGAGCGTCAGCGGCACCACCATGCCCTTGGACGTGATGAGGTCGAACGTGCCCGAGTGCTCGCCCTTGGCGGACGTGGGTTGCACCTCCATCACCGCACCGCACTGGGCGAAGTACTGCATGCCGATGGCACGGAGCTGGCCGGGCTTCACCTGCGCCGTGAACG
>JBIKNS010000066.1:0-10364 GCA_044358545.1 Phycisphaerales bacterium | reverse complement strand
GCCGCGCATGCCGACGCATCGGCACGCCGCCCGGCTGCGCCTCAAGCAGGAGCGCCAAGTCATCGAGGCGCTGCGCGACTCGGTCCATCGACTCCGTGCGATCGCCAGGAAGGACCTTGACGCAGTCGAGGATGATCGCGGACAGAATCGGGTGCACTTCGGGAACCTTGAGGTGCGGCGGCACCGGCGGCTTGATCTGCGATGCGTCGAGCGCGCTGCTCACGAGTCCGCTTTGACCCTTGGGCGGAAGCGCCGTGGGAATCACCTCGCCAACGATGGAGAAGTACATCGTCGCGCCGAAGTTGTAGACGTCGGTCCGCGGCGTCACGGCCTCCCGGTGCGCCTGCTCAGGCGCCATGTATCCGGGCGTTCCCTGAATGCGCTTCTTGACTGTGCCAATCGCGCACGCCTGCCCGAGGTCAATCAGCTTGATCGCGCCGCCCGAAAGCACCATCACGTTGGTGGGCTTCATGTCAGCGTGCACAAATCCCTTGGTGTGCATGTGGTGCAGGCCGCGTGCAGCCTGCGAGAACACGTTGACGTATCCGGCCAGTGTCGTCGGCGGTTCCTCGTCGAGCGTCGCTGCATCCACGAACTCCATGACGAGCCCGACCTCGGTCACCTTGCCAATGAGGCCCTTGCGAACCTTCTTCAGGCTCTCCGCAGCACGGATCGCCGGATGGTCAAGCTTGCGCATGACCTCGTACTCGCTCTCGACCTGCTCGATGAAGCGCTCATCCTTCTCGGTGTTCCGCACCACATGCTTGAGTGCCCACACCTGCTTCGTGCGCGGATCCTGCACGGCGTACAGCGTGCTGCGCGCGCCGGTCCCGACCTTCGCGAGCACCTTGAATCCGAAAAGCTCTTGCACGATGACGCTCATGACAAATGGATGCGCTGCAACCCGATCGCGTGGCTAGGCAAGTGTCCTGCAGGCCGATTTCAGGGACAGGCACCGGCGACAACGGTTGCGGCGATGCGTCCCCTCCGAATCAAGTCTCGCATATGCGAGACCGAAAGAAATGAAACCGGAGACTACCTTCGGCTCGCGGTGCCGGCAACGCCAAGGGGACCCGGAACTTCCCTGAATGTGAGGCGATCTCCATCCAGATGCGGCGTTCCCGCACCCTATCCGAGACCCTATCTCCGGAGCTGGGACTCGAACTCGGCAATCGGGAAGTGCCTGCCCGGGCTTTCGATGCCACTCAGGTCCGAGTGGAGCCGGACCGCAGAGGCTGGAATGCCGAACTCCTCCTGCAAGGAACGGACCAGGGACACCAGTTCGCGCATCTGCCGGTCCGTGAAGGACCGTCGGTTGCCGTTGCCCACGAGGCAAATGCCTATCGAGTGGCGGTTGAAGAGCTCTGCGTCCGAGGCCCCGAACGAGGCCTTGGCGACTCCAGGCGTGTCGTTCGCTCGGGCAGCCACATGCGCGCCCGGCAACTGCCGGTTCCATCGGTATCCGACATGCACCATGCCATCACCGAGACCCTGACCGTTGCCCACGATGAAGTGGTAACCCAGTCCGGTGAGACCCTGCGCGAGATGGGTCCGCTCGATGCTGCTCGCATCGCCTGCCGGTGTCCCCGAGTGGTGGATGACGATTGCCCTCCATCGGGACCGGTCCGCCTCCACTTCACGTGGATCGATGCTGGATGGCCGGTCCGCACCCTGAAGGTTCACGAGGGTCGGGCTGACGGCCGGGTAGGGGGCGGGCGCGCCGTCGTCGCCGAGCAGGAGCAAGCCAGTCACCGCGGTCATCGCCGCAGCGAACGACGCCCACACGGCAGTCGTCCTGCGCGGGCGCGTGAGTGAGACACCGAGGGTGCGAGAGCGGCGCGAGCCGACAGCAGCGGATGCGCTGTCACGATTGCATGATTGATGTGAGTGGGTCGACACGTCGATTCCGTTCTCCGTCGTCACATGTGCTATCGGAAGCATGTGCCGCCGAACTTGCGGATTCGTCGCGATTCAGTTTTGCGGCGCCAGCCGTGCGCGCAGCGCAGGTCGCTTCTGTCCGAACTCATCCTCTTCCTCGAGCGGCGTCGACTGCTGACGCAACCGGTCGTACGTCTCGAACTGCGTACGCGCGGAGTTCTCGGGGAAAAGTGGCTTGTTGCAGCCGGTGAACGCCACTGACGAGATGATCGCAAGTGTCACGGACGCGACGAATCGCGTCTGGCATCCTGAATCACCACTACCAGTTGTGGAGGTACCGCTGTGCATCACTGAGCATCTCCCTTTGCACTCTTGGGTGTCGCCAACGCCGCCAGTGCCCGCCGCGCGGTGAAGACCCTACCCGAGTGTGCATCCGTGAACTCGATCTTCGCCTCCACCGCGGCGCCGCATGTCCACGGTGCCGGGGCCACTGATCCAGGATCGCGGGCGGACCCCGTCCGCTCGATCGGCCACTCGAGCGTGTAGTGCGTTCCGCCAAACCCGCTCCGGTAGGCATCGCGCAGGGCAAGTGGCCCAAACTCATGGCAGGAAAGGACTTCCGCCTCGCATCCCGGCGGGGACCAGTACAGGGTGACCGACGCCGTGCCCACCACCTGAATGAACCGTCCTAGCCCATCGACGGGCGTGATGTAGATCCTCGCGATGCAACCATCGCCCCGGAGGGGTCGATCTGTGTGGCTGCTGCCGGCAATGCTCACCCCTGCGAGGTGAGGGGTCGCGGCAATCGCCTCCGGAGAGAGGGCGGGCGCACCTCCCGCCGCATCATGCCCCGCGCCAGTGCCCCGCTCGGGATTGGCGCGATGGGCCACCGACTCTGCCATCGCCGTGCGTGCCTCGGAGAGCTGGCGCTCAAGCGACTCCACCTTCGCGGCAAGATCGGCATTCTGCCGTCTCAGCTGGTCGGCCGGCGTTGGCGAGAGCACCTTGGCCTGGCATCCCCCGAGGGCCGCAATCGCGGCACATGCGGTCACGATGGATCGCCACAATGGGACGCCACTCACGGGGACTCCTCCTGGGCGGCGCCCATCGTGACCTCGAAGGCAAGCTGCTCGAGCGCCACTGTGAAGTCCACGCTCGTCACCGGCACTCGTCCGGCATCGATTCGCGCTGGCGCGAAGTTCAGGATTCCGGACACGCCAGCCTCGACCAGGAGCCGACCAACCTCCTGCGCGGCCTCCCTCGGCACTGCGATGATGCCGATCCGCGCATCATGCTCGGCGATCACCTTCGACAGGTCGGCGAGCGGCCGCACGGCTACCCCCCCGACGCGCTTGCCCACGAGGGACTTTGACTTGTCGAACAGCCCGACGATCCTGAATCCCTCGCCCTCGAAACGCCCGTATCCAAGCAGCGCTCGCCCGATGTTGCCCGCGCCAACGAGCACTGCATTCCACGTTTGGTTCAACCCCATGACCGCCCGCAGGCGATCCCGCAGCGCGATGGCGTCGTAGCCGACACCGGATCCGCCGAACGGGCCGCACCAGTGCAAGTCCTTCCGCACCTGCGTATCGGCGAGACCCAGTGACTCTCCAAGCTGACGGGAACTCACGCGGCGCGACCCCTCCGCCAGGCGAAGCTCCACTTCCCGCAAGTACAGGCTCAGCCTGCGCGCGGTCGGTCGCGGGATCTTGGGCGTCTTGTCACGCAAGGTGCGCGATTCTATCTGCATGGGCGTGCTAGCCTCGTCGCGTGCACCTCGCCGACGTCCTGGCGCGCGACTCGTTCACCGCGAGTTTCGAGCTCTTTCCGCCCAAGTCCGATGATGGCTGGGATGCCCTGTTCACGGCCGTTGCCGACCTCGAGCCCCTGAAGCCAAGCTTTGTTTCGGTGACCTACGGGGCGGGCGGCTCCACGCGCCGACTGACGCATGATCTGGTCGTACGCATAAGGCGCGAGACATCGCTCGATCCTGTGCCGCACTTGGCATGCATAGGGCACTCGCGCGAGGAGGTTGACACCATTCTCGCCCGCTATGCGGAGGAAGGCGTCTCCAACATCCTTGCGCTGCGCGGCGACCGCCCAGCCGGGTCCGTGGACGCGAGCACCGGCGACTACCGGTATGCCGCGGAGCTGGTGGCGCAGATTCGTGCATTCAGCGCCTCGGGGCGCCACCCCGACCGCCGCGGCTTTGGCATCGGCGTGGCCGGCTACCCCGAGGGGCATCCCGAAACGCCGAACACGCTTGTGCAGATGGATCACCTGAAGGCGAAGGTGGACGCAGGTGCGGACGTGATCGTGTCGCAGCTGTTCTTCGACAATGCCGCGTTCATGGACTGGCGCGAGCGCTGCACGCTTGCGGGGATCACAGTGCCGGTCATACCGGGCATCATGCCGATCACCAGCATGGCCGGCGTGCGCCGCATGGCGCAGCTCGCCGCGGGCACCCGCTTCCCTGCACCGCTCCTCCGTGCGCTGCGCCGTGCGCAGGATGACCCCGATGCAGTCGCGAAGGTCGGGGTGCACTGGGCCACAGAGCAGTGCCGTGACCTCATCGACAAGGGCGTGCGGGGCATCCACTTCTACACGCTCAACCGCAGCGATGCGACGCGGCGCATCTACGAGAACCTGGGCGTCAAGAGCACGGACGCGCTGCGGTCCTAGCCGGGGCGCGCGCAACCACTTGCGACTGCGCCGGCGACCCAAACGCCAGAGGCAGTTGCTGCGCCGCAGCGACCCTCGTCCATGCAGTCAGGGGGCGGGCGCGAGCCAGACAGCGCGCAAGGTCTCCACGAAGGGGTCCTTCGTGGATGCGGGATCCATGAGCGAAAGGCCCGACTCGACGAGTGCCCGGTCGCCAAGCTGATGGCCGCTCCACGCCGCGACGAGACCGAAGTCCGATGCGTTCGCGGAGTCGCGCCCGAAACGCACGCACTGCTGTGCCACATCGCGCATCCGCTGCGGATCGCACTGGAGGTTCGGGGCCAACCGCACGTCGATCATCTCCGGGAAGTCTGTCAGCAGCCGGCGCAGCGTGATCGCGGCGGCGAGCTGCACGCCGCATCCGACCTGTGCGCTCGCGAGCCCCAGCAGCGGCAGCGGACTCGACGGCGCGATGATCGACGCCGTGCGGAAGGCATCCTCGGCCCGGAAGTAACGGCGTGTGCCCATGAAGTCGCTGCCGAGCCGCAGCAGCCGGTCCATGGCATCCTTTGAACCCGAGTCGAGGCGCTCGAGCTTGGTGCCGTGGCGCAGGATCAGGAGTGTCTCGTCGAGCGTGAGTGGCTTGAGTGTCGTGACTGCGGGCGCCGCACCAGTGCCTTGGGTGGCATCGCCCGAGGGCTGGGTGCCCGGCTGGCTCGGGAGAGCGCTATCGCCGGCCTGACCGGAGGCATCAGCGCGGGTGACACCCGGCAGCGACATGAACCGCTCGCGCAATGTGCGCACAGCCTGCGAGATCGATTGCCGCTCAGGGGTGAGTGCCGTGGCGCGCGCGGCGCCGCCGGGGACCTGCCCCGCGGTTCCGTCGGTACCGGAAGGCGCTGCGGGTGCTTGACCACCGCCCTGCTCCGCAACCGTGCTCGGCACTGCCGCACCCACAGGGGGCCTGATGAGGTCGTATCGCTGGCGCACTGAGGCGAGCACGTCGTCGTAGACGCTCGGCCGCCGCAGCAGGTCTGTGGCGCTCGGTGCATCCACCCGGCTGTCCGCGCCCATCGGCCTGCCGGAAGAGGACCCTACCCCGCCCATCCTGGCCATTCCGGCAGATGCGGCGCGCGCATCTTCGAGCAGCTGCACCTCCTGACGCTGCCGATCCACATCAGCCGCGAGCCCTGCAAAATCCGTGGCGGCACGCGCATAGTCCGCACGCGTAAGCCGACCCGAGCGCACGTCATCGCGCATCAGTGCGCCTCCGTAGACGCCACCTTGGAAGGCGTCCACGGGGTCGCCCTCGGGCACCAAGATCACGCCATTGAAGGGTCCGACCATGATCTGCGCCGCGCCGAGCTGCGGCACACGCACCGATCTCACGCTGCTTGCTGCAGTGGCTGCGGCAAGACTCGCCGCGTTGGTCGACAGCACAGTCATGAGATCGAGTCGCGCGCGCGCCGCGCCCAGTGCGGACGTCTCAAGGCCGCGACCGGGCAATGTCGTTCCCGTAAGCCCCATCGCGCTCATGCGCGTGTAGGCGTAGTCGCTCATGTACTGCTGCGAGCCGATGCCGGTCGCGAGCGCGAAGCGGTCATTGGCGATGGACGTGTTCAGCGCGAGGGGGCTGCTGTAGGCGGAGTCGCGGCGAAACTGGATGGTGGCCGCTTGGCTTGTAGGTGCCGCGAAATCATCCTCAGCCCGGTAGCCGACGCTTCCCCTGAACCCGCGGCCACCCGCGACATCTCCCGTCACAACGAGGTTCCGCGCGCGATAGTCCTGCTGCGGTGCGGCCTGGTTCACGCGTCCCGCACCCACCCCAAGATTGCGGTCGAGCGCGCGGGACTGATCCGGGCCGAGATGGAGCGGCGCATCAAGCGCGTTCTGCGCCTTCGCCGGTCCCGTCGAGAGGCTGCAGCCAATCACCGCGCCAGCGGCGAGTGCGCGAAACCACAGCGCACCACAACGGGGAGATCCTGGGGCGCGATGCAGCGCAGGTCCCTCGGGCATGGCTGGGGTCGCATGGCGCATGAACACCTGCTGAAAGTGTACAACCCGCGTGTGCCGAATCCGCGCGCATCCACCCGCATCAGCTGGCCGGCGCTGTGCCTCGCGCTCACCGCTGTCGCGGCGAGCGTGGCGCTTGGGCTCTACGGGCCGCGCGTCGGCGACCGCACCTCAAGTCCGCTCGTACCCCTGCGCGAAGTGGCCGATGCGGTGGACTCCATCGCGCAGCGCATGAGCGTGGAGGCTTCGCGCAGACCCGCGGACGCGCAGCTGCCAACGATGCAGGATGCCGCGCGGGTATGCAAGGATGCGCTCTCTGCCCCGCTGCAGCCTCCGGACCTGCGCGACCTGGGCCTTCGGATCGTGATGGCGGGTCCGGTGCCCATTCCAGGGTCAACCGCCGGAGTCGCGCTGCTCTACGAGTCGGATGAGTCGGACGCACCCATCGATGCCGCACCGCGGGCGCAGCCGGAGGAGACGAGCGGAAACGGATCCGTGCCGCCACGCATGTCGATTGCGCCGGGCCCATCGGCACAACCCGCGCAGCGCCGGGATGTGGTGCTCGCTGTCGCGCGCGACCACGGCGCCTTCGCGATCTACGACGAGTACGGTCGTGCGCAGCCGCTTGGCATCGCGCGCAGCGTGCTCGAGGAATCGGAGTACGGCACGTGGGCAGTCATGGTGTGGTCCGACGGCGAGCTGCTGTTCGTGGCGTGGGCGCCCGATGCGGCGCTGCTGCAGCGGCTGCGCAGTGAACTCGGAGCCCCGTAGCATCGCACGCCCCATGGCAGAGCGCGCGCGGGAATCCGCCTACATCACGACGCCGATCTACTACGTCAACGACCGGCCCCACATCGGCCACGCCTACACCACCACTCTGTGCGATGTGTGGTCGCGCGCGATGCGGCTGCGCGGCCAGGATGTGTTCTTCCTGACAGGCACGGACGAGCACGGGGCCAAGGTCGAGCGCAGCGCTGCGGCCCGCGGCATCCCGCCGCAACAGCTCGCAGACGAGAACGCCGCCGAGTTCCAGCGCGTGCTCTCTGTCTTCGGGCTGACCAACAACGACTTCATCCGCACGACGCAGCCGCGCCATGTGCGCCAGGTGCAGGCCTTCATCCGGCGGCTCCTCGCCTCGGGGAGCGTGTACCGCGGCACCTTCGAGGGCTGGTACGACGAGGGCCAGGAGGAGTACCTCACGGAGGCTGCCGCCAAGGAGCAGGCCTACAAGAGCGTGATCAGCGGCAAGCCGCTCGTGCGCGCGAGCGAGGAGAACTACTACTTCCGGCTAAGCGCGTTTCAGGGGCGGCTTGAGGCGCTCTTCCGCGACAACCCCGGGTTCGTGCAGCCGCAGGGCCGCTTCAACGAGGTGCTTGGCCGCCTGCGCGACGGCCTGCAGGATGTGCCGATCACCCGCACCAAGTTCACCTGGGGCATCCCCTTCCCGGGCGAGCCCGGGCACGTCATCTACGTGTGGATCGATGCGCTCCTGAACTACGCGACGGCGCTCGGTCTCGGTGCGCTCGAGTCCGGGTGCGACGCGTCGCGCATCGCATCGGATGCGCACCCGGAAGATGCGGCGCTCGCGCGCGAGCGTGCGCACCTGTGGCCCGCGAGCTACCACGTGATCGGCAAGGAGATCCTGTGGTTCCACGCGGTGGTGTGGCCTGCGGTGCTGATGGCGCTCGAGCTGCCCATGCCGCAGCGCATACACGCGCACAGCTTCTGGATCGCCGACGGGCAGAAGATGTCCAAGAGCCTCGGCAACTTCGTCGACCTTCCGGCGATCGACGGCTTCATCGCGCACTACGGGCTCGACGCATGGCGCTGGTACATGGCGACGCAGGGCCCGCTGCAGGCGGCCGATGCGGACTTCCGCGCAGCGCACCTGCACGAGATCTACACGGGCGATCTCGTGAACGTGGTCGGCAACTGCCCCAGCCGCGTCACTGCGATGATCGGCAAGTACTTCGGCGGCGCGATGCCTGCTGATGCGTCAGGCGGCGGCGAATGGCCCGAGCGCTGCGCGCGCGCGGTGCGGGAGTGGAGCGAGGCGATCGACTCGTTCGACCTCGCTGGCGCCGCCGAGGCGCCAATGCGGCTGCTGCGCGATATCGATGCCTTCATCAACCGGACCGAGCCCTTCAAGGTGGCCAAGGATCCGGCACGCCAGGGCGAGCTTGCATCGATCCTCGCGCAGTGCGCGCAGAGCGTGCGCGTCGCCGGCGTGCTGCTTGAGCCGTTCCTGCCCGCACGGATGGCGGACTTGCGCGCCGCGCTCGGCGGCGCGCCGACCGCAGCTGTCGATGGCGCGGGCTTCGCGGCGCTTACGCGCTACGGTGCAATCGCCGACGGGACTTCTCTTTCGAAGTGCGCGCTGTTCCCTCGTGCGGAGCCTTCTGCACCCGCGAAGACCTGATCATCTCCCGGATGCGCGCACGCACAGGCGCTCGCATCGTCGACACGTGCAGGCTGCCGCACGCATCGGCACCGATGTCGAGGCTCGCATGCACCTCGCGGCAGCGCTCGCACACGAGCTCGTCCTGCACCGGGAAGGGCACGCCACGGTCCAGCGAATCCATCTTCGCCCCAAGGAGCGCCATGCATGTGCCGCACGGCCTTGCGGACAGCGATCGAGTGGAACCAGGTGCATGCGCTCGAGTCGCCCCTGAAGCGGTCCCAGTGTCGGCATGCCGAAAGGGGCGTCTCCTGCAGCAGGTCGTCCGCATAGGCGTCGGCACGCACGCGGCGCCGCAGAACCATCCGGATGCGGGGCGCGCACTGCATCGCGGCCTGCTCGAAGGATCCCCGACCGGCCTTGGGACGCGTCAACGAAACCACGGAGAAAGCCCACAGATTCCGGATCCGCCGGCTGATAGCGTGCCGCTTACCTCACATGACCACCATGACCGCCACCTCCGTGCCCGTTGCCTCGAGCGCCCGACCTCCCCACGGCACTGTCACGCCTCAGGAGGCCGATGCCCTGCACCGCACTGGCCGCGCAGTGATCGTCGACGTTCGTGAGCCTGATGAGATTCGCCGCACGGCGGTGTCGAGATACATCCCCGCACCCTCGAGCGTGGTGCGTGCAGACTGCTTCCCGCCGCCGGTCGAGGGCATGCGCATGCTGATCCTCTGCCAGAGCGGCAACCGCGCCGGCCAGGTCGCGCGCACGCTTGCGGCCGCCGGCCGCACTGACATCAGCGTCATCGAAGGTGGCATCAAGGGATGGAAGGCGGCGGGGCTTCCCGTCGTCTCCGGCGGAGGATCGATTCCGATCATCCGTCAGGTGCTCATCGTCGCAGGCTCTATGGTCGCTGCATTCACTGCGCTTGGCGTGTTCGTGAACCCATGGTTCCTCGCGGGTGCAGGATTCGTGGGATGCGGCTTGGCTTTCGCCGGCCTCACCGGCATCTGCCCGATGGCGAAGGTGCTCGGTGCAATGCCATGGAACGCGCCGAAGGCAGTGCCGGTTGGCACTGCGGCGTCAGGCAAGTCCTGCAGCGCCGGCGGCTCCTGCGGCTGCAGGTAAGTTCCCGCGCATGTCGAAGATCCAGTTTTTCCGTGGGGCCGGGACAGAGGTTCCGATCTTCAACCTGCGAAACGGCACCTTCTATGACGAGGCCGGCTCGTCCCGCGTGCTGTGCAACATTCGCGGGCTCGCCGTCTTCCGCGGCGCCGGCACCGGAAGCGTGATGATGAATGTGATGGGCGAGAAGGTGTTCAAGGGCGCAGGCACGGGCGAGTGCCTCTACACCATCATCGGCAACAAGGTCTACAAGGGCGCAGGCACCGGAAAGGTGCTCTTCAAC
>JBIKNS010000263.1:0-3145 GCA_044358545.1 Phycisphaerales bacterium | reverse complement strand
GCCGAGAGCACGGCTCGTGGGAGTCCTTTGTCGCGCACGAGCGGCCAGCGCGGCTCTGGCTCTTCACCACACGCGGTTCGCAGCCGCACTGGGGCGCGCAGTTCCTTCCTGGCGACTACCTGCTCTTCGGGCAGGAGCAGCATGGTGTCCCTGATGCGGTACATGGATGGGTCGACCGCACGTTCGGCGCGGCGCACAGGCTGCGGCTGCCGATGGTCGCGGACCCCGCCGCACGCAGCCTGAACCTCGCCACGGCGGTCGCATGCGGCGTCTACGAGGGCCTTCGGCAGGTGTGCTCGGCAACTGGACAGATGCCTGCCCCGTATATTGAGTCAACCGCATGAGCATGATTCGCCCTGCCGTCCGCGCCTCGCGCGGCTTCACCCTGATCGAGCTCCTCGTCGCCGTGGGCATCATTGTCGTGCTCATCGGCATCCTGCTGCCTGCGCTGGGCAAGGTGGCGCAGAAGTCGCGCGCGACCAGCAGCGCGAGCGCGATGAACGAGTTCGCCAAGGCGTGCGAGGCCTTCCAGCAGCAGTTCGGCTACTACCCCGGCATCGTGCCCGAGGACATCCTCGCGCAGACGCCCAACGCGCCCATCAGCGGCACCGAGAACGCGATCCTTCACCTGATGGGCGGCGCCATCCGCAGCGACGATCCGAACTACGCAGGCGCCGGAGGCACCGAGCTCACGTTCGGCAATGCGGCGATCGGGCAGGTGCGCATCAAGGTGGATCCAAACCTCATCGGCAAGGGACCGCGCGTGGAGGGCAAGCAGTACGCAGCCTTCTTCGCGCCCAAGGACCGGTTCTTCAAGCCTGTGCGCGGTCAGATGAACGAGTCCGTGGTGATTCCTGACCTCGTCGACTCGTGGGGGAATCCGGTGCTCTACCTCCGGTCATCGCGAAGCACAGGCCCGCTCGCGGGTTCGAGCGCGACCGTCGGAAGCAGCGGTTCGCCGCAGTTCTGGCTCGATCCCGTACGCCCGTACGTCACGAGTCCGGCGCTCGTTGGCAGCGGCGGCGACCAGGTCAACGCGCAAACCGGCAGCATCTTCAACGCCTCGGGAAACTTGGGTGGCACTCCTGCCGGCGTGTATGGCCTTGCCCAGCTCATCCGAGCGCCAAGCGTGGGCCGGTTCGCCGCCAGCGAGACGGGCTCAGGCGATGCGAACGCGGCGCTCTCGGGCGCATCGCGAGGCAAGTTCGTGCTGACATCCGCGGGTCCTGACGGCATCTACTACGGGCTCAAGGACGGTCCGGGCGCTCAGAGCTACGTGTTCCCCACGAGCGGCGCCTACTTCATGCCCGACCTGCCGTCGAAGTACGACGACATCACGATCTTCGGCGGCGGTTGAGTCAGGTCGCCTAGCCCTTCGGCTGCGGTAGTGGCCAGTCGAACGCAGTGGCTGCGGTCCTGCTCCCCGCAGGGACTCCGTGGTCCTGCCTCCTCAATCGCACACCCAGCGCATCAGGGCCTCGAAGCCGAAGGCGCGGCGGGGTCCGAGCGCACGAAGCGTCAGGAAGCACGCCACCAGGAACGCTGCGCCGAGCGCGAGCGAGATGCCCGCAGGCATCGCGAGCATCCAGTGCGAGGTTGGTTCGCCGGTCTTCGCGAATCCGTAGATCCAGAGCGGCCACAGGTGCACCACGTGGTGGACCACGTAGATCGTGAGCGAGTAGCCGCTGAACGTCCTCGCGGCACCGAAGATGGCCGACAGCCGCCCGGACGCGGCGACGGGATCGACAAAGCGATGCCCGAGCGAGAGCAGCGCGATCGCCCCCCCCAGCATGCCGATGACGTACTCCATGGTCGGAGGGAACATCGTCCACCCGCCGAGCATCCCCGCCGCGATCGGTCCGCCCAGCAGCGGCCGCGCGAGCAGCAGCACAACGGAGACCGTGACCAGGCTCATGCCGATCCAGGCCGCACGCATCGGTCTCGACACGCCCGCGCCGGCCGCCGGGTTCCGCGCAAAGAGCCACGCGCCCGTCGCGTAGCCCGCCAGCGAGAGCGCGATCCATGGAAAAAGTGGAAAGTAGCCAGTCGCGAAGTAGCCAACGAGGATGTCGGACAGGGTCAGGTCGCACTCGAAGTAGCCGCTCTCCCAGTACTCCGGGTAGCTCGCCATGTGCCGGAGGATCGGCGCCACGAGGGCCGACACCACGGCCATCAGCACAACTATCTCCAGTTGCAGCCGGCGCGCGAACGCGAGCAGCACCAGAGCGGATCCGATGAAGGTGAGCACGTCCCAGTTGAAGACATCCTCGGGAAGCCACACGAACACGTTGAAGGCGAAGCCCGCACCGAAGACGAAGAGCCCCCGGCGGACAGAGACGCGCGTGACGTCCGTGACGTCGGCGCCGCGCACCAGGAGCGAATCCGACCACAGGAAGTAGCTCGCGCCAGAGAGGAAGACGAACAGCGGCGCGCCGAGGCCCGCGAGGGGCGGCGTGTATCCCGACAGGTTCTCGCCGAAGTGGACGAGCACCATCGTGACGATCGCTACGGTGCGCAGCAGATCGATGGAGGCGAGCCGCGTCGTCATCCGCTGGCCATCGTGAGGTACTCGAAGCCCCAAAGCAGGAGCTGCGCGGCCAGCAGCACGATGATCACCCACTCGAGCCGGTGCCCCGTCCGAGCCAGCATGAAGTCGCTCGCACGCTGGCTGCACATGTCGTAGGTGTCACGAAACGCATCGACCTGGATGGCTGCTGCCTCGTATCGCGAGGCGATGCGCAGCCGCTCGCGAAGGCGATCGGCGACCTGGCTGCCGAGCGTCGGCGGATAGAACGGCGGCGCGAGCACGGCGGGCGCGATCCTGGCCAGCCTTGCACGCATCAGGAGGACCCGACCGAGCCGCTCGCGAAGCTCCTTCCGCCGTCCGACTGCGCTCTCCTCGAACTCGAATGCAAGGGACGCATCGGAGTCAAGTTCGGGCCACGCCGAGTCGAGAGCCCGTTCGATTGCACGGAGCGCGCGTTCGTGCCCCGAGACCTCAAGCAATGCAATCCTGACTGCCGGCAGCCGATCGGAGGGCGCGAGTATCGCGCATCGGTCCGGCGACCAGCGGATCCGCGATCCCTGAAAGGACATCCACGGCGCCGACGCAGCGTCGCCCGACACGCCCGCCTCGATCCAGGCA
>JBIKNS010000262.1:0-3157 GCA_044358545.1 Phycisphaerales bacterium | reverse complement strand
GCTGGCGCGGCGCGCTGCATCTCGGTCGTGTAGGTGGGACCGGGCTGGAACATCGCGCGCGGCTTCTCGTCGAGGTCCGCGAGCGAGAACAGCGCATCGAAGTCGCTTGCGCCGTCCTTGCTGTCCCCGGATGTCGAGGCCACGGGCAACTTCACCTCCACGTCCGCGCCAATTCCGCCACCCGTTCCCGGATTGAGGGCGAGCTCAAGCTGCGATAGGTCAAGTGGCGCCGAGTCATCCGTGAGCTTCGGGGGCTCGGGATCCGGTGGCGGCTCTTCCTTCTCCTCCTCGGGCTTCTCCTCCTCCATCGGTGGAGGGGGTGGGGGAAGCGCGGCCGTGTTCACGGCTTGCACGATCATGTCCTCCTCGCGCGCCGAGGTGATCGCCTCGAGGAACGGAAGCAGCAGCATGAGCCCGCCTGTCATTGCGAGGCCAAGGACGACAGCGATCGCCCGCACGGCGGGGAGCGAGATCAGGAGTATGGCGTTTCGGCGTCTCACGGCGGGTTGACGATGGGCGTGGGGTGCGCTACCTGTTCTTGGCGCTGGCGACGCTCACCTTCGTGGCGCCTGCAAGCTTCGACTCGTCGATGATCCGGACCAGAAGGCCTGCAGGTGCGTCCTTGTCGGCCTGGATGATCACGGGCACATCTTCCTTCGCGATCATGCGCTTCACGAGCGTCTGCACGCCGTTGATGCCGATCTCCTTGCCGCCGTACACCACCTGGCCGCTCTTGGTGAGGGCGATCATGATGCTGATCTTCTCGAGCTGCGCCGCCGATGCGGCCTGGGGCTTGTCGACCTCGATGCCCGTCTCGTCCACGAAGGTCGTGGTCACGATGAAGAAGATGAGGAGGATGAACACGCAGTCGAGCATGGGGGAGAGGTCGATCGCCGGCTCTCCGCCGTCTGATGAGTGCGAGCTTCTGAATCGTCCCATGGGGCGCTCCTGTCAGGTGAGTCAGTGGAAGGCGCGGCGCTGGCGGATGGCCATGCGGCACATGCCCTCTGCGGTCGAGAGGAAGTCGCGGAAGCCAGCCAGCTTGCGCGACAGGAAGTAGTGGCCGAAGAGCCCAGGCAGCGCCACCACGAGGCCTGCCTCGGTGGTGATCAGCGCCTCCGAGATGCCTGCGGCGATCGCGCCCATGGTCTGCTCGCCACGGGTTCCCTCGGCGAGCGCTGCGAAGGTCGCGAGCATGCCGGTGACCGTGCCGAAGAGGCCAAGGAGCGGTGCTGCCCCAATGCACACCTTCACGAAGCGGAGCTGGCCCTCAAAGGGCTCGAGCTCGAAGGCTCGGTACTCGTCGAAGGCAAGTGACGCGCCATCCGGGTCTCCGGCGCGCGATGCGTCGGCGACGAGCGTTGCCACCGTGCCGCGCGCCACGTCCGGATCGGAGATGATCCTGCGGATCCGCGCCTTGGACCGCCGCCGCATGCCGGACATGAGCATGGACAGGAAGACGTTGAAGCACAGGGCCCACATTACGAAGGCCACGAACCAGATTGCGTACATCGCAGTCCCGCCCGCGACCGTGATCTCGAGGGCACGCTCGACGATCGGCGGCGGATTGGCCACCAATGGCTGCAGCGATTCGGGCAGGTGCCCGGCGAGCGCCTCGAAGTGAGTCTGTTCCTTCGATCCGTCCATCGTCATGCAGCCTGTGCCGTGGCCGTGTGCTCGCGCCGCGCAACCTCGTTCATGAACGAGACGCCCGTGGACTCCATGCGGTTGACCACCTTGCGCGCCTTCGACGACAGGTAGGCGTAGAGCAGCAGCGACGGGATCGACACGATCAGCCCGTACTCTGTGGTGATCAGCGCCTCCGAGATGCCTCCCGAGAGCGTCTTCACGTCGCCCGTGCCGTACACCTCGATCATGGTGAACGTGTTCATGATGCCGGTGACCGTGCCGAGCAGGCCGAGCAGCGGCGCCGCTGATGCGCAGATCGCGATGAAGGGCAGCATCGACTGCAGGCGCATCTGGGTGCGCTGCATCACCTCAAACATCGATTCCTCGACCACGTCGCGCGGCAGCCCAAGCACGGCAGTGCCCGCCTGCAGCATCTTGCCCATCGGCCCACCGATCTTTCCGGCGAGGTTCGCGGCATTGGTGAACTCGCCCGCGCCGATCGCCTTGAGGATCGCGCGCACCTTCCTCTGGCTCGGAAGCCACACGAACAGCATCGTGATCCACTTGTAGAGCGCCACCAGCATGGCCACGGCACCGAGCCCGATGATCGGGTACATGACTGGGCCACCCTTGAGGATGTGCTCGATGAGCGTCTCCTCTGTCTGCGCAATTCGATGGGCATTGCCCATAGTGGGGTCGAAGGGCATGCCGCCGATCCCGTTGGCGATGTAGTCGCCTGCCTTCTCCCGCATTTCGGGGGACTGGAAGGGCGTGAGCGAGGGCTCAAGCGAGCCGAGCTTCTGCTCGGCAGTGCCGGCGGTGCTCCCGTCCATCGCGCGGAAGATCGCCGAGGGTCCCGCGAGCACGAAGGTCCCTTGGTTGACAGTGCCCTCAGGGTCCACCACGGATCCCTCGAAGCGGGATCCGCCGAAGGCGCCGTGAAGACGCTCGAGGCTCGCTGCGAGCACTGTCGCCTGCACCTCGAACAGGTCTCGCTGGCTGATCTCCTCGTTCTCCGACGCCTTCTTGGCGGCATCGAGCTCCTGGCGGTAGCGCTGGAGCTCGGTGATGTGGAGCCCGGACTCGAAGTTGCGCAGGTACTCGACGAGCAGATTGGCGAGGTATGCCACTTCCTCCTCGCCCGCCTTGATGTTCTTCTGGAGGTCGCCGAGGCCGAGCGAGCGCGTATCGAGAATGCGGGTCGTCTCCTGGAACTTCTTGCGTGCGTCGGAGACCTGCTGCTCGACGTCGTTGAGCCGACGCATCAGCGGCACCTTTTCCTCCGCGATGCGGCCGCGCTGGTCGGACAGCTCCTTGAGCGCATCCTCGAGACGCTTCTGCATGTCGCCTGTGGCGTCGTTGAGGGTGCGCGCGGGAACTGCGGCCGCGGGAGCTGCGGTCGCGGGCGCGGCAGGCGCCTGCGCGTGGACCGAAGAAGCAAGCGCAGCGACCGCGGTGGCGGCTGCGGCAAGGATGGAACGGAAGGAGGTGATCATGGTGACTCCGTGGTCTCTCAGTTCTGCTTGGG
>JBIKNS010000065.1:0-10440 GCA_044358545.1 Phycisphaerales bacterium | reverse complement strand
GGACATGTACCCCTGGGGGAACTCCAGCCCTGAAAGCTCCGCTGGATTCATGGGCTCGTGCAGCGCCACGCACTGGGGAAGCTGGTTCAGCAATGAGCAGCTCAAGGTTGTCCCGGATCGCGCGACACCGGTCAGGATGATGTCCATGTCACTCCTTCAAGCCCATGCTGCACGATGCCATGGCCATGATCGCTGCATGGTCCCGCTGAGCATGCGATTCCGCTGTTGGTCCGCCGCGCTCTGGCGAGGGTGGTGATGGTCCAGTTCCGCGAGAGATCCGAGGTCATCGACGCGGGCGCTCGAGCGCAGCCAGATCGTTGACGAGGCGTGCACATGTCCCCTCCCAGTCACCGTACCGCTGACGCACCATCTCCCACCCGGCACGGCGCACATGCTCGAGCCGCGAGTAGTTCTCGAGTGCCGCCTGCAGCCCCTCGGCGATGGCAGGTGCGCTCGGCTCCAGCAGGACCGAGTTCACCCCATCCTTCATCAGCCATGCGTTGTGGTCATTGACGTTCGAGACCACGAGCCCCCCGCACGCCATGAACTCCAGCGGCAGGTACGAGGGATGACGCGTCATCATCATGGTGAGGCATGCATGGCAGGATCTGTACAGCTCGGCAGTCTGCCCGTAGGCAAGCACCCCCAGGTTGCGAACTGCGCCAGCAAGCCCAAAGGCCCTCGGATCCCATTCCGCCCCCGCGCAGACAATCTCGACTCGATCTCCAAGCTCGCGCTTCAGTTGCAACAGCGCCTCGGTGCCGAGCTCAAAGGCGTTCCTCGGATGTCCCGGACGGCCATAGAAGAACACACGCATTGCGCCTCTGTCCGAACGATGCAACTCGCCATGAAAGACGCCAAGGTCGACCTGAGGGTCGAACGCGCAGGCGCAAGTCCCGTGCTTGCGCGCGAGAAGCGAACCCAGCGCACGCGTGTTCGCCACGTGATGGAACCCGAAGCGATACGTCAGTTCCACCTGGGCCGAGGTGGACCCTGCAGGATAGAAGAGCGGCTCGTAGTCCTGGACGAGGTAGAACTTCAGCCCTGTGTTGCGGACATGCAGCAGCCGATAGGCCGTAGTCCACAGCGTCGCGAATGACCAGTCAGAGGGCGGAATCGCCTCGTGCGACCTCGCGGATGCCGCGCCGATCACCTCCGAGTCCGCAAGCTGCGGGAATATGGCGGCGATTGCCTTGAGCACAGCAGCGGCATCAAGTGGTGGATCGACGATGAAGCGCTGCCTCATGCCCCGAAGGCGTCGGATGCTGTCGGCGAGCCGAAGGATGGTCATCATCCCGCCGTAGTGGGGATTGCCGATCGACGGCGTGTGCCAATTGCACCAACCGGCGCCTCTGCCCGACCCAATGCGCTCAGGACGCTGCTGGACCGCCCTCATGCACTCGGCATCGCACTGGTAATGGCCCGCGAACAGACGTGCATCGGTCTGTGCAGCGCTCGTCGCAAGTACCGACTCGGCCGCACCGAGCTGCGCCCGCGGACCACGCAAGCGCAGCGGAGCGATCGAGTCGAAGGCCGGGTGGAAGAAAGGATCGTCGGAACCAAGGAAGGGCGGCACGGGGGGCAGTGCGTCGGCATGAACAGTCGCCCGCGCAGATGGTTCGACAACACCCCGCAGTCCAACGTCGCGCACCGCAACGCACGCGTTGGTGAGTGCCATGGGCCATACCTGCGTCGAATCGGCGAGTCCCGAGCAGACGAGCGCCCTTGCGCTGAATGCGATCGCCCATGGACCTGAGGCGCTGCAGTTCCGGCGCCACAGCGGCCCCCCAAGCCAGCCCCACTCCCGCAGCGGCGCACCCCGGAAGAGCGGCACACCAATGCCAGACCTGTCCACGACATGACCGGCCTCCGCAACGCTGCCGTCATCGGACAGAACGAGTGCGCTCGCGAAGCCGATTTCCGGGTGGCACGCGACCCAGCCCACAAGCTGCCTCAGCGACCCTTCCGTGAAGTCTGCGACGCGACCCGACACGAACACCACGGCATGCGCGGGACCGTGCGGATCCTCGATTGCGCAGCGCACGGCATCGAAGAGCATCCTGTCGCTTTCGACCTCCCGGATGTCCACCGAGCATGGCTGGAGCGTGCACGCCTGCTGGGTCACAACCTCGCGCACCCGTGCACACTGTTTCCAGTCGAGTCCCCGAAGGTCGAGGATCACCGTGATGCGGGTCGAGGGGTCGAGTCGCCACACGAGGCTGAACCCGGAGTCCGGGCACTCCAGGACGTCGGCGGGTAGCGCGAGCCGAGTCACGTGGCTTCGGATGGCCCGGAGCTGAGCGGCGGGCGCGTACGGCTTGGCCCCGATTCCCATCGACGTGCTCGCAGGATGGATCCTCCAGTGGTACCTCACTCCGGGCACGCGGACGATTCGGCGGCTTTGCTGGCTTGCGCGGAGGAAGAGATCCCAGTCTTGGGCGCCGTCCATCTCGGGCAGGAAGCCGCCGACCTGTTCCACAATCGAGCGCCGCATCAGGGTGAGGTGGGTCAGGTAGTTCACCGAGTAGAGCATCTCGGGACTCCAGCCTGGCTTGAAGAGCGGCGACTGGCGGTACGGAGGATCGCCTTCGATGAGATCCTTGTCCGAGTACAGGAAGTCTGTGCTCGGATCCCGTGCGGCGGCTGCCGCCATCTCGAGCAGTGCCCCATCCGCCAGCTCGTCGTCATGGTCAAGAAGGGCAATGAACTCGTAGCGCGCATCGCGCAGCGCCTCGTTGGAGTTGCCCGATATGCCCAAGTTGCGCTCAAGAAAGCGCACGCGGATGCGCGCATCGCACCGCGCTGCCTCCGAGAGGACTCTGCCGTTCACCGAGTCACGCGGATCCGCGCACGCAATGCAGGCTTCCCACGCAGGGTGGTCCTGTCGCTGGAGCGATCGAATCATCCGCGTGAGGTAATCGACCCGGACTCCCCAGACCGGAACCAGAACGCTGACCGAAGGCACATTTTGAGGGATCGACTCGCTGGGCTGCCACGGCTCACCATCGATCCAGCTGGCGTACTCACTGGGGATCGCACGGGTGGATGGCTCTTCGGGCTCCGGTCCCCATGTCGACGGCGGATCGCGAAAGCCGTGCAGCGCGAAGTGAAGGGATGCCGTCATGCCCTTTGCCGCAACATGGGGCCGACACGCCAGGTACGTTGCTCGTCGGAGGCGCACGTGCGGCATGTAGCCGGCAAATGCCCCATGGAGCGAATAGTGCAATCGGGCGCTGAGGATGCTCCCGCGGGCATCCGGGTGTGCAGCGACATACCACGCTGTGTCGAGTACCGAGGGCTGCCAGGAGTTCATGAAGACCCTCATGGCGCGCACTGCACGTCGGGGAGACAGCAGTGTCCTCACAAGCACGGCTGCCAGGGATGTGGGTTTCGGCGCCGACTCAATCAACTCTCTCGGCTCATGCTTGCAGACCGGGATGTCTTGCGTGGCGGGGGCATCCACCGCATCTCGATCCTGCCCACGGGCCGCGTGGGCCTCCCGGTGTTCCAGCATTTGCGTGAGCTCGCCAATCCGTTGGCGCATTAGGACCACGGATTCGGACAGCATCGCATGGGATGCGCGATGACGCTCCTGGTCCGCCATGGCACGTGACCTGAGTTCCGCCAGCTCCAGCAGCCCGACGGCATCCATGGCCTCCTGCCGCCACTTGGCGACCGTGGACGCAGCAATCTCCTCTACCCCGCCGCACGCCGAACACATCTCGAGCGCGGCATGCACGTTCTGCGCGAGCGTCGGGCAACGCGTCGGCACATCCCCGCCTAGGGCGTCGAGGCCACGAGAAAGCCGACGATCGATGAAGTCTTGGCTGAAGTCGGCGAGCCGCTGAGGATCTACACGCAGGCTGAGCGACACTGCCATCCGATGCACATGAGCCTCCGGGTCGCTCACGATCGCCGGATACGAGACGACTGTCCGACGGTGGCCTTGCGAGCCCTCGAGCGCCGCAAGCATGTGAGAGATCCAAAGCCAGTGGCCCCACGCAGGCGGCATGCCATTCCGCTTCGACAGCGAGGCTGCAACCAGGTCAGGGTGGCGCACCACGATCACAAACGATGCGTCGACCCGGGCGAGAGCGAACACGCGGTGCCAGAACGGGAGCAGCACCGAGGTCCGGGGATCCTTCATCCCAAACGGCACCCCAGAGTCGGTTCGGTGCCCGATCAGCGCCACGGCACGCTGCTCGAGCTCGGAGCCCGAGAGCTGCTCCAGCGCGGAGGGCGAGATCGGCGAAGCATCCTCCCACGTGCGACCGAGAGCCGTCAGCACCTCCTCGTTCAGCGCGACGATGTCAGTGTCCTCCCAGTAGCCGCGCTCGTTGAACCGATCCGCACGCATGAGCCGGTCGCCAAGGCTCACGCCAAGAGTGAGGAGTGACCGGGCGACGACACTCGTGCCCGAACGGTGCATTCCAAGCACTGAGATGACCCTTCGGGGAGTGCCGCTCATGCGGGAATCCAGGCCGCCAAGTCGGTCTGCAGGTACTGCTCGAGCGACCGGATCCTTGCGGCGTACAGCGATGCGAGCAGCGGCATGAGCGACGGCCGGAGGGGCACACCACGGCCCGGATTCACCCGCTTGGAGAGCAGCGGATCACCTTCGCCGTAGGAGGGCTCGACTCCTATATGTGCGCAGCACTCGTTCAGCATGCGGGCTGGCTGCGCGGAGATGTCCTCAAAGCGCAGCACCAGCACCTGCTCGTGGCCGAACACCTCGCGCCAGTTGCGGAGGCACATCTCGTAGTCGCCTCGGGCCAGCGAGCCCTGCGACCGGACATGGTCGGCAAATCGGCCATCGGGAACTTCGGCGAGGCACCCGCCTTCCCGGGCGAGATCCATGCACGCTGCTGACCATGCGCGTTCGATGGGATTCCTGATGATGTAGATCATCCTCAGCCACGGGAACGAACTATGGCAGCCGCGGATCTTCTGGATGTCCATCACGGCATATGCAGGAGTGATGTCCCCATGGAGCTTCCCATCCCCGGCATCCAGCCACGATGCGTAGTGCTCGACGCCCAGGTGCGACAGCTCATCCCAGTAGTGGACTTCCTTGCCTGCTGGGAAGGAGATTCCCGGATGCGTGGAAAGCATGTGGTGCAGCCAGCTGGTGCCGCACTTCTGAGCGCCGATGCCGAGGAAGCCGATCACTCGGTCGGTGGCGGCACTCCCAAATGGACGTGAGATCGCCAAGGTACTACAGCGCCTCAAGGATCGAGAGGAAGCCATTCCGCTCGACCTCCAGGGAGTGGCGAGCGGTCATCGCGGACGCCGCAACGCGCATTCGATCGGCCTCGGACGGGCGCATCTCCAGGGCTGAACGGACTGCCTCCGCCATAGCCGCAATCTCGTAGGGAGGCATGATGGCGGTGTCGCCGTCCCGACAGAAGCCCCTGTTTCCAACGCAGTCCGGGCAGATGACGATCGCGCCCAGCATCATTGCCTCAAGTGCGGGCAGGAAAAATCCCTCGCGCTCGCTGGGCAGGGTCACCGCGACTGCAGCACGCGCGAGCAGGCTGAGGAACTCTTCACGCGGTCTCATTTCGCGCACGCATACGCTGCCGATTCCAGCCAACTCCAGGTGCGCGGCGAGTCTGGCCGCGAACGCCGAGTTCTTCGCACCCGCGATGAGCACTGGGATGTCGCGATCGGGCGCCGCTGAGGCAGCGGCGCGAACATCAACCCCGTTGGGAATGACGTGCACCGGCCCGTTCACGATCCCCGTCTGTCTGATCGCGGATGCAACCTCATGGCTCACGCAAACCCTCGTCGCAGGCCGCGCCAGGAAGTCGCGGCGCGGATCCCCGGGATCCGCATGGCGTACACCCTGGATGAGGTTGATCACAGGCATGTCGATCGACTCGGGCACCGAAAGCCAATCTAGTCCTGCAAGGAAGAGTGCATCTGCATCGGATGGACTCCATGTCGCCATGGGAGGCGGGTTCAAGGCAGCCCATGGGTTTTCCGCAATGCGATAGGACGCAGGCGTGAGGTGCACGGCTGGGCAGAAGCTCGCTGAGTGGCGGGCATGGCAGTAGTAGTCCCACACCTTGAGGTTGCCGCCGCTCGGACCTTGATAGTCGCGGTAGAAGAGCAAAGTCCGCCGGCGGGCACTCTTCATGGAATCACGCGCGCCTGCAGGCCCGAGAGTCGCGACTGATGGCGCCGCACAAGGTCCATGTCGTAGCCAGTGAGCCGCTCAAGCTGCCGACTCACGTGCGGCAGATCGAGGCTGTAGTGGTTGACGCGGAACACACTTGACTTCAGGAATGGCACTCCGTCCCGAATGAGCCGGAGCGGCTGCAGTTCGGCGGGATTCTGCTGGCTGTGATGGCGAAAGCACCGATGCACCAGGCGCATCGACCGCAGCGGGCTGCGCAATGAGACCATGGGCCACAGCTCCTGCCAGCCGATCCGCGGCGCGGTACGCGCATCATGTATCGCCGACAGTTCGATCCCGGCAGCAAGTAGCCGCTCGGACAGGCCAATCTCGTACTGGTCAATCACGGCCGCCTTGCTCTGCAGCGGCCGCACGTCCCGCCAGAACTCCCGGAACGCGCTCGACTGCAGGACAGGATGCCGGAAGGCGATGAACCATGACTGCAGGTGCGGCGCAGCACCGTGATTCCGCGATGCCGTGCCTTGGACGGACATGCACATCCCCCAGACATCCGCTTTGGCCACGCGCGCATCCTCGAGAGCCGGACCGATGGGACTGACCGGTCCGTAGACGCTGTCATTGACGCATATGAGCTCATCGACCGAACTGAGCGGCCCGATGGCCCGAATGCCCTCGCGCCAGCTGCAGAAGTCATACCCGACATTGTCTCGGCAGATGAACAGGTCCACCAGCTGCCGCGCCTCCCGCGGCACATCGCAAGAGCCCGCTGACACGACGACAAGCCTGTCCGCCACGCGGCGATACTCGCGAATCGCCGACAGGACGTACTCGTCCAATCGCCCGTGCGGGTCAAAGTGCGCCAGCACGATTGCCCGCATCATGTGGCGCGCGCCCCGGACCGATAGGTGCCGTGCGAGACGATCATCCGGCGCGTCGGAATCATGACCGAGAAGATCGGCCTCCACACCCCCACAACTGCCGGTGCGTGGATTGGCGGAGTGCTCATGTGCGCGGCGTTTCCGCAGTGTACTGACACGCCACCTGATCCAATGATGTCGATACCTCAGTCGCTGCGTGTGTTCGGGCCCACATCACCGAGGCTGCGCTCGAGTGCCAGCACCCCTTCGCGGTCGCGATGACCGATCCTGCGGGCAGGAATCCCTGCATTCACCGTCCATGGCTCCACGGCATGCTTCACCACGGACAGCGCACCGATGGTCGCTCCCTCCCCCACAACCGCACCTGGAAGCAGCACCGAGCCCGCCCCCACAATCGCGTGACGGCCCAGGACGACCTCACTCGTGTCCACGCGACGGAACTCCTCGGGCACCAGCGGGCCGGCGAGCGCTGCGGCGGTGAAATCATCGCTCGAGGAAAGCAGCGCGGCTCCGTGGGAGATGTTGGCGTGATCGCCGATCTCTATCGGCCCGGCGCCGGCGAGGGTGACGCGGCCGGAGAGATGGACGTGGTCGCCGACCACCAATCGGGTGCCGATAGTCACGATGCAGAACGGATCGATCCGCACGTGTGAGCCGAGCGACATTCGTCCGCATCCCACAAGCACGCACGTGGGATGGATCCGCACATTGTCTCCCAGCGCCGCGAAGCCGAGCCCAAGGAGATCCGCGCGGGATAGGTAGTCATGGTTGCGCATCGGCGGGAAGATCAGGCATCGGCCAGATGAAACAGTGAGCTGTCACGCACGAGGTTTCTCCTCACCCAAGGGCCGCCCGCGTTGGGCGCGGCCACGTCGAGAGCCTGGCCGAGATCGAAGTATCGCAGAACGGTGCCCGGCAGCGGCAGTCGCCTGCGGGCATCGGCAAGGAACAACCCCAGCAGGGCCGAGAACACGGCGGACTGCGTCATCACGAGCACCCGGCCGTCGGAAGCTAGACGGGCCAACACGTGGCCAGCCGCCGCGCGCAGGCAGTCCACCCACGACTCGTGCACCGTCTGAGCGGGTATCACCACCGTCTCCTGGGGAATCGCGGTGCCAGCGAGACGGACGCGGTCGAGGTGGGGCGGCACGACGAACACGATGCGGTCGGAGCGATCGGCTGCCCAGCTCAGGGTCTCGCGGAGCCTGCCTGTGTTGAGACCCCGTTTCGGAAGGCTGCCGTCGCAGAACGCCGGCTGCAGCCCTGGAAAGAGCGACTCCCACCAGGCGGAGAGGCCGATCGCCGCCCCGAGGGAGACCCGCTGCGTGGCAGCGTCCCAGGTCGGGAAGCCCGCGAGGACCGCCTCGTGGTCCAGTCCGCCGTTGCGGAGGCTTACTCCGAGGTGTACCCCGACGAAGCGGAGCCGCAGGCCGCTGGGACGGGCGATCGCCGTGAAGGCGGCAGCAAGGGCGTCGGCAAACCCAGAGTCGATGTAGCGACCGCGATACTTCTGCACATCTGGCGCATCGTTGATCCGCATCAGCACAGGGTCGGGATCGCCGAACAGCGCGTAGATCTGCTCCCAGAATCCGTGGTTGATCTTCACGTAGCAAACGTCGATGTCACTGCGTTCCCGGAAGTCGGGTACCGACGCGATGTCGAGTCGTGCGGCCGAGAACGAAGGGAGCGTCGCCGGGCTTACTTGGGCAGCGACCGCCGCCAATGCCTCCGTGAGAAGACGCTCCCGCTCTCGACGTCGCCGCCAGTAGCCGGGCCCAGCCTCGGCGACCAGCCGGACCGTGTTCGTCGACCAGGTGTCGTCAGGAGCGGTCGCCGATTCGCGCGGAACTGACGGGAGGTCAAGTGTCGTGGCCAGAAACCGACCGTACAGGTCATCGAAGCCGCGCGGAACTGATGGCGCCCCGGACATCACGAGGTCCTCGCGGCAGCGCGCGCCGGAGCCGCGAGGGCCGCAGCGAGCGCGGCATCGAACACCGCCACCATTTCCTCCGCCTCGGTCTCCGACACGACGGAGTAAACCGGCACGCAGCACATGCGGGCAGCCAAGTCTTCCGCGACCGGACAGGGACCGAGCCGATCCACGTCAGGTAGCGACGACAGTGACGGTGCGTAGTAGCGGCGGGTTTCCATGCCTCGAGCCGCCGCCTCGGCAACGAATCGCTGCGCCGAGTCGCCATCCGGCAGCAGGACCGGGAAAAACTGCCAGGCCCCTGCATCGGGGTCGGTGCACGCATCTACACCCTCTCGTCGACCGACGACGCCGATATAGCGGGCCACCAGCGACCGCCTTCGGGCGAGCCGTTGATCGAATCCGCAGGCGGCCGCAAGACCTACGGCGGCGTGCAACTCCGACATCTTTCCGTTGATGCCCCAGCCCCGCAGATCGGTCGGCGATCCCGGCCGTAGGCCGAAATTGAGGGCCTGGCGCAGATCAGCCTCCTGCGCACGATGGGCGAAGATCACACCGCCCTCGCCCGCCGCGAAGGGCTTTGTGGCATGCAGCGAGCAGGCCTCAAAGGTGTGGGTCGATGTCTCCACCGGGCGGGCGGCCACTCCAAGGCCCGCTGCGTTGTCCACCACCAGGATTCCGCCCCGCGCTGCCACGAGTCGCACATGCGGGTTGAAGTCACTCCGCAGGCCGAACGGGCAGAGGGCGATGGCGGACCTTGCCCCCGTGCCGTCGAGGCCGCGCCGGAGGGTCTCGACGTCGAGCCGCCAGTCGAGAGGGCTCACGTCCACGAGAAAGGGTTCGGCCCCAGCCATGCGCACCGCGGAGAGCGTGGCCGGGAACGTGAATGCCGGAAGGATCACGCGGCCCTCCACGCCCCGCGCGATGAGGGGCGCCGCAAGCGAGGCCGTGCCGCTCGATGTTGCCACGCAGGCGGCGCCGGGTCCGCACCAAGTTTCGCGGAGGACATCCTCGAGCCGCCGTGATAGCGGGCCAAAGTTGGTGAACCGCCGCTCCCGATAGGCATCGGCGAGGAGTGGGGTCCATTCCGCAATTGGCGGAACGTCGGGACGGATGAGGGGAAAGCGGGTCAATGTGATTGGCGCTGCGTGCGGGCGGATCGGCCAGGCATGAGCGGCGCGCCCCGTCGGCGGCGCGCGTAACGATCCGAGAGTACAGGCGTGGATCGCACGACTGACGCTACCGCAGCCGCGATTCCCCGGCTGATGAGTGTGCTTCCCGCGCAGCTCTCGATCGTCGTCTACCTCGGCGCCGCACAACTTGGGCGCCTCTGCTACTGGGGCGGCGAGTTCGCCGCTAGGCCGCCGAGGGCTAGCCGCGCGGCCTCGCTGCGGCGGGCGAGATCGGCGGCTACCTGCCGGCTCGGGTCGAGTTCGGCGGCGCGGGCGAATGCGCGCGATGCGGCATCGATGTCGCCGCGCGCCTGGGCCACA
>JBIKNS010000064.1:0-10446 GCA_044358545.1 Phycisphaerales bacterium | reverse complement strand
CGCCGATGCGGATGATCACGGTCTGGTTCGCCGTCATCGCGTAGTTGACACTCGAGGCGAGCCCGGGACATCCCGTGCCGTCATCGTTGCACGCAAGCAGGACGCCGCCAAGTTCGGGGCATACGTCCCAGACCTCAAGCCCAGTGTCAAAGGGTGCGGGACCGCTGCACGTTTCGAATCGGTAGGTTGCTGCCGAAGGCGCCGTGAATCGGAAGAAGACGTCCTTCGTGAACGCCGCACCGCCGAAGCCGCAGGTCGGATCGCCGAGGTCTGTGGCCGCGAACGTGTTGTCGAAGGGATTCGACCCAACCACGGCCACCGTGGCGTCATCGCACGTGTCGTTCGCCGGAGGCTCGGCGTCACAGGGCGTCGTCGAGATTTCGACCACGTAGTCGTTCACGGTGCCACTCCCGCAGGGGAAGCCAGAGAAGCCCTGGGGCAGCGCAACCACCCAGTAGGTACCGGGGATGACGCAGACGCCGCCCGTGCTCGGGCAGCTGCCCGTGCTCACGGAGCCGATGATCGTGCATGCGATCGGGTCGACGAGGGCCGCGAAGCAGGGCATCGTCGAGTAGACGCTCATGCTGATCGTGCTCGACTCCGAGATCGTGACCTCGTACCAGTCAGTGTCGCGCGAGTCCGCATCCGCCCAGAAGGAGCCCTTGATCGCAGCCGGAAGCGTGCTCACGAACTCGACCCCGCCGCCGTTGCATCCGCCGTTGAAGTCGGAGCCGCACGGCTCCTGCTCCTGGCCGGTGAAGGCGGGGAGCGAGCAGTCGACCAGGCACGCCGCGCAGCCGGTGAGCGCCTGGTCAGCGCAGATGTCATCCCACTCGGTCTCGCAGCAGAACGGGTCGCCCGCGCAGATGGTCTGGCAGCATTCGGTGTCGCTGCAGCCGACCGAGCCGAAGTTGGGCTCGCAGCAGCTGCCGCCCTCGCCGCAGCCTCCGCCACCCACAGAACCCTGAATGATGCTCATCGTGCCGGGACCGCCCGCAGTCACGGCGTCGTACACCCCTACGGCGATGAAGTACTCGACACCTTGGGTCGCCTCGAACGAGAGCTGGCTGGAGAAGGCGGCACAGCCGATGCCGTCATCGTTGCACGCGACGACCGTGAAGGGATCGCAGGAGGTCTGCACCGACAGGCGCGTATCGACGCCACCGGCCGTGTTGCAGGTGGAGACGGTGAACGTGTCCGTGGCCGTCGCCGTCCACTTGAACCACACGGCATTGTGGTTGATGTCGTCGCCGAACGCACCCATGTTGCAGATGCCGGTGTAGTCGATGCTGTCGGCCCCGACGGAGTTGTCGTAGGGGTTCTCGCCCAGCACAGCCTTGGCAGCATCGGCGCAGCCTGACCCGCCGCCACCGCCACCACCGCCACCGCCGCCAGCGAGCTCGAGCGTGAACGTTCCGGGTCCGCCCGCTGTCGTCGCGCTGTAGACGCCCACGAGGATGTAGTACTGCTGACCTGCGGTAGCCGAGAACGTCAGGCGGCTCGAGAAGGCGGCACAACCCGCGCCATCGTCGTTGCAGGCCACGACGGTGGATGCATCGCACCCGGTCTGCACGGAGAGGCGCGTGTCGACGCCGCCGGCGGTGTTGCACGTTGAGACTGTGAAGGAACCGCTCTCTGTGGCAGTCCACTGGAACCACACGGCACCATGGTTCGAGTCGTCGCCGAACGCGCCCATGTTGCACAGGCCGGTGTAGTTAAGCGTCTCGCCACCGAAGGAGTTGTCATACGCGTTGACGCCAACGCTGGCGACAGGTGCCGAAGCGCACGAGGCTCCGCCCTGGGCAGCGGCCATGGACGAGGTCCACGCCGCGAACATTCCTCCGGTGATCGTCAGCCAGGTAGAGAGTCGGGTCATCATGTGCTCCGGGTATGGGTCATTGCTCGCCCATTGCGGCGAGCCTGAATGGTCTTGTCGGCCTCTGGAACCCAAACATCTCGCCAAAGGTCATGCAAAGCGGCATCCAGCCGTGTCCGACAGTCGGACACGACCTTGACGGGACCATAACACTAAACCGACCCCATCCAAACCCCGTCTGGCGGCTTCTGGACAAAAATATTGCCATCGCAGTTACCCCATCGGAATCCAGACGTGGTCTCCGGATTCGCGACGGGCTATCGTCTCGCCTTCGCCGACCCCGAGTCGGACCCCGAGGTTGGGCTTGACCCGACCCCGGTCCCGAAGCCCAAAACCACTCCTTACTGAGGATCAGCCGATGTCACACAGCCCAGTCGCCGTTGGAACTCGCGCGCCCGCATTCACGCTTCCGTCCAAGCCAGGGAACCCGGTCGACGTTGGCGCACTCATCGGCCGGGAGCCCATCGTGCTGCTATTCATGCCGCTCGCGTTCTCGGGTGTGTGCACCACCGAGGTCTGCACGCTGCGCGATGGCTGGGCGAAGTGGGGCGCTCTTGGGGCGACGGTGTTCGGCATCACCGTAGATAGCCCGTTCGCCACCGAGAAGTTCCGTGAGACGGAGCGCATTCCGTTCCCGATCCTCTCGGACTTCAACAAGTCGGTGGCGCGCTCCTACGGCGTGCTTCACGAGGATCTGATGGGCCTGCACGGAGTGGCCAAGCGATCCGTGTTCGTGATCGGCCGTGACGGCAAGGTCATGTTCGCGTGGGTCACCGAGAACCCCGGTGTGCAGATCCCGTTCGATGATGTCATGCGGGCGCTCGAGTCCGCAGCTCAGCCGGCGTAGTGCGGCTGGTCCAGGTGCGGTCGGTCCGGCAAGAAGCGGCTCCCTGCTTGCCGCTTCGGCAGGGCTGACGACAGTCATCACCCGTCAGACTGGCTCTCCACCGCGACCACGTTGGTCTTCGCGACGATCGAATCGCCGATCTTGACGGCGATGATTGTGGCGCCTTCCTGCACCTTGAAGACGAGCTTGAGTGTGTGGGTGCCGGACGAGGGCAGTTTCGGCAGCTGGCCGATGGACGCAAACAGTCGGGTAGGGTCGAAGTAGAGCGCAACCTTCTCGGTTTGCTCCCACACGTAGCCGGCGGGACGGTACTGGTTGCCTTGCGAGTCCACCAGCGCGACCGGCAAGTCACGGTTCATGGCGATCGGGCTGTCGTACACGTCGACGGGAAGGTTCTGGCCGCGTGACACGTCAAGCATCACGATCTGGGTTCCCTTGTCGGCATAGAACCCGCGGATGCGGTTTGAGCGCGAGATGGACCCGGCGCTGCCCTTCCCGAACTCGCCCGCACCCTTGGTGTTGGCGATCCAGGTGCCTTGGTTGTCCTCGAGCACTTCCATGCCCGAGACCTGATTCGACGAAAGCTGCGCGGGCAGAAGGCTGTTCTTGAGTTCGATCAGCCCCGGCACGTTCGGGGCGTCGCTCGACTGGACGGAGGCAAGCACCTTGGCCGCCGAGTCGGCCCCGCCGCCAGAGTTCCCATCGGGCCTGAATGCGGACTCAAGCGGCTGGGCGGGCGGCAGCGGGAAGCGAAGTCCCTTGATCTGGACAAACTTCGGAGAGCGTCCCTTCAGAGGCTCCGAGGGGAAGATGAGCACAAGCTCGACAGACTGCTGTCCGGCCACGCTTGACGCGTAGTTCGTCAGGTCGTCGAAGGCAAACGCGGCGCGTGTGCCTGCCTCGTTTGGCTGGATCCACTGCGTCGGATGGACTGCGCTTGGGTTTGTGCCGTCGGAGATCACGCGCACCTGTGCGGATGAGAGGATGAAGCGCTCGCCACCATCGAACGCCCCGGCCTCGACCTTCAGGGGAACGGCGTAGGCCCCGGTGGAGCCATCAATGTTGCGATACGTGGGGTCGTGCGCAAGCTGCCCAATGCTGAGTGTGCCCGGCGCGATTGATGTCTTTCCGGCCCCGTCGCTGTACGAGTCCCGGTGGGCGCTCAGTGCCATGTCGGCAAGTCCGGGGTAGTACATGGCGAGGGCGGTCTGCCGAACCGGCGACAGGGCTCCCTTGGAGAGGATCGAGTAGAAGCCCTCGGTGAAGGACGCCACCATGGTCACGGGCATCGACAGGGCACCGGAGTTGAGGTGCGAGGGCTTGCCGCTGGCATCTTGATTGCGGGCGTAGCCGATGTAACCGCCGAGCTCGGTGGTCGATTGGATGAAGCCGACGCTGATCAGCGTGATGCCGATGGTGAGGAACCCGGAGAGCAGTCCTAGCGCGCCGCCAACCGCGTAGTTCGCCCACTGCGGGAACTGGATGTTCGCTGGCGCGAGCTTGTCGGTCGCGAGGCGGAACAGGAACAGGAACAGCACGAACATCCCGCCGAGCGAGAGGCCCCAGGCGTAGTCATCGAATCCACCACCCGTGAGGAGGAAGTTCACGGTCACGGGTTCCCAGAGCGCGAGCGCCATCGCGCCCGCGCACGCGACGCATACGAAGTGGAGGATCGAGCTGAACACGCCCTGGTTCGCCCACCAGTACGCGATCAGGAGAACCATCGCAACAGTGATGAGGCTCAACATCATGATGCTTCTCTCCGGAGATGTGAACTCAAGCGGATGGCCGAGGCTTCGCCGGCGGCACCGCGGGCTTCGTGGATGCGGATCGCGGCGGGGCAGGCGTCTGCGAGGGCGGCGCTCCGCCTGGCGGTTGTGGCTTTGGCGCCTGGGGGACCGACGCGGACCGTGCCGCCGCGGCACCGGGCTTCGCAGCAGGTGTGCTCGGAGGCCTTGCGGCACCTGCGGCCTTCGCAGGCGCATTCGCAGCCGAAGCCTTCGGCGCGAAGACCCGTGCCACCTCCTCGATGCTTGTCTGGCCCGAGCACACCTTCGCCATCGCCGCCTCCTGGATCATCGGAGAGCGGAAGGCGCGGCGAGCGGCCTGATACATGGCCGCTACGTCCCCGGCAGCCAGTGCGGCGCGGGCCGCATCATCAAGCTGGAGCACCTCGTACACGCCCGTCGTGCCGACAAAGCCGAGACCGGAGCATGCGGGACACTCCTCGATTCGGTTCTTGACCTGCACCTTTCCTCCAGCCCGGAAGAGCTGGAGGGGCCTGCCCGTTGGCGCACCGAGCCTCTTCGCCTGCTCAGGCGAGGCCTGGTAGGGCTGTCTGCACTCGGTGCACAGTGCACGGATCTGCCGGCCCACCACGATGGCCCTCAGGCGCGCGGAGGCAAGCGACGCATCGCCGACCGCACGTGCCCATGCCGTGGCGGCCGCCACCGCCGACTCCGCAGGGAGGCAGACGTAGAAGAGCGTCTCGCCCGCATTGGCGTTTGTGATGATCTTTCCGGTGCCCGGATCCTGCACGTCAGACACCATCATCACGTTGGGCGCACGGCGCACGAGCGACTGGAGCCGGGTGGCGTATTCGGCACCCGGCGCAGAGGCGTCGAACTGCTCCTGCTCAACGCCCTCCACGCGACGCTCGATGAGGCGCTCAAGGGTCTTGATGTTGAGGAGGTAGGGATCGTGGCGCGCGATCAGCGCGTGCGAAAGTGTCGTCAGTCCCATGCCAGGCGGCACCGCGACGAGCACCACGCCCTGCGAGACTTCCTTTGTGGCCTGCTCGAGGGTCTGCACCTGCACCGGGAGCATCCCGAGAGAATCGAATGCGAGGGCCAACTGCTTCTCGCGCTCGACGTCGATCCGGAGCGCCTGGCCATTCGCGCCGCCCCACGTCGTGAGTGTGAGGGTGACGCGCCCGCCAGCCGCCTGGATCTTCATGTCCTTCATCTGGCGCTTGCGGCGCTCGTTGAGATCGAGACCCGCGACACGCTTGATGTAGTCGATGACGCGGAGCGCGAGCTCGGGCGCCATGGGCTCCTGCGGGTGCCGGATGCCGTCGATGAGGCGGATTGGCACGTAACCCTTCGGCGTGGGACCGAGATCGATGCGCCGCGCGCGCGCCGGAAGCGCCGTGGCGATCATGTGCTCCGCCGCCATGTGCACTTCGGCCATCGGGTCCTCGCGCGCGGGCACCGGCACCTTGTTGCCCGCAGTGTCGAGGAACACGATCGTCGCCCCCGCGAACGCCTTGGCGACCTTGCGCGACTCGATGGATTCGCGGAACTTGGCGGAGAACAGGTCGAAGCGGTCCTTCTCGGGAACCTGCCTGTCGCGGTAGGACCAGTAGCCGTACGCGAGCCCCAGGTACATCAGGATCTGAAGGGGCCATCCAACCCAGAAGATCGGGATGAGCAGCGCCGCCGCGAGGCCCGCGAGGATCGTGCCCACCAGCGCCCAGCTCCACGCAGTGAGCGGAAAGTTGAAGTAGCGGACATCCTTCTCGATGACGCTCGATGCCAGCCATGCGAACGGGATCACCGCAAGGACGACGAGCACCGGCTTGTAGACCGAAAGCAGGAAGGCCGGGACCGCATCGGCGAGCATCGCGCCTGCCAGATGGGGCGCCAGCGCAACGTGGACATCGATACCTGTCATGGTCAGCCGATTCCCTTCAGCATGCGGCGCAGCTCGTCGGGATTCGGCGTGGCCTCGAGGGCAACCCGCTGGTGCACGATCTCCTTCTCGACCAGCTCGACGAGCGCCATGTTGAAGTCGATCATGCCTTGGTCGCGGTTGTCCTTGATGACCTCGAGCAGCTCGCCTTCGCGCGCCTCGAGGATGTACTTCTGCACGGCGGGCGTTGCGAGCAGGATCTCAAGTGCCGGTGCGCGCGGGATCTCTGGCTTCAGCGTCGGCAGCAGCTTCTGGTAGATGATCGCGCGCAGGTTGTAGGCCAGCAGCTTGCGGATCTGCTCGCGCTCGTTGACCGGGAACAGGTCGTAGATGCGGCCGAACGTTTGCCACGCGCTTGACGCGTGGATGGTGCCGAACACGAGGTGGCCAGTCTCTGCAGCGCGGATGGCCGCCTCGAACGTCTCGTAGTCACGCATCTCGCCGACGAGGCAGACGTCCGGGTTCTCGCGCACGAGCGCGCGGAGCGCGTCGTTGAAGTTGGTGCAGTCGAGGCCGACCTCACGCTGGTTGATGGTGGCCTTGTTGTCGGTGAAGATGTACTCGATCGGGTCCTCGATCGTGACAATGTGCACCTTCTTGCGCTCATTCACGTACTGGAGCATCGCGGCAATGGACGTGCTCTTGCCCGAGCCGGTGACGCCTGAGAAGAGGATCAGTCCCTGCGCCATCATCGCGACGTCGCCGAGGATCG
The DNA here is from genome assembly GCA_044358545.1 of Phycisphaerales bacterium. Lineage (GTDB taxonomy): Bacteria > Planctomycetota > Phycisphaerae > Phycisphaerales > SM1A02 > ZLKRG44. The sequence continues at coordinate 3,321 of JBIKNS010000064.1, read as the reverse complement.
CCTTGAGCCCAAGCTCCTCGAAGGTCTTGATCTTGCTGGCGATGAGTCGGGCCGCGACCGATGGGCGTCCGCGCGCCATGAAAAGGTTCACGCGGAAGCGGCGCTTGTCGTCATAGTCGAAGGCGAAGTCGATGGACCCGTGCCGGGCGAAGTGGTCGACCTGGTTGGCGTCGAGGATGTCCCGGGCCACCTGGAACATCAGGTCGTCGGTGAGCGGCGGGGCGGTCAGGTCCTTCAGGGCACCTCTATGGCGCACCCGCGGCGGCAGGCCGCTCTTGACGATCAGGTCGCTGGCCTCGATCGCGATGGTGGCCTTGAGCCAGGACATCCACGCCTGCTTGCCCTCGCCGGGCTGGGTGCCCCGCTTGGCGACGGGAATCGGGGTGAGAAGCTCGTTACGGCCGCTGGCGCTCACTGCGGGGGTCCACTCCTGAATGGGGGTAGCACGTAAGGGTAGCACGAATCGGAATGCGCCATCGTGCCCGCGCCGGTGGGGCGTTGACGGCGCGCCCGCGAGCGCGCACACTCCCGCGATGGCGGACCACACGCAGCGGATCATTCAGGACGGGATCACCTTCGACGACGTGCTGCTCGTGCCACGGGCGAGCGCCGTGACGCCAGACACGGTCGACACCTCGGCACCCCTGACCCGCGGGATCAGGCTTGAGATCCCGCTGATTTCCGCACCGATGGACACGGTGACCGAGGCGCCTCTCGCTCGTGCGCTCGCGCAGGAGGGAGGCATCGGCATCATCCACAAGAACATGCCGCCCGAGCGGCAGGCGCGCGAGGTCGCCAAGGTCAAGCGCAGCGAGAACGGCATCATCACGGATCCGGTCACGCTCTCGCCCGCGGACAGCGTGCAGCGTGCGATCACGCTGATGTCCGACCAGGGCGTGAGCGGGTTCCCCGTGACCGAGGACGGGTCGGCGCGTGGCCGGCTGGTGGGGATCCTCACGCGCCGCGACATGAAGTTCCTGGGCAAGAATGGCCGGGAGCTCAAGGTCGCCGACGTGATGACGGCCGAAGGGCTCGTGACCGCTGCGCCCAACACGCGGCTCGAGGACGCGGAGGCGATGATGACGCGCGCGCGTGTCGAGAAGTTGCCGCTGGTGGATGCGTCGGGCCGCCTCGCCGGCATGGTCACGATGCGTGACGTCGAGAACACGATCACGCACCCCCGGGCGTGCCGCGACTCGCGCGGCCGCCTGCGCGTGGGCGCTGCGGTGGGTGTGCTGCAGTTCGAGCGGGTCGAGGCGCTGATCTCCGCTGAGGTCGACGTGATCATCGTCGACACTGCGCACGGCCACAGCGCCAATGTGATCCGCACGGTCAAGGAGATCAAGTCGCGCTACAGCATCGAGGTCATCGCAGGCAATGTCGCCACAGCCGACGGCGCGCGTGCGCTTGCGGATGCGGGCGCCGATGCGGTCAAGGTTGGCATCGGGCCCGGCTCGATCTGCACGACGCGCGTCGTCACTGGCGTCGGCGTGCCGCAGATCACCGCAATCATGAACGCGGTGCAGGGGCTTGAGGGCACTGGCATCCCGGTCATCGCCGATGGCGGCATCAGGCTCTCCGGCGACATGGCCAAGGCGATCGCTGCGGGTGCGGGATGCGCGATGCTCGGTGGCCTCTTCGCGGGGCTTGACGAGAGCCCCGGCGAGTTGGTGCTGCACCGGGGCCGGCGCTTCAAGAGCTACCGCGGCATGGGCAGCGAGGGCGCGATGGCCGCCGGGAGCGCCGATCGCTACGCGCAGGCAGGCAGCCGCAAGTTCGTGCCCGAGGGCGTCGAGGGACGCGTGCCGTACCGCGGGCCGCTCTCGGAGTTCGTGTTCCAGATGGTCGGCGGGCTGCGCTCCGCCATGGGCTACTGCGGATGCGCAACCCTCGAGGAGTTCCGGCGCGACACGCGCTTCGTGCGCATCTCGGCGGCCAGCGTCATCGAGAACCATCCGCACGACATCGTCATCACCCGCGAGGCATCCAACTACTCGCGCGGTGCGGTGGCGGACGGCGACTGAGCCCCGTGTAAAGTGCCGTGGCTACGCAGCCGGCGTGGCGGAACTGGCAGACGCGATTGATTCAAAATCAATTGCCCCGGAAGGGGCGTGCAGGTTCGATTCCTGTCGCCGGCACTCGCATCCCATGACGATCGCAACCACCAGCGCGGAGCCACTTGGGGCGGATGCGCTGTCGCGTCTGGCGAGCGTCACGGCGTTCGAGGAGGCTGCGCGGGCGCGACTCGCGCCCATGGCCTACGCCTACTACGCAGGTGGCGCGGGAGCCGAGCGCACGCTTTCGCGCAATGCGGAGGCGTGGTCGCGGCTGCTCGTGTGGTACCGCGTGATGGTGGATGTGTCGCGCCGTTCGACGGCGACCACGCTGCTTGGGCGGCCGATCGCGGCGCCTCTCCTGGTCGCGCCGACGGCGCTGCACAGGATGGCCTGCGACGAGGGCGAGATCGCGACCGTGCGCGCGTGCGGCGCGGTGGGTGTGCCGATGGTGGTCAGCAGCCTCTCCACCACACGGCTCGAGGACGTGTGCGCGCAGGCGACTGGTCCCGTGCTCTTCCAGCTCTACATCGGGCAGGACCGGCCATTTGTGCGCGACCTGGCGCAGCGCGCGGAATCGGCGGGGTGCGTGGCGATCGAGCTCACGGTGGACACTCCGGTGTGGGGGCTCCGCGAGCGCGAGCAGCGCACCGGGTTCCGGGTGCCTGACGGCATGGGCGTCGTGAACCTCTACCGCGACGGACACGCCGGTCCGACGGGCCACTCGGGCGTGGGCATCGGACAGGCGCTCGGGTGGACGATCGATGCGTCGCTCTCGTGGCGCGATCTCGAGTGGCTCTGCGCGCAGACGAAGTTGCCTGTGCTCGTGAAGGGCGTGTGCCGTGCGGATGACGCGCGCCATGCGCTTGCGTCGGGTGCGGCCGGTGTGGTGGTGAGCAACCATGGCGGGCGGCAGCTCGATGGCGCACCGGCCACGGCGGAGGCGCTGCCGCATGTGGTTGACGCTGTCGCGGGCCGCGCGCCGGTGCTTGTGGATGGCGGCATCCGCTGCGGCACGGACATCCTGCGCGCGCTCGCGCTTGGCGCGGCAGCTGTGCAGGTGGGGCGGCCGCTGCTCTGGGGCTTGGCGGTGGGTGGCGAGGCGGGCGCGAGGCGTGTGCTCGAGCTGCTTGTCGAGGACCTGTCGCGGTCGATGGCGCTGGCGGGATGCCCTGAGGTGGTGTCGGTGACTCGGGACCTGCTCTCGCCCTGAGGCTGGCGCAAGGAGTGCCGGCGCGCGATCGCAGGCACGGGCTGGCAATCGTCG
>JBIKNS010000260.1:0-3174 GCA_044358545.1 Phycisphaerales bacterium | reverse complement strand
CAGGCGCTCGGGTGCCAGCGCCACTTCTACATCCTCAGCCGGGGCCGGCACCGCGACACGATCGAGACATGCGTGCGCCTCATCACGCGCCCCGACATGCGCAAGGTGTACCCGAGCTTCCCGATGAGCCATGTCATGGACATGCCCGAGGTGCTCGCGGAGATCAACCGCTTCCGCGCAGAGCTGGCCAAGCACTTCATCACCTTCGATCCGGGCGACGTGGACGAGAAGCTGCTGCTTGACCGCGCGATCGACGCGGCGCGCAACGGCCAGGACTTCATCACGATCGAGCCGCACACCTTTGGCGGGCGCGAGGGCGCGCCGTCGATCCGGCTTCCGGTGCGCGAGGTGCTCGACATTGCGGGCGACGTGGACGGCCAGATCTACATGCGCGACTTCAAGCTCATCGACCAGAGCGACATGATCGTGTCGCTTGTGCCGGAGCTGCCGGGCGGAGTGCCGGGCCTCTCGTCGGGCGTCGAGCGCGAGCTGCACCACGCCTTCGAGCACACCAAGGAGGTGTACGTGGTGTGGAAGCCCAAGAAGAACCCCAGCCCGTTCATCACCGAGACGACCACCAAAATCTTCCGGTCGGTGGACGAAGCGCTCGGCTACTTCGAGGCCAAGGGCATGTTCGCGCCGGCAACGCTGTTCGGGCACTGACGCACTGCGGGAGGGCGCGTGGCGAGATACCGGCTGCTGCTCGCCTACGACGGGACTGACTTCCACGGCTGGCAGCGGCAGGAGCCGCCCGGGCTGGAGCCGCTGCGCACGGTGCAGGGGGAGCTGCAGCGCGTGGTGCAGGACGTGGTGCGCGAGCCGCTGACGGTGGTGGGTGCGAGCCGCACCGATGCTGGCGTGCATGCGCGCGGCCAGGTAGCTGCGTTTGACGCCGCGGACATGCGGGTGCCCCTCGAGCGGCTTCCTGATGCGCTGAATGCGAGGCTGCCTAGGGACATTGAGGTCCGGGGGGCGTCCGCGGCGGCGGACGACTTCAACCCAATCGGCGGGTGCATCTCGAAGTGCTACTCGTACACGCTGGTGCACGGCGATGCGCGCGTGCACATGCCAGGGCGCGCAGGCGTGTTCGAGCGGCGGTTCACGGCGGCGGTGCGTCCGCAGCTTGATGCGCTTGCGATGAGGGCGGCGGCGGGGTTCATCGTGGGCACGCATGACTTCCGCGCGTTCGCACATGACCCAGATGCGCGCGAGACGACGGTGCGCACGGTGCACACGCTGACGGTGATCGAGCGTGCGCCTGGGCTGGTGCGCGTGGAGATCTCAGGGTCAGGGTTCCTGCACCACATGGTGCGCATCGTGGTGGGCACGCTGGTGGAGGTCGGGCGAGGCCGGATCGTGCCGAGCGATGTGCCGGCGATCATTGCGGGGCGCGAGCGCTCGGCGGCGGGCCGCACGATGCCTCCGGAGGGCCTGTGCCTCGAGTGGATTCACTATCCGGCGGAGCACGGAGAGGCGGCGGGCGGGGAGGTAGGCGGTGCAGCACCCGATGGTGCGGCGCAGGGCGAGGCCGGCACATGAGCCGGCCGCTGCGCATCCTGCACATCAGCACGCGGCTGATTCTTGGCGGCTCTCAGGAGAACACGATTCTGTCGTGCATCGGCGCTGCGGATCGCGGCCATCGTGTGGGGCTTGCGTACGGGCCGATCTACGGTCCCGAAGGCTCGCTGCTGCAGCGCGCGCTTGGCGATGGCCGCATCGAGACGTTCGAGGTGCCGAGCCTGGTGCGGCGCATCGCGCCACTCAAGGATCCGCGCGCGTACTGGCAGATGCGGCGGCTGATCCGGCGGTGGCGCCCTGATGTGGTGCACACGCACTCATCGAAGGCCGGGATACTTGGGCGCGGCGCGGCGTGGGCCGAAGGTGTGCCTGTGGTGGTGCACACGATCCATGGATTGCCGTTCCACCAGTGGCAGCCGGCGCTGGTGAATTCGCTGTACGTGCTCAGCGAGCGTTGGGCGGCTAGACGGTGCCATGCGATCGTGTCGGTGGCGGATGCGATGACTCGGCAGGCACTTGAGCGCGGTGTGGGCGAGCTGGGTCAGTACCGCACGATCCGCAGCGGCATGGAAGTTGAGCCGTTCCTCGCGAGTGACAGCAGTCGTGCGGCGATGCGTGCGCGGTTTGGGTTTGGCGAGGGTGATGTGGTGGCGGTGACGCTCGCGCGCCTTGCGAAGCTCAAGGGCCACGATGACCTGCTTGATGCGCTGGAGGGGCAGCTCCGATCGGGTCCGCTGCGGCTGCTCTGGGTGGGCAACGGTTGGTGGACAAAGCGATTGAAGGCGCGTGTGGCGAAGATGGGTCTTGAGGGGCGCGTGACGTTCGCGGGGCTCGTGCCGCCGGCGGAGGTGCCGGCGCATCTGGCGGCGGCGGACCTGTGCATCCATCCCTCGTACCGCGAGGGGCTGCCTCGGGCGGTGGTGCAGGCGATGCTGTGCGGCAAGCCGGTGGTGGCGTATGACATTGACGGCACGCGGGAGGTGGTCGTGGATGGCGTCACCGGCCGGCTGCTGAAGCCGGGCGACTGTGCGGCGCTTGAGGGTGCGGTGGCGGGGCTTGTGGGCGATGCAGCGGCGCGCCAGCGCATGGGTGCAGCCGCTCGCGAATCCGTGCGCACACCCTACGACTGGCGCGTGATGTGCGAACAGCTCGATGCGCTGTACCGTGAGATCCATGAGCACTGAGTCCACCACTCCCCTTCGCATCGCGGTCTTTGGCCCGCATCCTGATGACCAGGAGCTTGGCATGGGCGGCACGATCGCCTTGCTTGCATCGCAGGGACACATCGTCACGCTGGTGGACATGAGCGATGGCGAGCCGACGCCGAAGGGTTCTCCCGAGGTTCGCATGCGTGAGGCTGCGGCCGCGGCACGTGTGCTTGGCGTGACGCGTGTGCAGCTGGGCTTGCGCAACCGGGAGTTTGTGGCGGACCTCGCGTCGCGGCGCGTCGTCGCGGAGGCGATTCGCGCACTGCAGCCGGATGTGCTGTTCGCACCGCACCCGGAGGATGCGCATCCCGATCATGTGGCGGCGTCGGCGCTCGTGCGCGATGCGAGGTTCTGGGCGAAGCTGGTGCAGAGCGACCTTGTCGGCGCGCCATGCCATCCCCGCAGGCTCTTCCACTACTGGTGCACGCACCTGCGCTCGGTGCCGCAG
>JBIKNS010000259.1:0-3183 GCA_044358545.1 Phycisphaerales bacterium | reverse complement strand
GAGGATCCACAGCAGCCGCTCCTCGGCGACCAGCGAGCGCCGGTGAATGATGCACTCGACGGCCACGCCAAACACCGGGAACGCGAGCAGGCCGGCATTCAGGAACCATCCGAGCGCCAGCGACCATACGCTCGAGCCGCCCCACAGCGCGGTGCCGATCCAGCTGCCCTGGCGCGCGCCCATCTTGCCCATGTTCTCGCCGACGACGAACTCGCCCCAGATTGAGGCCGGATCCGGGTCGAGGGCGAACCAGAGCGCGAACATCGCAAGTGACACGATCGCCACGATGGCAAGCCACGGCACCGCAGATCTGAGGAACGCCCGCCACTCCCACCCGCACTCGCGCATGTGCCACCACGCCATCGCGAACGCGATGGGCACGAGCTGCGCGAAGGACTTGTAGAGGAGCGCCATGCCGACCACCGCGCCAATCATCAGCGGCGCCGCAAGCCGCGAGCGGAATGTCCATGGTCTCCACCACAGCATCGCGAAGAACGCGCCGAAGAACCAGAAGGTCTCAGGCGGATTCGTCAGGAACGGGCGGCCGTAGCGGTAGGTGCTGAAGAAGGCGAGGTACGCGACTGCGGCGGCCACCCCGGCCTTCACGTCACGGTCCCTGATGCGCCATGCCAGCAGCCCCGCCATCACTGCCGTGCCAAAGGTCCACGCCACGCTCGGGATGCGAAGCGCGATCAGCGACCACCAGTCGCCCCAGCTCGTTGACACCATGCCCTGCCAGAAAAGGAGCGGCGGCTTGGTGTTGCGCATGTCCGACATCCCAGACTGGAGCGGGAGCCAGTGCCCGCTCGCGGCAGTCTCGCGCACGATCTGCGCATACACCATCTCGTCGCCGTTGCGGAGCACAGTTCCGGCGCTCAGGCCGTGCAGGTACGTGACCGTCGCCAGCACGAGCGACCCTGCGACCAGCGCCACGGACACGCGCGCGCGCAGGAGCCGGCCGCGCTCAGGATCAATGCCCTCCGTGCGCACGTGACGGAACGTCCACAGGTCGTTGATCGTGAAGTTGACGACGCTTGCCACCGCAATGGCGGATGCATTGGCGACAAGGTCCGGCACCCACCGTGCGAGCACGTTCGTGCCGATGATGGTCGTCAGGATGCCGGCCCAGTTCGCTGCCGCGTACTGCAAGTAGCGAATGTGGGTGCGCACGGGGCGGGCCGCATGCCGGTCACGCCACGTCCAGTTGCTGTTCAGGATGAAGTTGTTGGTGAGCCCGAACAGGATGCCGAGCGCGATGCCCAGGTTGAGCCGCAGGGAGGCCGGCTCCACATCCGGAAGCAGCCACTTGAGGGATGCCCATAGCACCACAAGGTTCACCACCGTGCCGCTGATGCCGACGATTCCAAACTTGACCAGCCGAACCCGCTGCATCCATGCCCAGTCGAGCACGCGGCGTGCGGGCGATGGGATGAAGGCTGGCCAACGCACGCTCATGCGCCCACCGGAATCCGCTGCCGTGGCGCTGGCGCCATCATGGCCCGCGCACGCATCAGCACCTCATCGGGCAGGATGCGCTTGAGGCACTGGTTATCGCCGTTGCATGGCGACGTACGGTGGTTGTATGCCGTCAGGCAAGGCGCGCACGCGAGCCCCGTGAAGTAGGCATGCGCGTGCGGGCTCCAGCTTCGGTAGAGCGTTGGAGTCTCGGGCCCGAAGAAGACGATCGTGGGCACCGGCGTCATTGCGGCGAACTGCCCTGGCCCCCCGTCGTTGGTGACGAGCAGGCTGGCACGGTGGAAGATGCAGAGCAGATGACGCACCGAGCGCGTGTACCCGGCGAGGTTGATGCACCGATCGTCACCGCCGCATGCGCTGCGAAGCCGCTCTGCCAGCGCGCGGTCCTCTGGCATGCCGATGATGCCGACCGCAGCACCCTCATTCAGCAGCCCCCGCATGAGCGCCGCGTAGTGCTCCTCAGGCCATGCGCGGATCGGCAGCAGGCCGCCGCTCGGGTACACGAGCACAAGCCGCCGACCCACAACCACCGGATGTTCATGCTCGAGCGCCGACACCTCACGGTCGATCTCGCCAGGTTCCGCGACGAATGTCGGCGGGTCAAAGGCTCCAGGCGCCTGCGATCCCTTCGACACCGGCCCATCCACGGAGTCGACTGAGTCGACAAGCGCCACGAGCTGGTGCGAGAGGTGCCGGTAAGGGTTGTAGGGCACCGGGGACGAGAGGAACGATCCGCGGTAGAGGCCTTCCTGGGTGGCACGGTGGAACCCTGCGCGGCGCCGGGCCTTCGAGAGCCCGCTGATCACCGCGCTCACACGAGCGAAGAGCTCGCAGTCGATGACCGTATCGATGCCCTCGTGCCTGATCCGCACAATCGCCCGGAGCAGGTCCGGCACCAGCGTGCCAATCGAGGTGTCCCGGATGGCGATGACCCGCGAGGGCTCCACGACACCCAGCAGGTCAAGCATCTGCCGGTTGCGCGCGAAGAGCATCACGTGCAGCTCGGCGCTGGGCCAGCGCTCACGGATCCGGCGGAACATGGGCTCCGCAAGCACGAGGCTCCCCATCTCGCTGAGCAGCACCACGAGCACCTTGCGTGGAGACCCCGAAGGCCGTGCCGCGGGCGCAACACGCCGCAGCGCCGAGATCAGGCCACAGGCTGGGACGCCGACCATGCGGTCGACGAGCTTCTGGAGGCGGACATCCATGCGCGGTCGTCGGTCCCTCCGGGACCTCGTGCGATGCTATCGTCGGCGCGCGCCTTGGCACTGCGCACCCGATGATGCGACTGGTCTCGGCACTGCTCCTGACGATCGGACTCGCCGCTGCTGCACTGCGCGCGCCGCGCCCCGTGCCAGCGGCATTCGCAGCCGTGCCAGTGCCTGTCGCCGAGGCGCTCCCGAGCGCTGCCGATCGAGGGTGGCGTATTGAGCTGCAGCAGGAGCAGCCTTCAGCACACGCATCCACCCTTGCGCTCGCCTCGGACGGAAGCGTGCTCGTCGCATGGTTCGCAGGCTCCCGTGAAGGCGCACGGGACGTGCAAATCGAGATGGCGCGCATCTTCGCAGGCCAACCGCCCACCCGCTGGACTGCGCTCACGCGCGAGCAGCTGCAGACGGGTGTCCGCCGGTCCATTCGCAAGCTGGGCAACCCGATGCTCTGCCGCGCCGCAGACGGGCGCCTTCATCTCTTCGTCGTGAGCGTGAG
>JBIKNS010000258.1:0-3203 GCA_044358545.1 Phycisphaerales bacterium | reverse complement strand
GCTGCTGCACCACCTCGCGGCGTGGAAGCCGTGGTCGGTGCTTGTCGTCGGCGACTTCATGCTCGACCAGACCGTGCACGGCGCCGCGGAGCGCATCTCGCCCGATGCGCCGGTGCCCGTATTCGCGATCGACGGCCGCACGCCTTCGGTCGACACTCCAGGAGGCAGCGGCAATGTCGGCATCTTCTCTCGCGCGCTCGAGGGATCAGTGCACTGCATCGGCGTCACTGGCGCCGATGCCGAGGGTCGCCTGCTGAAGAGGGTGCTGCACGACGCGGGCTGCGATGTCAGCGGCCTCGTCGAGGACCCGTCGCGGCCGACCACCGTCAAGCGCAGCCTTGTTGGCCTTGCGCAGCACCGCCACCCGCAGAAGATGTTCCGCATTGACATCGAGGACCGCTCTCCAATCTCTCGCGCGATCGAGGACTCGCTGCTCGAGATGGTGAAGGCCCGGGTGACAGAGGTCGATGTGGTGTGCCTCGAGGACTACGGCAAGGGAGTCTGCACGCCACGGCTCTGCGCAGGCGTGATCGAGATCTGCCGCATGCACGGGAAGCCTGTGCTGGTCGATCCGGCCCCAATCTCCGACTACACGCGCTACCGCGGCGCCACGGCCGTGACGCCAAATCGCTCCGAGGCCGAGCGGGCCACTGGCGTGCACGTGCACGGCGATGGCGTGATTGACGCGAGCGTTGGCATGGCCACGATGCTGCGTGACCGCCTTGACCTCGATGCGTCAATCGTCACGCTCGACCGCCACGGAGCGGTCATCGCGCTGCGCGACGGCGATCTCGTGCACGTGCCCACGGTGGCGCGGCAGGTGTACGACGTCACGGGCGCAGGCGACATGGTGCTCTCGGCGCTCGCGGGCGCGGTGGCGCAGGGCATGGACTGGCGTGCGGCCGCTGCGTTCTCCAACGTCGCCGCAGGACTCGAGGTCGAGGTCTTCGGGATCCGCCCGATCCCGCTCGGCGAGATCCGCGCACAGGTGCTGCGCCAGGTGCGCGGGCACACGGGCAAGGTGCGCTCGCGCGAGGACCTCGCGGTGGAGCTGGCGGCGCACCGGGCCGCCGGGCACCGCATCGTGCTCACCAACGGCTGCTTCGATGTGATCCATGCGGGGCACGTGGCGTACCTGCGCGAGGCGCGCTCGCTCGGCGATGTGCTCGTCGTCGGCATGAACACCGACGAGCAGGTGCGCGCGCAGAAGGGCGAGGGCCGTCCGATCTTCAAGGAGCGCGAGAGGCTCGAGATCCTCGGCGAGCTCGCGTGCGTCGACTACATCTGCGTGTTCCCCGAGCCGACGGCGCATGCGCTCATCGAGGCGGTGCACCCGCACATCTACGTCAAGGGCGGCGACTACGCGCCTGACAGGGTGGCGGAGGCGCAACTTGTCAAGAGGCTCGGCATCGATTTCCGCACGCTTACGCACAGGCCCGGCACTTCGTCAACCGGTGTCATCGAGCGGGTGCGCGAGACGTTCATGAGCGGTGGACAACGGTGAACACGCGACTTGCCGCTTGACTTGGTTTGAATCGGGTGCAGATACTCCCTCTCGCGCCACTTCCGTCCACACAGGGCTGTGCATCTTTCGGAGCAGGAATGTCCCAGACGAACACGACGACCAAGAAGGACCTGATCGAGCGCATCGCGAGCAAGACCGGCGTGAAGCGCCATGACGTCAAGAGCGTCGTGCAGGGCTTCCTTGACGAGGTCATCGCGGAGCTTGGTCGCGGTCATCGGCTTGAGTTCCGCGATTTCGGGGTGTTCGAGGTCAGGGACCGGGCCGCTCGCACCGCGCAGAACCCCAAGACGCTCGAGCAGGTGCGCGTACCCGCGCGTCGTTCGGTGCGCTTCAAGGTGGGTCGCCTGATGCGCGACCGCATCGAGACGCCCGGCGCCTCGTCATCGGCCCGCGCTCCTGAGACCGTGGCGGCTCGGTGAGCCCAGCGCCAGACAGGCGCGACCGACGCGATGGTCGGGGCATGCCGACGGCAGCCGACCTCGTGGCTGCGGCGCGGCTCCTCCAGGGCACTCCGCCGCATGCGATCGAGGCTGAGCAAGCGGTGCTCGGCGCGATGCTGCTCGACAAGAACGTCGTCAGCGACGTCCACGACATCCTGCGCACCGGCGAGGACTTCTTCGAGGCGCGCCACCGCTCCATCTACCAGGCGGCGATCGACGTCTTCGACAAGTCGGGCTCGGTGGACCTGGTGCGGCTGCACCAGCTGCTGATCGACCGAGGGATCCTTGAGGACGTCGGCGGGCTGGCCTACCTGCAGGAAGTCGCCGAGTGCGTGCCGAGCGCCACCTACGGCGCGCAGTACGCGCGCGAGGTGCGCGAGAAGGCGGCCGTACGCGAGCTGATCGAGGCCGCGGGTGCGATTCTCTGCGACGCGCACGCGAACGCCGAGGATTCGCAGGCGCTTCTGGAGGCCGCTGAGCAGCGCATCTTCTCAATTGCCCAGCGGCGCGAGACCAGCTCGGTGACGGACCTGCGATCGCTCCTTGAGGAGGCGATCAAGCACCTCGAGCAGCGCGACGGCGCGTCGCTCACGGGCCTGGCCACCGGCTACGACGACCTCGACGACATGCTCAGCGGCCTGCAGCGCGGCGAGCTCATCATCCTCGCGGCGCGGCCCTCGATGGGCAAGACGGCGCTCGCGCTCAACCTCATGGAGGGCGTGGCGGCGACGGGCAAGGCCGTGGGCATGTTCAGCCTCGAGATGGGCAAGCAGCAGCTCGTGCAGAGACTGCTGTGCGCGCGTGCGCAGGTCGACAGCCAGCGCATGCGGCGCGGGATGCTCAAGTCATCGGACCTGCAGCGGCTGATCAGCGCCGCCGACAGCCTGCAGGAGTCGCGCATCTTCATCGACGACACGCCCGCGCTGTCGCTGATGTCGCTGCGCTCGAAGGCACGCAGGCTAAAGGAGCAGTGCGGGGTGTCGGCGATCTTCATCGACTACCTGCAGCTCATGACGTCGGGCTCGCGCACCGAGAGCCGTCAGGTGGAGGTCAGCGACATCAGCCGCGGCATCAAGGCGATGGCGCGCGAGCTCGACGTGCCGGTGGTGTGCCTGGCGCAGCTGAACCGCATGGCGGAGCAGCGAGATGGACATCGGCCGCGCATGAGCGATCTCCGCGAGTCAGGCTCCATCGAGCAGGACGCGGACGTCATCATGATGCTGCACCGGGAGGAGTAC
>JBIKNS010000063.1:0-10614 GCA_044358545.1 Phycisphaerales bacterium | reverse complement strand
GTGGGACCCGTGACTCGTGTCGATGTGCGTGTGCGCATGCGCGGATTCCTACCCGATGCGCAGCCGGTCGGACAGACCTGAGGCACGCGCCACCCGCCGCCCGATCGCCTCCCGGACGCGGTCGGGCGTTCCAATGACCGTCACCGACCGCCGCGCGCGCGTGATTGCGGTGAAGATCAGCTCTCGGCTCAGGATCGGTGAAGGGGCGACGGGCAGGACAATCGCCACGTGGTCGAACTCCGAACCCTGCGACTTGTGGATGGTCAGCGCGTATGCGGACTCGGTCGCGGGGAGGATTGGTGCGGGCACACCGCTCTCCCTTCCCGCGAAGCGCGCTTCCAGTCGGCCATCAGGGCCAGCCCTCACGATCCCCACATCGCCATTCATGAGCCCGAGCGCACGGTCGTTCTCGGTGACGATGATCGGCCTTCCCTCCCAGTGCACTGCGCTGAGCGGATCCGAGAGGCGTGCACCGCTCGTCTCGGCACAGAGCCTGTTGATCTCCAGCGTGCCAGTGCCTCCGTGCCGGTGCGCGCACAGTATCGCGGTACCCCATCCTTCGCGGAAGATGTCGATCGCCGCCCGGATTGTCTCGCGTTCGCTGCGGCAGTCGACAAGGCGCACTCCTGAAGCCACTGGATGGCTTCCATCCACTGGCGCGCGTGCGCCGGTCGCAGCGAACGCTGGCGCCCCCGCGCCGAGGAGGTGCAGCGCACGGTCCGCGTCGCCCTCGAGCACAGCACGCGCAAGAAGCCCGATCGGGGACTCGCCGCCGAACCGGTGAGAACGCTCCAGACGCATGACGCTGCCTGCGATCGCCGACCCGGGCTCGGTCATGTCGGCGAGGACGGTGCCGGCCTCGACTGAGGCGAGCTGATCGCGGTCTCCGAGCACGACGAGCGATGCTCCGGGCGGCACCGAATCCACCAACCTTCGCATGAGCGAGAGGTCCACCATCGATGCCTCATCGACGATGGCCATCGTCATGCGCGCGAGCCCCTCGCGCTCGCGGCCCAGGAGCGATGCATGCACCGTCGTGGCGAGGCATCCGCGCAGCGCCGCACCATGGGGCTCGGGAAGCGCAGATGCCGCCGCAGCGAAGGACTCGCTGAGCCTGCTTGCCGCCTTGCCCGTGGGCGCAAGCAGCTTCAGCGATGCCTGTGCGCCTCGCATGGCGAGCAGGTGCACGTGAGCCGCGGCGATGCGTGCCGCGACCGTGGTCTTTCCGGTGCCAGGTCCGCCCGTCACGATCGCCAGGCCGCTCGCCGCACTGCACAGCACCGCCCGACGTTGGGCGTCGTCGAGGGCAGCGCCCCACGAGGAGATCAGGGCATCCACAATGCCACGCCGGGCGGCCGCATCCGGCCATGCCTGCGCACGCTGCTGCAGCAGCTGCGCAAGCGCGCACTCGTCATCGCGGCACCGTGCCAGCGAGAGGCACTCGCCCTCGAGGACCATCGGCGTCGCTGCAGATGCGCCATCCGACATCTCCATGCGTGCCACCAGCGCGCTGCCGCGGGCCACGGCGCGCAGCACGACCTCGCGGATGGTCGCGGGCACCGGCACCTCGATGCGGTCAGTGCCGTCGCGCGGCTCTCGCGGGACCAGAAGCACGCGACCGTCGCCGGAGAGGTCGATGCGCGTGTGGCCCTGCGAGAACTGGTGCAACGCGAGCGCGCACGCCGTGGCCAGCGCCGGCCCGTCTTGCCCCGCATGCTCGCCGCAACGGCGCACGATTCGCTCCGCCACCTGCATGATCGCGGGCGGAAGCAGTCCCGCACCAATCGACTCAGCGCTCATGGATGAACTCCTCCGCACGAGCCGCCGCCTGCGGACCCAAGGCATCGTCGAGTGCCGCGATCAGAGCATCGCCAGGAGACCATGACCACACGCCCACACCCGGAGTTCGCGCATCCATGCCACGCAGGTAGAGGTAATGCGAGGCGACCACGGCCGATCGGTCACCGATCCGGCGAAGCCAGCGCGTCAGCAGCGTCATGTAGAGCGCGGCCTGCACGGGGTAGAGCGAACTCGCGGCCGCGTCCTCCAGCGCGTGCCCGGAGTAGGCCCGTGGATCCCGTCCCAGGTCGTTGGTCTTCCAGTCGATGATGTGCCATTCGCCCGGACGCGCGACCGCGGCAATATCGATGATGCCGCTCAGGATGCCGCGTACCCGCGACGTGGACGCACGCGTGATCGCAGGCGCCACCCGTGCCCCAATCTCGCCACCGCAGGCCACGAACGCAGCACCGAGCGCCTCGGGGTTGAGCTCGAGCGGGACCGAGATTCGCAGTTCGCGCAGCACCGCGCTGCGTCGACCCGCCAGAGCGACCACCGACGGGCAACCGTGCCCGAGCGGCTGCACCAGCGCCTCGCGGATCGCGCGTGCCGCATCGTGTGCAGCGGTCCTGGAGCCCTCGGATACGTCTCCTCCCGACACGGTGGCGCAGGCATCAGCCAGATGCGTCGCCAGGCGGTCGTGCACCGGATCCCCATCCGCTGCCCCATCACCCTGCGTCTCGTCAGCGAGCGACTCGAATGCCACGTCGAGTGCGGAGTGCATCGCCACGCCAAGGTCCACGCCCCGCACGCCGAGCCTGCGGATCGCCTCATCGATGGCGCTCACGGAACTTCCATCGCCGGCCGCGCGATCCGGCTCGGCCTCGCCGCCGCCTTCACCCGCTGCGGCGACTTGACCGAGTCGCGCATCGAGCTCGGGCTCGTCCCGGCGACTGTCATCGCCAGCTGCCGGGTCCGCGTGTGACGCCCCGCGCGACAGCGACGTGAAACTCACCTCGCGCAGCGGGTCGGCCCATGCATCCAAAGGCTGGTCGGTCGGTGCCACGGCCTCGACCGATTGCGCTGACCACGGTGCACCGCTCCAAGTCGGCATGCTCGCAAGGATGCGCACCGATGCGGGCCGCGGCAGACCGCCATCGCCTGGCACCGCAGCCGCACACGCAGCGCCGAGCGGCACCAGCCTCTTGTACGCGTCCGCGGAACGCCGCGCCCACGCACCGAGCTGCCCCATTCGGTCGGGGATTGGACCGCCGGCCTCATCGCACTGCGATCCGAGCAGCTCCTCAAGCGCCGAGGGCCTCACTGAAGAGGCTGGCTCACGCGGCACGCACACGCTCGTGAGGTAGCGCGCACGGGTCATCGCCACATAGAGCAGCCGCGACTGCTCGCGTCCCTGCTCCTGCTGCTGATCGCGTGCGCGCGAAGCCTGGCTGCGCGATCCAAGGTCGATGACCCGGCATGCGATGCCGTCGGCAGTGACCTCCGTCGTCCGCACGATCGGGGCATCCTTCGGCTGCCGCGATCCCATCGCAATGGTGGGCAGGCACACGAGCTCGTAGGTGAGTCCCTTGGACGAGTGGAGCGTCTGCAGCGTGACGGCGTCCCTTGTGGCCTGCGTGCGCAAGCGCGCGGTGTCGCCGCCGCCCCGCCCGCCTGCACGCTCGATCGCATCACGCTCCGAGCGGATCCAGTGGGCGAGCGCCGCCGCACCGCCGATGCCTGTGCGCTCCGCCTCGCCGAGGAGATCGCGCAGGTGCTGCACATCGACCGCATGGCGCTCGCCGCCGGGCTGCGCGAGCAGGAGCTCCATCGCCGACCGGCCTGCATCTGCGCCATCGCGTGCGCCGGGGATCGGCCGCTCGAGCAGCTCGATCAGCGCCGCATCGATTCCGGCTGACTCAAGCGTGCGTGCACAGGTCCGGATGGCGCCGATCCACGACTCGCGCCGCGACATGATGTCGTCGGCGGTGGCCCCGAGCGCTCGCGCCATCGCGGCACCAACCGCGAACTGCGCCGAACGCCGGGATGCGCACGCGACGAGGATCGCGTGGATGTCCTCGGCTGCGGGCGACAGCAGCACCGACGAGTCGCCGGAGTAGACGCTGGGGATGCCGAGCCTGTCGAGCTCGCGCCGCATCGCATCGAGCTCGTCGCGGCGGTGGCAGAGCACTGCGATATCGCCTGGACGCACTGGTCGCCTCGGACGCGCGGGATCGCCATCCTCTGGCACGCTGAGGCCGCACGGCTCCGGCCACGCCAGCCACTGCCTGATGCGTGCCGCAGCGGCCCGCATCGCGGCCGCACGCTGCGCCGTGACGCTCGTGCCCGCATCGAGCGCGATGGCCTCCACGCCAGACTGAGGTGCGCCGTCGCCGCCGATGCAGCGGGGCTCCGTGTGCTTGGCGCCGATCGGCGTGAACGCGATCTCCGCAGCGCCGAATGGGCTCGCGTGCGCCATGAAGAGCCCCTCTACCGCGGCCACATGCGCCGCATCCGAACGGAACGACACCACCAGCGGATCGTCGGCCAGGCCTCGGTTCCGGAGCCTGATGTAGCTCGGAAGGTCGGCCCCACGGAACCCGTAGATGGACTGCTTCGGATCGCCCACCACATGCAGCCGATGGCCAGGAGCGTCGAAGATCCTGCTGAAGATCGCCTGCTGCAGCGGATCCGTGTCCTGGCATTCGTCGATGATCGCCACGGCGTAGCGGCTGCGCGCGTGAGCGACGAGCGCGCCCGCAGGTGCCGATAAGAGCTGCCATGTGCGCGCGATGAGGTCACTGAAGGAGTAGGTACGACGCGCATCGCGCCGGGACGACAGCGCGATCCGCGCTCGGCGCGCCAGCGATGCGCGGAAGCCTGTGCACGACGCACGGTAGTCATCGTGCAGGCACTGCAAGGTGCGCACCGCGTGCCCGCCTGCGTCCGAGCGCGCCCACTCCTGCACGCGTGCACGCTTTGCCTTGTGGCACTCCGCCGGCCAGTCGCCGTCGGGCACGGCGCGGAAGTCGGAAGCTCCGGCCATGATCGCCTGTCGCGCTGCACGGCCGGGCTGGGTCGCCTCGACCATCGCACGGAGCCGACCGGCGGCCGCCTTGTTGAAGTTGGGGATCACGTCGGACACGGCCCGGCGGCACGCCGCGCCCTCACATGCGATGAGGTCGTCGATGCGCCGCTCGAGTTCCGCGATCGGGGTCCAGTCATGGTCCGGCTCGATGCGCGCGTCAGGCTCGCCATCCACCGCACTCACGATGCCGGCGAGCATCGCGCGTGCGGCGGCGGGGTCGTCGCCCAGCATGGAGATCGCAAGCTGGCTCGGCGCCAGGCATGCCGCCCACAGGTCCGCAGTGACCTCCGATTGAAGGTCGCCGGCTGCCTCGTCGGGCGACATCCCATCGAGCGAGAGCGCGCCCGCCACCTCCGACGCCTCCTCGAGCAGCCGAGCGCAGAACGAGTGGATCGTGCCGATGCACGCGCCATCGATCTCGGCCACAGCGCGTCGCAGCTTTGCAGCCGACGTCGCATCTGGGATCGGGGCCTTCGTGTCTCCATGCGCGCGCGGATCAGCCGCGTGCGCGAGCGCCTGGCGCACGCGCTCGGCAAGCTCATCGGCTGCAGCATTGGTATAGCTCGACAGCACAATGCGATCGATCGGGATGCCCGACGACACAAGCTCGACCACAAGCTGGGTGATCCGGAACGTCTTGCCGGTGCCTGCGCTTGCCTCGATGACCCGCAGCGCACCCGCAGTGCCCATGCCGCTCATGGCGCCACACCTCCCTCGCTTCGGGTCCATCCGCATGATGCAAGGAGGCCCTCCACGGCGGGCCACACGCCACCGAAGTCCGTGCGCACTGCGGGGACCGCGACGGGCAACGGCGACTCCATCGCCACCGCGAGCGTGTCCCGCGGCGGATCGAGCGCGCGGTCACACGGCCCTCCCAGCACTTCCCGCGCATTCATGCCCTGCAGCGCGACCCGCATCGCACGCGCATCGACCTCGCCCCGAGAGAGGTCGTCCACCGATCGAGACAGCCACTCCTCGAGCGTGCGCGCGACCGAGTCGAGCGCGTCAGCGGCCCCAGCCCTCAGACCGGCCATGTCCGCATCGGCCAGCAGCATCGGATGGAAGCACAGCGGCACAACTGCGCCCGCCGCTGCGATCGCGCGCATCGAGTGAAGCGCACGTGCAGCGTCATCGGCGGTGCCGCTCCACACGATCTCTGCGGGCATCCCGCCCTTGCCGTCCGGGTCCGGGATCACCACGGTGCGAGCGCCTCCCGCAGCGGCCCATGCCGCTGCCCGGATCGCGATCTCCACAGCGTGACGTGCCCTCCACGATCCGCCCCTGAAGAGCACTTGGGTGCCGGGCTCCTCGGCGCTGCGCCAGCCGCGTGCCGCGAGCGGCCCATGGGGACCGTGGATGACCCACTCGTGCGGCGTAGCCGGGCACACCGAGTGTCCCGCACTGCCCATCACAACTTCGCTGAGCCATGCGCGCAGTTCGCTCGCCACGGCGTCAGCTGCCGCACCGGCAGGCATCGCACCGGTCCGCCGCTGCGCGTCCACGACCGCGTCGACGGACACCCGCACCCCGCTGACGAACTGCTCGATGAGCGACTGCTCGAGCGCCCACCTCGCCCTCGCGTCGATCGTGCCGGGCTCGCGCTCGTCGGTGTCGGTCTCCATCGACGAGATGCGCGCACCCATCGTCTCGAGCCACCACCGTGCAGGATCGCGCATGCACTCCGCGATGCGGTCAACCGAATCGACGCGTGCGAGCAGCGCACGACTCACATTGACAGGCGACCTGAGCTGCGTGCACAGGATGCGACGCTGCGCATCCGGTCCGGCACCAGTGCGGCGAGCGAGCGCGCACCGACGCGCGTGCGCATCGCGCCGCGGCCGGTCCGTGGAATCCGCCGACCATTCCTCCTCGCCGAATGCATGCACGCCGTGGCGGGTCACGCGCGCGGCCTTGCCGCACTGCTCACGCAGGATGTCGACCAGCGGGGACGCAGGCTCGGGCTCTCCCGATGCGGCATCGACCGCGGTCGAGACCACGATGAGTCGATCGGCCGCCGCGTGAATCGCTTCGAGGAAGAGCGCACGGTCCTCGTCGCGCGCGCTCCGGTCGCCGGATCCGCGGGACCACCGGCGCGGGTCGATGCCGGAACGCTCGTCTCGCCTCGGGAAAACGCCGCGGTCGAGCCCGACAAGCGCCACGATGCGGCTCGGCACGCTGCGCATCGGCACGAGGCCGCCCACCATCACTCCACCCGATGCGCCGAATCGACGTCCGACGGCACCGCGGTCGATCGCGTCGATGATCTCGCCGCGCGCCACCGCGAACGGAAGCAGCTCCACAAGGCCCGCCTGGGACGCCGCGGCGGCCACGGACTCGATCGCCTCAAGGATCGCCGCGCGCTGCGCGGCAACGTCGCCCTCATCGGACGAGCGGATGCGGCGCTGCACGACCGCATCAAGCAGGTCGCGTGACCACGCGCACCACTCCGCCATCGTCCGCGACTCTGCGGTGCGCCGCCCGAGCGACATCAGCGCATCTACGGTCGCACTGACGCGCGCCAGACCAGGAAGCTGCGTGCCTCCCACATCGTGCGACATCGCCATCGACACCGCGAGCCGCTCTGAGGCATCCATCAGCGTGCCGTCGGGTGCATCGACTCCGTGCAGCGCCGAGCCCAGCGCTGCCGACCCGTCGCTTGAACTGCGCTCCACCGCCGCGAGTGCCTCCCCGCCTGCAGCCCACAGCGTGCGGCGACGGTGCTCCGCGTCGATGAACCGGCGACCGCCCACGGCATGAAGGTGCTCAAGGCACTGCACGCACTCCTCGACCGACACGCCCGCCCGGTCGGCCACTGGCCCGGATGCGACCACGGCGCCGAGCGCATCGAGCGTGAGCTCCCCGTCGAGGACCTGCAGCGCATCGCAGAAGGTGCGCACCGCCGCGCGCTCGACGCGCGCACTGCGGTCCGCGAGCGTCACGGGAATCGGGCGTGGACTCGATGCGCCCAGCGCGCGCGCGATGGCGGTGCCGTAGCGCTCGACATCGGTCGTGAGCACCAGCACGTCGTCTGGACCGGTACCCGGCAGCGACGCAAACGCATCAAGCACCTGGTCGCGCAGCACCTCGCCCGCACGCGTCGGGCCCGACACCAGGTGCACACTGACCGAACCGTCACCGGCAGTGTCCCGTTCCATCGGCACACCCTCGCGGAGCGACCGCTGCAGCGCGCGAAGCGATGAGGGAACTTCATGGCGCGGGCCGCCGTCAGCGGCCACTTCAGCATCTTCACGCGAGGCAGTGGCGGTGTCTACGCACTCCGCATCCTCGACGTGCGCGAGCGACAGCAGGCGCTGCTGCATCGACATGGGCTGTCGCCCGCAGACAGCCAGCAGCCGGTGCCCGCGTGACCAGAGCGAGTCAAGGTGCGCGTCGTCAGGCTCGCCATCGCCCTTCCGGCCCATGATCGACTCGTCCATGTACTGGTCGGTGGGCGTGACCAGGTGCAGCGTGACGTCGATGCGGCTGCCGAGTGCGGCCAGGAAGTCAAGCGCAAGGGGCGGCAGCGACGACACGCCGAAGACGCTGACCATCGCGGGCAGTCGCGCACGGTCATCGGTTGACTGCCGCAGCTCGATCCGCGACAGCGCATCGCGCCACGCGCCGTCGCCCGACAGGATGGAGATCGCGTCGCGCACGGACTGCCAAGATCGGTGCCCGCTCCAGCATGCCGCCGGACCGCCCTCGCGGCCAGGTCCTGCTGTCCACCACCAGAGACGGTGCATCCAGCCGCAGAGTGACGCGAGTCGTGGGTAGTCGGGTGCGTTGCGCTTCAGCCACGGCGCATGGCCAGGAAGCGGGCGTCCATCCCGCCATCCGACGACAAGCTCAGGACGCTCCACCTCGAGCGCATCGAAGATCGCGGCAAGCCGGTGCCCGGCCGAGAGGAGCGCATGCGGATGCGGGCGCGATCCTTCGCGGTCGGTGACAAGCGGGAGCACATGCTCCGCATCCACACGGGGGATGCGATCGCTCCCGTGCATGGTCACGCTGCCGCGGCCGGTGCCAGCGCGCGAGGCCGCCACGTCGCGATCCGGCCCCTGCGCGCCACCATCCGCGCAGCGTGCCGCGATCTCCTGCGCGATCCTGTACGCGAGCTCGAGCACGTCATCGCGCGCGCGCGATGCGGGCAGCTCGCCGGTCACCATGCCTGCGACCTCGAAGATGAACCTCCGCAGATACGGCGTCTCGATGCCGCCGACGACACCGAGACGGTGCGCAAGGCGTCGCCGCAACCAGCGCTCGAGACCCTTGCCCTGCACGGCGACCACCACGCGGTCGAAGGGCCCGACCTGCGCAAGGCCATCCACATCCCCGGCCCACCGTGCAGACACCCGATGCGCGAACTCCTCGCACAGCCGCTCGGCTGTCGTGGAGCGCACGACACGAAGGGCGCGCTGCGCGCGTTGTCCCGGGTCAATCGCCATGTGCGAGCCGCGGATCCTACCGGGGGGCTCCCGCTAGGATCCTTGCATGACTTGGGAGTCCATGCTCGACGCGCCGGCAGGCGGCACAGCAGGCGCACTGGTGGGCGTCATCATGGGTTCGCGCTCGGACTGGGAGACCATGTGCCACTGCGTGGACATGCTTGCGGAACTTGGTGTGCCGTGCGAGGTGCGTGTCGTGAGCGCGCACCGCACACCCGACCTGCTGTTCCGGTACGCGTCTACTGCTGCAACCCGCGGGCTCAAGGTCATCATCGCCGGCGCCGGCGGCGCGGCTCACCTTCCCGGCATGTGTGCCGCGAAGACCCACCTTCCTGTGCTCGGGGTTCCCGTCGAGAGCAAGGCGCTCCATGGCATGGACAGCCTGCTCTCCATCGCGCAAATGCCCGCTGGCATCCCCGTGGGCACGCTCGCGATCGGCAAGGCCGGCGCCATCAATGCCGCGCTGCTGGCGGCATCGATCCTCGCCAATGAGCACGGACCGATCCGGGATGCGCTGGTCGGGTACCGCGCCGCCCGCACCGCGGAAGTGCTCGCGCACCCTGACCCGTCGGCCTGAGCGCGACGCCGGCGAACGTGAGGCGCAGGAGACGCACATGAAGGTCGGCATCGTTGGAGGAGGCCAGCTCGGGAGGATGCTCGCGATGGCCGGGCTCCCGCTGGGCATGCGGTTCCGGTTCCTTGAACCATCAGCGGACTGCCCTGCTGCGGCACTTGGAGAGGTGATCACCGCACCCTACGACGACCCCGACGGGCTCGAGCGGTTCGCCTCTCAAATCAGCATCGCCACCTTCGAGTTCGAGAACGTGCCCGCATCGACCGCCGAGTCGCTCGCGCAGAGGCTCGCGCTCGCACCGGGACCGCGTGCGCTCGCGGTGTCGCAGGACCGCATCAGCGAGAAGCGGTTCTTCCGCGAGTGCGGCGTGCCGGTGCAGGCCTTCGCCGCCGTATCGAACGCCAAGGAGCTTGACGATGCCCTGGCGTCAGTCGGCACTCCCGCGATGCTCAAGACTCGCCGGCTTGGCTACGACGGCAAGGGACAGCGTCTGGTGCGCGAGGCGGCGCAGGCCGCAACCGCATGGCAGGAGCTCGGCAAGGTGCCCTGCATCCTCGAGTCGCTCGTGCCCTTCTCCGCCGAGGTCAGCCTCGTGGCGACGCGCACGCGCCGCGGCGGAAGCGTGGAGTGGGTGTCATGGCCGCTCGCGCAGAACGCTCATGCGCACGGCATCCTGCGGCGGAGCGTGGCCCCTGCCCCGTGCGACCCCAGCGGCGCGCTGGCCCAGT
>JBIKNS010000257.1:0-3225 GCA_044358545.1 Phycisphaerales bacterium | reverse complement strand
GCAATGTCTCCGACCAATCCACCGCCCACCGCCACGACGAGCGTGTCGCGGTCCGCACCAGCTGAGGCGAGCGCGCGGGAGAAGTGCTCGACTGCCGCCAGCGTCTTGCGCCGCTCCGACGCGATGACCGGCATTCCGGTGACCCGTAGGCCTGCGCTCTCGAGTGATGCGATCGCGCGGCCAGCGAATGGGCGCACGTTGGAGTCGTGCAGCACACACACGAGCGAGGGCTGGCGGTCGGCGCAGGCCGCCCAGGCAACACCCCCTAGGTTGTCGACGATGCCGTCACCCACATGCACCGGCGTGGCAATGCTGCCGGCACGCTGGGTCAGCAGCCGACCTGTCAAGGACATGGTCCCCACGCGCTCAGCAGCGCCGTAAGGTCAAACCCGTCGACGACTCCATCGCCGCTGATGTCAGCATTGCCGGAACCGCCCCACGATGAAAGCGTGACCGTGAGGTCGAACCCGTCCACAGCGCCATCGCCGGTGAGGTCCGCTGGACACGTGGGCGCAGGAGGCTGCCACTCAAGCGCGCCACGATCGACGATCGGTGCGGTACCGCTGCCGGAATCGGACACGGGGCTGTCCACAAAGCGGGCATTGCCGGCAAAGTCCGTGGTGACACCGGTGGGGACGCTCGCATTCGCGCCCGAGTCGAGCGCGGGCGAGGTGGGCTGGAGCCTGAAGTCGCCGGCGGGGGCGTCCACGAAGAGCGGGTCGGTGCTGAGGTTCCCCGTGCCGGTGAACCCTCCCTGAACCACGCAGTAGCTCACGGTGGTTGTGCCCCCGGAGTTGTTGATCTGGTTCGCGGCCGTGGTGCCTCCCGGACCCGTGTTCGCCCAGAAGATGCAGTTGGCCACGGTCGAAGATCCGCTTGTGTTGATGATGCCACCCGCAAGCGTCGTGGCCACATTGGCGTAGAGGGTGCAGTTGCGCATCGTCACGGCGCTGCTTGAGCCGATCCACATTGCAGCACCGCCGTTGCTGCCCGTCGCACGGTTGGCGACGAAGATGCAGTTCGTCACACGGCTCTGCGAGCTTCCGAAGCTCTCGATGGCGCCCGCGCGCGATGCGGTGTTGTTGCGGAAGAGGCACGACTCCCACGTCACGTTCGTGTTGTTGCAGTCGAACGCGCCGCCGTACGTGCCGCCCACGTTGTCAATGAACTCGCACCGGGTGAAGGTGCCGCCCGCGCCGAAGATGTAGCCGGCGCCGCCTCCGAACGTGCATCGGTTCGCGATGAACCGGCAGTTTCGCACCGTGGGCTGTCCGTTGGTGAGCACGAGGATTCCGCCGCCCTTGTCGTTGTTGCTCGACGCCAAGTTGGCATTGCCGGCGCGGATGGTGAACCCATCGAGCACGGCGCTCGATGTCACGCTCGACCCGAGCACCACGTGATAGGAGTTGTCGCCGAACGTGGTCGTGCTCGTGGTGTCGTTGCCGAGCAGGTCACCCGACAGGATCGTCTCGTTGGCCGCGACGCTGCGCTGGTCTCGCTGTGTCTCGGTACCCGCGAAGCCGCCGTAGATGCCCACGCCGGTACGCATCACGAACGATGCGGTGCGGCTGCCAGTGTCGCTGGGCTTGTAGGTTCCGGCCTTGACCCAGACCTCATCCCCTGCCACGCTCGCCGCGAGCGCCGCCGTCAGCGCGGTGGGTCCGCGGTACGCGTCCGCCCACGTTGTCCCGTTGCCGGCACCGGTCGCGAGCGACCCGTCCACGTAGCGGATGGCCGCGAGGGCATCAGGTGCGAACGCGACCGCTGCGACGGTCAGGGAGGCGAGAAGAGTCGACGGTCGGAAACTGGTGGTGTGCATCGGGTTCACGTCGCGCCCGGGGCGCCGAATGAGGAGGCTAGCCCACACCATGGCGTGCTCAAAGCCGCGTGCCGCCCTATCGACTGGATTTGGCTGAGGATTGAGGCGAAATGACCCCAACGGGATTCGAACCCGTGTTACCTCCGTGAAAGGGAGGTGTCCTAGACCAGGCTAGACGATGGGGCCTTTGCGGCGATCTGCCGCGGCCCTGACTCGCGCATCGCCACACACCGTGGCGGGCCGACTCGGCGAAGGCTGCGGGAATGACCCCAAGGGGATTCGAACCCCTGTTCCATCCGTGAGAGGGATGTGTCCTGAACCAGGCTAGACGATGGGGCCGTCTACGAGCGCGAGAGTATAGCGTGCCCACGCTCATCGGCAACGGTCCGGTCACGCCCACGAACGTCCCCCCGCCACACCGCGTGCGCCCCGCACTGACCATCCTCGCCCCTTCAGGATTCGAGACCGGCCGCCTGCGCCAAGGGCTATCGGCGATCAGCGCGTCCCTGCAGGTGGTGCAGGTCGGGGTCGGTCCCGGCGCGCAGTTCACGGGCACGTGGTCTGACGAGCTAGGGCCGGGAAGTCTGGTCATCCTCGCTGGCGTGGCAGGCGCGCTGTCGCCGGCGTGCGTCAGCGGGAGTGCACGCTGGGCGAGCGCGGTGATTGACGCCGAAGGCCGCCGCTGGATTCCTCCAGTGCAGGGGCCAGCCAGTCTTCACTTCGCGAGCGCCGGTCTGAGCGCAGTCGCGCTGGCTGGTGTGGACGGTGTGATCGGACACCCTCCGGACAAGCGCTCGCTTCATGAGCGAACCGGCGCATGCATGGTCGACTGCGAGTCAGCGTCGTTCGCGCGCGCAGCCAGCGAGCGAGCCTGGCGCTGGGGTGTCGTTCGAGGCATCAGCGATGGCGCGGACGACGCCGTGCCAGCGTGGATGCCCCAACTGCTGCGACGCGACGGGACGGTGGACGCAGGCGCGGTCGCCGCCTCGCTGCTTGCGAATCCGCGTCGGACCATCGACATGATCCGCAGCGGCAGGGCGGCGGGCGATGCGATGCGCGCTGTGTGCGCGCTGATCTGGGCGTTGGTGCAGGAGCCGCACGAGACGCGCGGCGCACGGCGCGTGCTGCTCTTCGGTGGCACCTTCGACCCGCCGCACCAGCGGCACGTGTCGATGGCATCGGCCGCTGCGACACTGCTCGACTGCGACCGCATCGTGGTGATGCCGGCAGTGCGGAGCCCCCTTCGCCGTGGTGTCGAGACTGCACCCCCCGAGCTTCGCCTCGCTCTGGCGCGTGCCGCATTTGCGGACGAGCCGAGAGCAGTCGTGAGCGATCTCGAGATTCGCCGCGGAGGCACGAGCTACACGGTCGACACGCTGCGTGCGCTCGGTGCAGGGTCCACTCGC
>JBIKNS010000062.1:0-10683 GCA_044358545.1 Phycisphaerales bacterium | reverse complement strand
AAGCCGCGAGGACATCTGCCGCGCCGCCGGGTTCACGGTTGCCGAATCGAAGCGCGCGTTCGCCATGTGCGTGCAGGGGTTCAGGGGCCCCAGCGGCAACGTGCGGCCGGTCCTGATGTCCAACGGCAAGGTCGGTCGTGTCGGTCGCTATCGCAGGGCAGCCTGACCGCGTTAGTCAATCGGTGCCGTAGTGCGCGCGTCCGCCGCCTGCCGCGTCCTAGCATCCCGCCATGCCCACCAGACGCGTCGCGTTCTCGACACCGCTCCTGCTCGGCGCGATCGCCGCTGTCGCTGGCGCTGCGGCGTTTGTCTCGGTCGTGTCGAGTCACCCCCAAGGAGGCGGCGTACCTGCGACGTCGTCGACAGTGCGCGGAATGCAGAACCAGGACAGGTCAGGACAATCCATGAACCACCGCTACTCGCGATCCGGATACGACATCACGCCGCTTTCCCGCGACCGCGTCGCCGACCTCGCCAAGTCGCTCACGCCCGAGCAGTACCGCGTCACGCAGCGCGCAGGCACCGAACCTGCATTCTGCGGCAACCTGACCGACAACAAGACGGATGGCACGTACTGCTGCGTGGTATGCGGGCTGCCGCTCTTCTCGAGCACGCACAAGTTCAACTCGGGCACCGGCTGGCCGAGCTTCTTCTCGCCCTTCGACCCGGCACACGTGACTGAGAAGGCTGATGCCAGCCACGGCATGGTGCGCACGGAGATCCTCTGCGCAAGGTGCAGCGCCCACCTCGGTCACGTGTTCGATGATGGACCGCGCCCCACCGGCCTCCGCTACTGCCTCAACAGCGCGGCGCTCACCTTCCACGAGAAGGACAAGCCGTTGCCCGCACAGAGCCAGCCAGTCGCCACAGAGACCGCATACTTTGCGGGCGGCTGCTTCTGGGGCATCGAGCACATCTTCCAGAAGGCACCCGGAGTGATCAGCGCCGAGAGCGGATACATGCAGGGTCGCGTCGACAAGCCCACCTACGAGCAGGTCTGCGATGGAGCCACGGGCCATGCCGAGGCTGTGAAGGTGGTGTACGACCCGAAAGTGATCACCTACCCGCAGCTGCTTGAGGGCTTCTTTGCGATGCATGACCCCACCCAGCTCAACCGCCAGGGACCCGATGTGGGCGACCAGTACCGTTCCGGCGTCTACGCGACAAGCGCGGCGCAGCTCGAGCAGGCGAAGGCGTACGTGGCCGAACTGACGTCCCGCAAGGCGTTCTCGCGGCCGATCGTGACGCAGGTCGAGATGGCGAGCGCGTTCTGGCCGGCGGAGGGCTACCACCAGGACTACGTGGAGCGCACAGGCCGCGTGTGCCACGTGGGCGACCCATGGCCGAAGATCTTCGCGGCGAAGGCTGCCGCCGCCACAGCACCCGCGGTGTCTCGCTAGCGCATGGGCATGTTCGGCACGCTCGCGTGTGCGGCGGCGTTGGCGGCGGCTCAGGCCGAGCCAGACGCTGGCAGGCTTCGCGCGTGGCATGACCTGCTCTCGTCGGAGCCTCACGTCGCGGGCACCGACGGCGACAGCCGCGAGATTGTGCGCATCGCCAACGTCTTCCGTGGCATGGGCCTTGAGACGGAGCTGCATGAGTTCTGGGCGCTCCTTGCGCATCCAGTCTCCGCGCGCGTGGAGATCGTGGGAGAGGAGGCACCGGCGCAGCCACCGGCATCGCCGGGTGCGGCTGCAACCGCGCCGGGATCCTCTGCCTCCCGGCCAACTCGCGGGCGCATCGTGCTGCCGATCATCGAGCGCAATCTCGCGGAGGATCCGCAGACTGCGCACCCTGACCTGAAGTGGGGATGGAATGCGTACTCGGCGAGTGGCACCGCGACCGGCCGCGTCGTCTACGCCAACTACGGCACCCGCGCCGACTTCGACCGGCTGCGCGAGTGGGGTGTGGACTGCACGGGCGCCGTGGTGCTCGCGCGCTACGGCGGCAACTTCCGCGGCTACAAGGCGCGCTTCGCGCAGGAGGCCGGCGCCGCGGCGCTGATCATGTACATCGATCCGGCGGATTCAGGCAGCGGCAAGGGTGGCGTGTGGCCCGAGTCTGGGGGATGGGCGAACGACACATGCATTCAGCGCGGATCAATCCTCACGCTTGCGTGGCCAGGCGACCCGCTTACCCCGGGCATTCCCGCGACCCGCGACGCGGTGCGGCTCGAGATCGACTCGATAGACCTGCCTAGGATCCCCGTGCAGCCAATCGGGTACGGGGCCGCGGGCCGCATCATGTCGCAGATGACGGGGCGCGAGGTGCCGGAGAGGTCATGGCAGGGCGGGCTCGAGATGCCCTACCGCCTCGAGGGCGGCCCTGATTTGAAGGTGATGGTGTCTGTGGAGCAGACGCGGGGGGTGCGCAAGAGTGCGAACGTGATCGCACGACTGCCCGGGTCGGACCCGGATGCCGGCGTGATTGTCGTGGGCTGCCACCATGACGCTTGGGGACTTGGCGCGCTCGATCCGATCTCCGGGCTGATCTGCGTCCTTGAGGTCGCGCAGCAGATGAGTGACCGCGCAAAGGCTGGCGATCGGCTGCCATGCGATGTGCTCTTCTGCGCGTGGGGCGCGGAGGAGTACGGCATGATCGGCTCCACCGAGTGGGTGGAGGCGCATCAGGACATGCTGCTGAAGAAGTGCCTCGGATACATCAACCTGGATATGGCGGCGGCGGGACCGAACCTTGGCGCATCCGCATCGCCGTCGATCGCGCGTGCAGTCGCCCGCGCGACGGGTCTCGCGCCCGAGTCGATCAAGCCGACAGGTGGCGGAAGCGATCACGTGGCCTTCGTGTGCAGGGTTGGAGTGCCCGTCGTCGGCATCAGCGCGTCTGGAGCGCCGGGTACGAGCTACCACACCAACTACGACACGACAACCTGGTACCGGTCGATTGTGGGGTCGGATTACGCGAGTGCGAGCATGGTCACGCGTGCGGCAGCGGCAGCGCTCATGGCGCTGGCCGAGGCGGACGGCATGTCGGCTGTCAGCGCGAACGGAGTGGTGGACGCTGCGGTGTCTGCGCTGCGGACGCTGTCGGAGAAGTCGGATCCTCAGGTACGCGAGGCGATCACTCCACTGATCGCGCGGTTCGAGCAGTTGCGCCCGTGTGCCGTGCAGTGGGACTCTCGTGCAGCGCCCGGCTCCTCCGCCGAGCGGGCGTTGCGGCGCGATCAGCGCATCGCGCTCGACCGCGTGTGGCTCGACGTGGCGGGTCTGCCCGGTCGCGAGTGGTACCGCAATCAGTTCATCGCCCCGGATCGGGACGCGGGCTACTCCTCGACGTCAGTGCCTGGGGTTGCCGATGCGCGGGATCCATCCAAGAGGGATGCGGGGATCGCTGCACTCGGGCGCGTCGCGGATCGATTGTCGACCCTGTTGTGCCCAATAACACAGTGAACTGAAGGCTTTCAGCGCCATTTCTGGAGGCGAGGGGCGAAGCGGCTCGTATAGTGAAAAACGATGCTGCGCCATTCCATCACTGCCTGTGCAGCGCTTCTGTGCGCCGCTGCATTCTCCGCCGATGCCTCCGCACAGCAGGTGCGGACCAAGCTCTTCGTGAGCGGCTTCACCTATCCGCTGCACATGGCGCAGGCCCCGGGTGATGCGACTCGGTTCTATGTGGTGCAGAAGAACGGGCTCGTGCGGGTGGTGGAGACGTCGAGCGGCACTCCAACGATCCTGAGCACTGCGTTCGTGAACCTCACCGGCATCTCATTTGCCGTCACCAGCACCGGCGACGAGCGCGGCCTTCTGGGCATGGCCTTCCATCCCGACTACCAGAACAACGGCTACGTGTACCTCTATTACACGGCGGCGAGCACCAACGCGAACACGCTCGTTCGCATGACGCGCAGCGCCTCGAATCCGCTGACGCTCGATCCAGCGAGCCGCGTCGTGATGCTCACGTGGAGCAATCCATTCAGCAACCACAACGGCGGATGGCTTGAGTTCGGTCCGGACGGGAACCTCTACCTCGGCACCGGCGATGGCGGCAGCTCGAACGATCCCGGCAACAGGTCCCAGCAGATCGTCAATCAGCGCCACGGGAAGATCCTGCGCGTGACGCCGACGATCGGCAACACGTCCCCGTACTACTCCGTCCCATCGGACAACCCCTTTGCCGGTGCCGTCACAGGCGACGATGAGATCTGGGCCTACGGTCTCCGGAACCCATGGCGCTGCGCCTTTGACCGGCAGACTGGCGCGCTCTACATCGCCGATGTCGGCCAGAACGCGCAGGAGGAGATCAACTACCAGCCGCCCGGCGTAGGCGGGCGCAATTACGGCTGGCGCTGCCAGGAGGGCACCTCCTGCACCGGTCTCACGGGCTGCACCTGCAACTCTGCATCGCTTGTGCCTCCGATCCGCACATACCTCAGGGATAGCGCGACCGGCGGCTTCAGCATCACCGGCGGGCGCGTGTACCGCGGCTGCGCGATGCCTGAGTTGCAAGGCACCTACTTCTACTGCGACTACGCCAGCAACAACTACTGGAGCTTCCGTTACGACGGCACGACCCAAACTGGGTTTGTGCAGCGCAACTCCGAGTTCCGCACCGCCGTGGGCGGCCAGTCGGTGAGCGGCGTCGTGGGCTACGCCGAGGACCACAACGGCGAGCTCTACGTGATCGCGCACGGCGGAAGCATCTACAAGATCATCCCCGCGTCGGGCGAAGTGGTGTGCACCCCGCCGAATCCTGCGGACCTCAACCGGGACGGCCGTGTGGACGGCCTCGACCTGACGCAGATGCTGTCGTGCTGGGGCGCACCCTGCGCGGACCTCAACGGCGATGGCACGACGAGCGGCACCGACCTTGCGGCGCTGCTTGCCGCGTGGGGATGAGCGGCGCTGCGTGAGGCAACGCACCGCATGAGGGCATCTCGCTGAACAGGCTCCTCCGAGCATGCGTCGGTGTGGCGATGACGGCTGTCGCGGTCGCGTGCCCGGTGGCGATTGCAGGACAGGCCGCAGTGCCTCCTGGGACAGCCCGCATCCCCGACATGGTGGTGCTGCAGCCAGAGTCGGTCTCGTTTGGCGCCGTGCCGCCAGGCTCGTCCCACACCGCAGCGTTCACGATCGTGAACACGACCCCATCGCCCATGACCGTGCGCGCTGCCGTGCCGAGCTGCAAGTGCACCGCGCTGACCGACATCGTCGGCAAGTCGATTCCTGCCGGCGGCAGCCTCAAGTTCGACGCCACGATGGAGGTGCCGCTCACGCCGGGAGTCAAGGACGCCACCGTGCAGATCGTGGTTGAGGGCCTTCCGAAGCCGCTCACGGCGAAGCTCTCGGCAGAGTCGGTGATGCCCATCCGCGTGGAACCTGCATACGTGGATGCGCTCAAGGGCAAGTCGACCGGCACGGTGGTTGCCAAGAGCGCCGACGGCCAGCCGTTCCGCATTCGCAGTGTGGCCGGAGCCGCACCGCAGTTCGTCGGATTCGATCCCGCCAGCGACGCGCCTCGCGCCGAATACACGCTCCGCTGGACGGCGCCTTCGGCACCGTGCGAGTCGATGCCGCTCTGGTGGGTGATCGAGACGGACCGGGCAGACTGCCCTCTCGTGCCGCTGCGCATCCGCCACGAGTGCACGGGCAGCAAGGCGGACCCGGGACGGTTTGCGCGCGAGTGGTTCTTCCCCGAGCCGATCGGCATTGTGGGGCGCGTGGCGACGGGGACTGCGGCGGAGACCGTGGTGCCCATCGAGCACTACAACCCACAGGCACGCGGCGCCGTGCAGCGACCCCAGTGGAAGGATGTGGTGCGCGTGGAGACGCGCGACCCGCGCGCCACGGCGACCTTGGTGCGTACGCAGTCGGG
The DNA here is from genome assembly GCA_044358545.1 of Phycisphaerales bacterium. Classification (GTDB taxonomy): domain Bacteria; phylum Planctomycetota; class Phycisphaerae; order Phycisphaerales; family SM1A02; genus ZLKRG44. Next base: position 4,854 of record JBIKNS010000062.1, on the reverse strand, counting down.
CACGCGCGACCAGGTGGATGTGCGCCTGTCGCTCACGCCGAGCGCGCAGCTCGTGGGCTTCTTCGCGATCCCGGTTGACATCGTGACTGCCACCGGCACGGGCACCATCACCGTGTACGGCATCGCCGAACCTGCAGCGCCGCCAGCATCAGGGCCCTGAGCATGCATGGCGCATTGCGCATTTCGCCCACGGACCCGCGGCGTGCGGGCGCCGTCGAGCGTGCGTTCCTTCACGCGGCGCGCACGCTGCGTGAGTCGACATGTCGGCAGGGCTGCTGCGAGCGGCTCCCGCGGAAGGGCACGCTGCTCGCTACCGGCGACATCCACGACTACCCGGGCCACCTCGAGGCGATCATGATGCTCGCCGACCTTGACGCCGGCACGGACCGGCATGTCACGCTGCATGAGCTGATCCATGGCGAGCGGCTCGTGAACCGGATGGACCTCTCGTACAGGATGCTGCTCCGGGTGGCGGATCTGGTGATCGCGTACCCCGGGCAGGTGCATCCGCTTCTCGCCAACCACGAGATTGCGCAGTGCTTCCGCATGCGGGTGTCGAAGGGCGCGGGCGACCAGGTGCAGATGTTCGACGAGGGGCTCGACTTCGTGTTCGGCGATGACGCGCAGGTCGTCGCCGATGCAATCAATGCGTTCATCCGCGCGATGCCGCTGGCGCTGCGCTGCGATAACGGCCTCTTCCTCGCGCACTCAGTTCCGGCAGAGGCCTTCGACGCGACAGGGCTCGATCGCGAGCTCGATGACGCCGACTATGCGCCGCCACGCGGCATCGCATGGCGTTTCACCTGGGGCCGCGTGCACACCTCCGGGCACGTGGATGCCGTGCGTGCGGAGCTGGGTGCCCGGCTGCTCGTGCTGGGTCACGTGAAGGCGGAGATGGGGGCGGCATCGCCTGCACCGGGCGTGCTCATCCTCAACAGCGACCACGAGCATGGCGCGGTCGTGCCGTTCGACCTCTCGTCGGATGCGCCGTCTGCGGAGGACGCGGTCACTGCGATGGTGCCGCTCGGCGCGTACCGTACGGTCGGCGGGTGATGCCGCGGGCCTCGCACGACGCGCCCCGCGGTCCCGTCACGCGATTCCAGCACGCGCATTGACGCCACGCACCCCGCACCGCGAATCCACGCCCCGCACCGCGAATCCGCATCCGCTGCCCGCGTACTCCGATGAGTGACTCACCTGCCGATCCTGTCATCCTTGCGATCGAGGCGTCGCAGCGCGATCTGTCCGTCGCGGTCCGCGCGCGCGACAGCTCCGTGATGGTCGAGCGGGGCGGGGGTGATCCGCGCGAGTCTGACCAGCTCATGCCTGCGGTCGACAGGCTGATGGCGTGTGCAGGATGGGCTCCACGCGAACTCTCGGCTGTGGCCGTATCGACCGGTCCCGGCGGGTTCACGTCGCTTCGCATCTCGATCGCCACGGCGAAGGGGATCTGCGAGGCGCTCTCCATTCCGGCGATCGACGTGCCCACCGCGATGGTCGCTGCGCAGCGGTGCGTGGATCCTTCGATGTATGCGCGCGTCGAGGTGGCGCTCGGGTGCAAGGGAAGCGGGTTCTGGTGCACGGCGCTCGCGTGGCGCGAGGGACGGTGGCACGTGGAGCGCGAGGGCGCGGTGGACGCGACTCTGTGGACGCCGGCCGCTGACCTGCTGCTCGCGGACGAGCATTTGCCTCCGGGCGCACGCGCGCGTGCGGATGCGCGCGGAGTGCGTGTCGAGCCGCTGCAGCTGTCCGCCGAGCCGTGCCTGGCCGCCGCCCACGCGCTGTGGCTCGACGGAGGGGCGATCGACGCGATGGCCCTCACGCCGCGGTATGCGCGCGTCCCGGAGGCCGTGACCCTCTGGCAGGCTCGCCACGGGGCCTGATCCGGTCGCGAAACGTCGGCAAATCTGCACATTTCGGCAAGTGCGCTCAAGGGGTACCGCTGGTGCGCCGATCCCGCACCCGGAGTTCCCATGCACGGTCCCATCGCACGTCCACCAATGCTTGGCACTGTCCGCGTCCTGGACTGCGGCTGCGCGCCGCACGACACGGATGCCATCCTCTGCGGGCTCCGGGGCGCCGGCTGGCGCATTGCGCTCGACCGGGCTGAGCGGGCCACATCTGCCGTCCGCAAGCTGCGGGGGCGCGCGTTCGATCTGGTGCTGGTCGACTACGGGACGATGGGCGCGCGGGCACACCGTGTCGTGCGTGCCGTGCGGACCGCATCGCCGCACGCGAGCACTGTCGCCGTGTCCGTGCCCGATGACGTCGCGGCCATCGCGCAGCTTGTGCGTTCGGGCATCCACGACGTGTTCCCTGCACACAACGACTGGTCAGCGCCGGAACTCGTCGAGTGCATGCGCACGCTTGCATCGCGCGCCGTGACGGCGCGGCTCACGCATGAGAGGCTCACGGTGCTCGAAAGCGCATGCAGGCGGCTCTCGCGCGAACGCGCAGAGCTCGAGGCTCAGGTGCTGCAGATGGCCAGCGGCCTTGCCGCTGCCGAGCAGGCGGCGTGCGAGCGTGAGGAGCGCGCAGCGCTGTCGAGCGAGTTCAGGACACTGGTCGCGCAGGAGACGGACATCGACTCAGTCATCTCGATCGGCGGGCACTACCTGGTGGCGCGTATGGGCGCCACCAATGCCGCACTCTTCGTGCTCGACAGCGATCGATGGCGACTTGGGGGCTACGTGCGCGATGACCTCGCGCGCCGCGCCGCAGGCGGCCTGCTGGACCACATCGCCGATACCTGGTGCACGCGCATCGCGGCGCACGCGGCGTGCGTACGCATCAGTCCGGCGGAGCCCGCACCAGAGGGTTGGGCGCCACTGTCAGGCCTGCTGCCCGGCCGGCATGTGCTGGCGTTCGCCTGCTATGGGCAAGAGGGTGCGCTGATTGCGCATCCCGTCGCGGCCGTCGTGCTGTTCAGGGATGCGTCGCGGCCGTTCGGTCCCGAGTGCGTGCGTGCAGCTGAAGCGCTTGGCCCGGCCTTTGGGGCATCGATCGACCGCGTTCGCCGTGTGCTCAGCCGCGCGAGGCCCTCGTGGCCTGCCGAACCGCCCGGTGAGGCGCGCGGCACGGACTGAGCGCAGCGCGCTCCGGTGCCGGTCGGCAAGAGCCAGCCACCGGCGATCGCGATCGCGTCGAGATTCACCCGTTCGCAGGGCGCAGCGACGCGAGGATCGTCACGCCACCCGTCACCCTCTGCCCAGCCTTCACGCGCACCATCGTGCTGCCCGGCCGCGGAAGGATCAGTTCCGTGGTGGAACCGAACTTGATCATGCCAAAGCGCTGCGCGCGTGACCAACGTGTGCCTGGCGCGGCCTCAGACACAATGCGCCGTGCAATCGCCCCCGAGACCTGACGGATGCCGATGCGGTCGCCGGCGTCACTCATCAGCGTGATCAGGTTGTACTCGTTCACCTGCGCAGACTGTGCGCTTCGCGCGTCGAGGAACTTGCCCTCGACGTAGTCGGTCTCGATCACTGTGCCCGAGCACGGCATGCGGTTGAGGTGCACGTCGAGCACGCTGAGGAAGATGCGGATCACTGTGGCCGGGCCGCCAACCGCACGGTGATGGGGCATCTCAAGGACCGCGGAGACGACGCCGTCCGCAGGGCTGATCATGTCAGCAGGATCGGATGATGCCGGCGTGCGACCAAGCGGGTCCCGGAAGAAGAGGATCGCCGCCAGCCAAGCCACGATGATGAAGGCGTGAAGGCCAATCGCGACGGGAATGCTCTTGACGAGCCACGCGACAAGGAGCGCGCACAGCGCGGCAAGCGCTGTGGCGAGCATCCATTCCCTGAACCCGTAGCGCGAGAGCAGGATCACCTGCGGCTACTCGAGCTGCCGGCCAATGAAGAAGCCGACCACGCCGCAGAACGCGGTGCCACCGGCCAGCGCGCCCACCCACATCCAGATGTCGGATGCGATGGTGCCGGAGAGCTGGCTGCCCGCGCCAAGCGTCATCGGCACCAGCACGAGCGCCGCAAGGACGAGAGAGGCCATCGCGCCCACCATCAGGCCAACGGTGAGGCCGCTGCCGCCGCCGTCAACACTCTCCGGAAGGGTGACGGCGGCTGCCGCGAGCGAGAGTCCGCCGCCAACCGCGGCGACGGGGGCCTCGAAGGCATCATCGCCACCCGTCATCGCCCCGACACCCGCATCGGCGAAGATGCCGCTGGCGCCTACGGCGCCCATGTCCGCATCGTCGCCTTCAACGACCTCGTCGAGAAGCGCGGCACCGATGGTGGACTCGTCAGATTCCTTCGTGAGGTCCAGAAGACCGCTGCCGGACCCGACGGTCTCGAGGTTGCCCATCCCGCTTCCGTCGCGGCGCGAACCGCCGACCATGGAGCTCCCGGCGAGGGAGTCGTCGAGCAGTCCACCCGAGGGCTTGCCTGCACCAGTACCTGCAGATGGCATGCTGCCGGAGGAGGAAAGAGCGCCACCGCCCACGGCGGATCCGGCGGCTCCAGCGGCGGAGCCGCCCGCGCCGGCCATCGAGCCAGAGTCGGCGAGCCCGATCATGCCGCCTGCGGATCCGCTAGCAGATGGTGCAGGAGACGGCTCGTCCAGATCAAGACCGAGATCGAGACCGAGATCGCCGAGGTCGTCCGAGGATGTGATCGGGGCAGTGGGCTGGGTCGGTGCGCCAGACTCCGCGAGACCCATCGCCACGTGAGATCCCGATGCGCCAAGCCCAAGATCAAGGTCAAACGCGCCGGCATCGATCGCGGGCGGCGCAGGTGCCGCAGGGGCGGGCGCCATGTCATCATCGGCGAGCACGAGCTCATCACCGGCATCAAGCCCAAGGTCAATCATCGAGGAGCCGTCGCTCGCGGAGGGGGC
>JBIKNS010000256.1:0-3259 GCA_044358545.1 Phycisphaerales bacterium | reverse complement strand
GCTGCGGGGGCATCAGCCGTGCGGAGGCCGGCGCTGACGGAAGCACAGTGCCGATCGGGTCGTCGGGCTCGTTCGCGCTGTCACCGGTCATGGCAACGTTCCCGCCTGAGGGGTTCTCCTCACCTGCCTTCGCATCATCGCCCGCTCGGGGCAACGGCAACCCATCAGGCCCGAGCGGCTCGCTGGCGGACGGCTCGCGAATCGCGCTCGAGAGCTCCCCGCCGATCGGCGCTGCGGCGCGCGATGGCTGCATGGAGCCTGGCTCAGCCGCTGGCGCCGCAGGCTGGGCATCGGCGCTTCGTGCAATCGTCGTCACCCGCGAGTCGAGCGCTCGCTCGAGCGAGGTGCCCACGTTCTCCGGATCTGCGGCGGGCGTTGCGACGGACGTTTCGGGTGCCGGTCCGGACTCTGCGCTGGTGGCTCGACGAGGGGCTTGGGAAGCGCTCCCTGGGGTCGCCTGCGCCGGTGCCTGCGACGCACCGGGGGGCACGAGCGTTCCGGCATCGGTGCGTGGCACGTCGAGCGACGTGACAGGAACCGAGAATGTCACGAGCAGGAAGTTCATGCCGCGCCAGGCCATGATGCGGCCGGTGACCTCGAAGATCGACGTCTCGCCGGACTGCTCTGAGGCACGCGCTGCCTGAATCATGTCAGTGAGCGCCTGACACGGGAGCAGCGTGATGAGGCGGTTGGGCGCACCATTGACGCGGTCCCGCAACCGAATCGCCCACACGCCGAGATCGGCGCGGCGCTCAAGCGTGCCGACCGCGCGCATGAGGAATCCGCCCTCAGGAATGACCGGTGGAAGGAAGAGGCCTGATGCGCGGATCTCCGCCGCCTCCTGCACTGCGGATGGGCCGAGCGATCTGCCCGATTGCGCTGCGGCCGCAGGCTCGATCGGCTGCGAGCCCGCCGGTCGGGACACGTCAATGGGCGGTCGCGGCGTTGACTGCGGAGTGCCGGTCGACTGGGACTGCGTGCTCGCGATCCCATCGCTCACGACGAGCGCGACCGAGAGGAGTGCGGATAACACGGCAGCCGCCCTGAGCATCCCCCCGAACATCGTGCCAACTTGCATCAAGTGCGGTCGGCGTTCGTTGACGGGAGCCATTGCGGATGGGAGGATATGCGTCGCCACGGCCGAGTACCCAAGTGGCCTAAGGGGACGGATTGCAAATCCGTTATTCGTGGGTTCAAATCCCACCTCGGCCTTTTCACGACGTTGCGCGCTTCCCGGGGGATTAGCCGGTCCAAGCCGCCAGAAGCTGGGCGAGGTCGAGTCCGTCGACGTTCCCGTTGCCGTCGAGGTCCGCATTGGCTGCGTTGGTGCCCCACGCGCTGAGCAGCGCGGTCAGGTCGAGCCCATTGACCGATCCATCGCGGTTGATGTCCGCGGGGTTGGTCACAGGCGGGGTGAAGGTGATGATCAGTTGAGGCTTGGTCGACGAGTTCGAGCTTTGCCGGCTGTCGAATCGCTTTGCCGTCCGCTCCTGCGACTCGTCCCCGCGAAGCATCCACCCGAAGTTCTGCGCCGGCGTGTTCACCCATGCCTGAACATCGGCAACCATTCCGGCCGTGGATCCCCACACATACCACGCGATGCCGTTGACGCTCTGGTTCGCGCTCGAGGCAGGCACAAAGTCCCCGCCTGGCGTCGCCCACGGCGTGCCTGGCGAAAAGCGGTGGATCCATGTGGCGTCTCCGGCCTGCGCCGGGGCTCCGGCCCCGCCGAAGGAGAAACTCCCGGCCTCGCCCCACGAGGCGCTCATGCGGTGCAGCGAGTACGCACGGGCGCCACCCTGCCCCTGACTCATGTACATGCGCAGTTGGACTGACGTGACCGTGCTGCCCGCGGGGATCGCGCTGCAGTCAAACCGAATCAGGGCTCGCCGGAGGGTGCCGCTGCCGTTGCTTCCCACGCGACCGGAGTACACGTTGTAGGACGCCCCTGCCGAGTACGCGCCTGCCGCATCTTGGATCAGCGTGTTGTCCGCGACTGGGTTGAGCGTCAACGTGTCTGCCTGCGCAGCCGCGCTCGCGGCGATGGTGGCTGCGGCAGCGGCGAGCGCTCGCCAACCGGTAGCGCGCAAGCGAAGTCCTAGGTCATTCAGCTGCATGCCAGTTCATTCGACATGTCTGTCGGCTCCGGATTCACAGTGTCCACCGCGCCAGAAGGAATGCAAGGTCGATCCCGTCAACAATCCCGCTCAAGTCAAGATCCGCGCTGCCTGGTCCCGACCACTGGGAGAGCAGGATCGCGAGGTCAAACCCGTTCACCGCACCGTCGCCGTTGATGTCGGCTGGCTCGTCAGGCGCACTCGCGGAGATGATGACTGTGATCAGCAGCTCGGCCATCCGCTCCCCGGGGACGTTCTCGTCGCTTGTACGCACGGTCACCGGCACGGATGCATCGCCCGGCGCGAGACCCTGCGGATTCACCCGAAGCCGAAGGGTTGCGGGCGCGGCGCCGATCGACGATGCCGTGCCGACGATCACGCTCACCGCGCCGCTCGCGGGCGAGGACCCGACTGACGTGGAGTCGATGTCAAGCGCGGACTGCAGCGCCTGGAAGTTGAAGTTCCAGACTGGAACGTCGACATCGACCGGTCCGTCGCCGATCTCGATGGGCACGTGGATTTGGGAGCTTCGGGTGTCCGCCCCTGCCATGAGGCTCGGACGACTTGGACCGAGCACCGTGAAGGTGGACGAGAGCTCAAGCGACGCAGGCTCGACGGCCTCCGAGGCGCTGCTCACCCCAATCCTGGCAGTCCGTAGCCCGGCCGTCGCTGTCGCGAGCGAGACAGGCACTGCTGCAGTGGAAGGCGCGAGTGGCGCGACACCAGAGCCCGATGCGGTGCAGTGCTGCAGCGCGGCAACTGCGTACGCGAGTCCGTCGGCCCCGAGTGGCGTCACGACCTGCGCGCCATTGGAGATGCGCGCGCTCACGGTGACCGGTGCAGCCGCGATGACCCGCGGAGGCACCGGATCGAGCGTCGCGACGAGCCGCGCTGGCAGCCTGAAGTCCGCGATCACAGGAAGGTGGTCGCTGGCCGCGAACAGCGCATTGGCCAGCTGCGACGATCGCGATGTCTGGCCGGGGAAGTAGGTGTTCGTCCCGTCGTTGATGGCGCGTTGGTGGTGATTGCCGTCGTTCCCGAGCGTCCTGCATGTGCCGGGGATGAGGGACAGACCGCTGCCATCCGCGAGCTGCACCGTCGTGAGCAGCAGGTCAAAGCGGTCGTCGAGGCCGCCGCCCACA
>JBIKNS010000255.1:0-3261 GCA_044358545.1 Phycisphaerales bacterium | reverse complement strand
CTAGTGATCCGGCGATCCCGTGTGGAAGGGTCGTCGCTCAACGGATAAAAGGTACCCCGGGGATAACAGGCTGATCGCTCCCGAGCGTCCATAGCGGCGGAGCGGTTTGGCACCTCGATGTCGGCTCTTCGCATCCTGGGGCTGAAGGCGGTCCCAAGGGTTGGGCTGTTCGCCCATTAAAGCGGAACGCGAGCTGGGTTCAGACCGGCGTGAGCCAGGTCGGTCCCTATCTGCCATGGGCGCAGCAATGTTGACGGGAGACAACCTTAGTACGAGAGGATTGGGTTGGACGTACCCCTGGTGTGCCAGTTGGACCGCTCGGTCCACAGCTGGGTAGCTAAGTACGGCAGGGATAACCGCTGAAAGCATCTAAGCGGGAAGCCCACCCGAAGATAAGCATTGCATGTCGCAAGACGAGAGACCCCCGGTAGACCACCGGGTTGATAGGCCGCACGTGCAAGCGGAGAGATCCGTTCAGCGAAGCGGTACTAACGGTCGATTGCTTGGCCTTGTCTACCAGGCCCCGCGGACAGCGCATCACGCGCTGACGCCGGCCCGGTCTGCATGGCCCGCAGGCTGCTCATGCATGTAAGTGCATATCACGTTTGAATCACATTGTGTTCCCGCGCATCGCGCGGGCGCGACACCAACACCTCGACTTCACCCGGTCGCGGCCGACAGGCCTCGCCCGGATTTGTCGGTGACTACAAGCAGGGGGAAACACCTGTTCCCATCCCGAACACAGAAGTGAAGACCCTGCTGCCGATGATACTGCTCAGCGGGAAAGTAGGTCATTGCCGACTTGATGGGCCCTGTCAGGGAAACCTGGCGGGGCCCTTCTCTTTTTTGCTTTTGCGGCTCGCGCGAGTGCGCCTTCTGTTTCGCGATGGTGCGCGGCACGTTGAGGCGCTGAGCTCCGGGTGCATCCCAAGCGCGGTGGAGCGCGCGCGATTCGAGGGTCCACCTCAAGCGCCGGGGGATCCAGTTTTCGCGCAGCGCGTATGATCCCGACCCGACTGGGGGAATCGGTTGCCGGATGCGGCCGCGACCGAGCGAGTCTCAGCACCTTCGTCCGCGTTCTCAATTCGTTGCCGATCCTCGTGATCCCCTCATTACGCTTTCCGGGGCACGCACAGGCATGTTCAAGATCTTCATTGGCAATCTCGACAAGCGCACGACTGTGGAGCAGGTCAAGATGCTCCTCGCCAGCTTCCCCGATCTCGAGGACCTGGTGCTCGCGACCGATGACGACGGCAAGAGCCGCGGCTTCGCGATCGCGATGTTCCGTGACCCTGAGCGCGGCAAGGAGGCGATCGCGGCGCTGTCGCAGCGCCGCATCAACGGTCGCGAGCTCGTTGTCAACGAGGCGCTGAGCAAGAAGGACCGCAAGAAGTTCCTCGCGGAGAAGGCCAAGCAGGAGGCAGAGCGCCAGCGAGGATTTGGTCCGCGCGGTCCAGGCGGCATGTCGTCGCGGCCGTCGAACCGTCCCTTCAACAGGAATCCACGGCGCAGCGGCGCCTTTGGTGACGATCGACGCGGCTTCAACGATGGCGGCTCGTCCGGTCCGTCGTACGGTTCGCCACGACAGTTCGGAGGTCACGGCGGTGGACCCGGCGGGTCCGGCGGCTTCGGCGGTTCTCGCAGTGGCGCGCCGTCTGGCCCTCCCGGCACGGGCCGCATCGGTGGAGTGGGATTCGGTGGTTCGCGCCCGATGGGCGGTGGACCGGGTCCTGGTGCACCGCGTCCACCCATGGGGATGCCGCCCGCCCGCCCACCAATGGGTGCTCCCGCTGCACGCCCGCCAGTGGGCGGCCAGCCACCGATGTCTCCGGCACCGAGTGCTTCAGGCGCTCCATCGCCTGCTCCGGCCCCGACACCGCGTCCGCTGACATTCGGGTCTGGCCGACCGACGACGCCGCCTTCGGCGATCCCCCTCGCGGCTCCGCGGTCTCCGCTCGCGCCGCGCAGCATGCCGTCCGTGCCAGCCCGACCGGCATCGCCATCACCGGTGGCGGGTGCAAGCGCTGGCTCGCCTCCTCCCGCCATCCCAGCGCCGGATGCGAGAGTCGCGCCGCCCGTTGCGGAGAGTGCACCGGTCGCAGCAATCCCTGCGCCTGCGGCGCGTGCGCCGGCAACACCCGCTGAGCCCGTGGCGGACGATCCGCCCGCCAAGGCGCCTAGGTCTGCGAAGGCTTCGGCTGCGAAGTCCTCCGAGAAGTCGCCGCCGAAGGGCGCCGACAAGGCCTCCGGGAAGTCGGCGTCGAAGTCAACGGCGAAGAAGGCCACCGATGCCGAGCCAAAGCCAAAGGCGAAGGCGAAGTCGTCGAAGCCTGCCGCGGCACGTCGCAAGAAGCCTGCAGACGAGGAGTGACTGCGCGCGTGGGTGACGATCGGGGCGAGCTTGCGGCAGCCGATGGGCCGTACGCGCTGGTTGGTCTCCCGTGTGCGTGGACAGTGACCGATGCGCAGGTGCGCGCTGCGCAGGTGCGTTCGCTCGCGCGCTGCCATCCGGACCGGCATCCCGAGGGCGCTGCTCGCGAGGCGGCGATGCGCACGAGTGCACGGATCAATGAGGCTGTGGCGGCGCTGGCATCGGCGGAACTTCGCGCGGAGGCCTTCGTGCGCGCGGGAGGGGGCGATGGTCCGATCCCTCAACTGCCGCCCGATGAGCTGATGGAGTGGCTGGAGCGCCGGGAATGGATCGATGAGCGGCAGCACGAGGGTGATGCCGGACGTGAAGCGATCGCGCAGTGGCGTCGCGAGACCCTCGACGCGATCCTGGACGCGATTCGGGTGGCCACCTGCGATGACGCGGGGTTGCCTCGCTCCGACGCCGACTGGGGCGCGGCTCGGCTCTCTATCGCGCGCCTGAGGGCCCTTCGGCGGGCGTGCGGGGGATGACATCGGTATACTTGCCCCTCTTGCGCGCCAGTAGCTCAGCTGGCTAGAGCACACCCCTGATAAGGGTGAGGTCGATGGTTCGAGTCCATTCTGGCGCAATTGGCGGCCGCCCCTTCAGGGCGGCCGCTGTCGTTTTCGGGATCCTGCCTAGCCCACCGGTGACGAGCCACCGCCGCTCCCTGCCGTTGACTCTGCGCACCGCACCGACATCCATTGCGCCTATTCTTCCCGCCCCTGTCCCGAGGTCGGGACATTGCCATCTCGCCCCCCACATTCCCAAGGACCTGCCACATGCGTCGCGCCAAGATCTCGATCATCGGAGCCGGAAACGTCGGAGCTACATGCGCCCACTGGGCTGCC
>JBIKNS010000254.1:0-3262 GCA_044358545.1 Phycisphaerales bacterium | reverse complement strand
GCCGATCCGGAACTCGCGGGCGACCTTGTGAACCCTGACCTTTCCAACAACGGCATCACGCTCGCTGGCGGCGGTGCGCTGCTGCGCGGCATCGACACGTTCCTCTCGGACCGCACGACGCTGACCGTGAAGGTCGCGCCCGACCCGCTCGAATGCGTCGCCAAGGGGACCGAGGTCTACCTTGAGAACCTTGAGCAGTACAAGGCGACTCTCGAGTCGGCTGACGGCGAGTTCTAGCCCAGCGCGAGCCCGCCGTGCGGATGCCCCGTCCATTGACGTGCACGGTCGGCGGGTTGGTGTGTGCCACGCTGCTCCCTACCGGGTGGGTCGCCCCCGTCACGTCTGCGCTCGCGCAGGTCGTGTGGATCCCGATGGCGCCGGTGGCGTGGGCCGGGAGTGCAGGGCGGCATTGGCTTCGCCCAGCGGCGGCCGAGATCGCGGGAGATGCGGTCGCGCTTCAGTCCGAACGGGATCTCTTCCGGGGGCTGTACCACGAGGAGCGCCAGCGCGCAGAGGAGCTTCAGGCACGGCTCGATGCGATGGACATCACCGCACGGCTTGACCGGGCCTCGGGCGCTTCAGTGTCCTATGCCTCGGCTCGGGTCACTGCGGTACTGCCGCGCGGAGGGCTGCGGCTCTCCGTGGGCGCACGCGAAGGTGTGCAGCCGGGCGACTGCGCGGTGGTGCAGGGCGATGCGCTCGTTGGTCGCATTGCACCGGAGGTTCTGGCGCGGCAGTGCGTGCTCGTGCCGCTCACCGACAGGTCGGTGGGCCGAATCGATGCGTCTGTGATCCGCGCCGTCGATGACGTGCGCGGCCTCGTGACCGCGGGGACGGCTGTGCAGTTGGTGGCGCGCGGCGGTGTGCTTGTGGGCGATATCGATCTCGAGGCTGGTGTGCGGCCCGGCGACGTAGTGCGCCTCTCCGATGCCGGATGGCCGCGCGGCGCGCGCGGCATGAGAGTGGGAACAGTCATCGATGTGCGGCGCAAGGACGAGCAGCCACTTCGGGGGATGGTGGAAGTGAAGCCCGTGGTGGATGCAGAGCGGATTTCTGACGTGGTCGTGAAGGCGACGGGAGTGCCCGCACCATGAGATGGTCGCTTGCCATCTCGCTGGTGGTGTGTGCCAGTGCACTCGATGTCTCGCTGGCACCGATGTTCTCGGTGTGGGGTGCGGCGCCGTCCTTCGCGTTGCCGCTTGTGGCGTTCCTGGCGCTGCTTGCCGAGCGACGCGCGGCGCTGTGGGCAGCACTGCTCGCCGGCGCGCTCGCGGACCTTACGGATCCTTCGATCTCCGGGCCGGTGGCGCCCCTGTACCTGCTTGGTCCCCATGCGCTTGGCATGGCTCTCGGCACCAGCGCCGTGATCCAGATTCGCGGAGCGCTCAAGAAGCGCAGCCTGCTGGTGCTGATGACGGCGACGGTTGCGGTCGGATTCCTGTCCGACATCGTGTGGACGTTCGCATGGGCGCTCCGCGGTTGGTTCCCGCAGGGAGCGGCGCCGTGGGGGGAGGGCGCCGCGCTCGGAGCCCTTGGTGGCGAGGTCCTCGGCACGCTGCTCTCGGCGTGCGCTGCTCTTCCGGTGGGATGGGGCCTGCTGAGGCTCCTGCCGTGGTGGTCATTCCCTGCTACGGCAGGGGGCGCTCGCTTTGCCGTAGCCTCACGGCCGTGACGGCAGTGGCACCGATCGCGCTGTTCGACGATGGACGATGCGGATTCGGTCCGCTTTCGGACCTGCGCGCGAACTTCGACCAGCGGCTTGGCATCCTCACGTCGGTTGAGCGCGCGCTGATGGTGGGCGCATCGGTGTCGCTCTGGCCTGGCGCTGAGCTTGGAGGATGCACCCGAGAGAGGCATCCCGCGGTGCCCGTAGGTGACCTCGGCCATGCGGCGGAGGTGATCTGCATCAGCGGCGCGTGCGCCGACTGGTCGCGTGCAGTGGCGCTGGCCAATGGCGAAGCGATCGCGGACTCGTCCGGCGGACTCGTGGCGTGCCGGCTCGCCCGCGATGATGCTGCACGCGTGCTTGCGCGCGCGGGTCAGGGCATCATCGCTGCGCAGGAGTGCGCGGCGAGGGTGCACATGGCCACGCCTACCGAGGAGCCCATCCGCACCCCGTGGGCGCTGCTGAACGCGCTGGACGCCGCGATCCGTGCCGATGCGCCGCTCATCGCGTCGGCAGATGGGCAGCGGCGCTGGCGGGCAGGCTGTGGCGTGGCGGACGGGCTCCCAGCGGGCGTGACGGTGGTCGGGGAAGGCCTCGTCAGCGTGCACGAGCGCGCCCACGTGTGGCCAGGCACGGTCATCGACGCCACCGACGGACCCGTCGCGATCGCCGATGGCGCGACCGTCCGGCCCGGATCTGTGCTTGTCGGTCCTGTGGCGGTGCTCGCAGGCTCGACGATTGCCGAACGGTCGCTCATCAAGGCGCGCAGCGTGATCGGGCCCTCGTGCAAGGTGGGCGGCGAGGTGGGTTCGTGCGTGTTCCACGGCAACTCGAACAAGGTGCACGATGGGCACCTCGGCGACGCGACGGTCGGAGAGTGGGTGAACATCGGCGCAGGCACCTGCAACTCGAACCTGCTCAATACCTATGGTGAGGTGATGACCAGGCTCGATGCCGATGCCCCGATCAGCCGCACCGGACGAACCTTCTACGGGTGCACCATCGGCGACCACGCGAAGATCGCGATCCTCACGGCGATCGGTACCGGCACGTCGATCGGCACCGGCGCTATGGTTGCCGTGGCGAGGCCGCCGCAGGTCGTCGAACGCTTCGCATGGCTCTCGACTGAGCGCAGCGCATCGTTCCGCTGGCCGAAGTTCGAGGAGGTCATGCGTGCCGCGATGGCGCGCCGCGGCGCGGCACCAGGGCCGAGCCTCCTCGAGCGGCTCCGTCACGTGCACGCGCGCGCGACTGCAGGTTCGTGATGGCGGCGCCGACCGTCCGAGACATTGGAGGGGACGCTGCGGCGCAGCTCGCCCGCGAGTTGGGGGCCCTCACGGCTGGTGAGGTGCTTTTCGATGTGCACAGCAGGATGCTGTACTCGACCGATGCGAGCATCTACCAGGTCGAGCCGATAGGTGTCGTGACGCCGCGCACGGTCGCCGAGGGCGAGCGCGTCATCCGACACTGCGCAGAACGCGGCGTGCCGGTGCTGCCGCGCGGCGGAGGCACCGCGCTGGCGGGACAGAGCGTCAACCGCGCGGTCATCGTCGACTTCAGCCGCCACTGCAGGGGGATCCTCTCGCTTGACGCTGC
>JBIKNS010000253.1:0-3275 GCA_044358545.1 Phycisphaerales bacterium | reverse complement strand
GCAGGGGTGCCACGGGGCGGGCATGTCGAAGACGACCTACGGCACCGGCTGCTTCGCGCTGATGCACACGGGCACGACGCCGCGCATGAGCGCGGCGCGGCTGCTCACGACGGTGGCGTGGCGCATGGGCGCGGCGCCGGCGGAGTACGCGCTTGAGGGCAGCGTCTTCACGGGCGGGGCGCTGATCCAGTGGCTGCGCGATGGGCTGGGCATCATCAGGACGGCCGCTGACGTGAACACGCTTGCGGCGACAGTGCCCGATGCCGGTGGCGTCGTTCTTGTGCCTGCGCTGACGGGGCTGGGCGCGCCGCACTGGGATCCGCATGCGCGCGGCCTGATTGTGGGGATCACGCGCGGCACGACCGCGGGGCACATCGCGCGTGCGGCGATCGACGGCATCGCGTGGCAGGTGGCGGAACTGATGGACGCGATGGCCACCGATGGCGGCGTGCGCCCCGCGGCGATGCGCGTGGACGGCGGGGCCAGCGCAAGCGACCTTCTGATGCAGGTGCAGGCCGACGTGAGCGACATGCGCATCGAGAGGCCTGCGGTGCTCGAGCTCACTGGGCTCGGCGCCGCCTTCATGGCTGGCATTGCGGTGGGCGTGTGGCGCGATGCGCGTACGGCGGCGTCCGTGGTGCCGATCGCACGCACGTTCTCGCCGTCGATCCCTGCCGCAGCGCGCGATGCCCAGCGCGAGCGCTGGAGCCGCGCGGTGAAGCTGAGTATGGGATGGCACTCATGACATGGAGGTTGCGATGAGCGGATCGTCACAGGAGCCCCGGCCCTTCGTTCGGGAGTCGATGCTCGCTGCAGCCGATGGCGGAAGCTTCGACGTGCTTGTGGTGGGTGGCGGCGCGACAGGCCTCGGCGTGGCGGTCGATGCCGCAAGCCGCGGATGCTCGACGTGCCTGCTCGAGTCGCACGATTTCGCCAAGGGCACCTCGAGCCGGAGCACGAAGCTCGTGCACGGCGGCGTGCGCTACCTCGAGCAGCTCGACATTGCACTGGTGCTTGAGGCGCTGCGCGAGCGCGGCATCATGCACGAGAACGCGCCGCACCTGGTGCACGATCTCGCCTTCATCGTGCCGCGCTACTCGTGGTGGGAGGCTCCGTTCTACGGCGCGGGCCTGAAGCTCTACGACCTGCTCGCAGGCAAGCGCAACCTTGCGCCTACGCAGTTCCTCTCGCGCGACGAGACGGTGGCCGCAATCCCCAACGTGGCGCGCGACCACCTGCTCGGCGGCGTGCGCTACCACGACGGCCAGTTCGACGATGCACGCATGGCGCTGTCGCTTGCGCGCACGGCGGCCTCGTTGGGTGCGGTGCTCGCCAACGGCGTGCACGTGGATGGACTGCTCAAGGATGCGCACGGCATGGTGTGCGGCGTGCGCGCGACCGACACCGAGTCGGGGAGGTCGTTCGAGGTGCGCGCACGCGTCGTGGTGAACGCCTGCGGCATCTTCGCGGATGGCCTGCGCGCGGCAGACGATGCGTCGCAGCGCGCGATGATCGAGCCTGCGCAGGGCGTGCACCTGGTGCTCGACCGGTCGTTCCTCGCGGGGCACGAGGCGATCATGGTGCCGCATACCGATGACGGCCGCGTGCTGTTCGTGATTCCCTGGCATGACACGGTGGTGGTCGGTACCACCGACACTCCCATGCGCGAGGCGGAGCACGAGCCGCGCGCGCTGCCGGAGGAGATCGAGTTCATCCTGCGCAACGCGGCGCGCTACCTCGAGCGCGACCCTACGCGTGCCGATGTGCGCAGCGTCTTTGCGGGCCAGCGTCCGCTCGTGCACGAGGGCGGGCGTGACGGGCCCACGAAGTCGATCTCGCGCACGCACAAGGTGGTGGTGTCGGCGTCAGGACTCGTGACCATCGTCGGGGGCAAGTGGACGACCTACCGCAAGATGGCTGAGGACACGATGGCGCGCGCGCTCGACGTGGCCGGGCTGGGTCCGCGGCCCTGCGTCACCGAGTCGCTTCGAATCCACGGGTACGTGCCGGCGGGCGACGGCGCCATGCCCTCGGAGGATTGGCTGCGTGTGTACGGCAGCGACGCGCCCGCCGTGCGTGCGGTGTGCGCGGAATCTGCGTCGTGTGGCACAACCATTGCACCCGGACTGCCGTACATGATGGGAGCGGTGGCCTATGCCGCACGTCATGAGATGGCGCGTTCGCTTGACGATTGCCTTGCGCGCCGTACGCGTGCGCTGCTGCTTGACGCGCGTGCAGCGTCAGGTGCAGCGGATGCGGCTGCAGCGGTGCTTGCGCGGGAGCTTGGCCGCGATGCATCGTGGGCCCGCGAAGAGGCGGCGCGGTTCCGTACGCTTGCCGCGCGCTACATCCTGGAGCCCTGAATGATCACACCGACCCTCGTTGCCGCCGTCACCGCGTTCGCGCAAGCCCCTGCGGCGCCGGTCGGCGCAGGTTCCGCGGCACCGCTTCCGGCGGGTGGCGCCCCGGCTGGACAGCAGGCGCCCGCTGACGCGCAGCAGATCCCATGGCCCATCACGCTCGGTCTTCGTGTGGTGCAGGTGCCGATGCGGGTGCCCATCGTCAACCGGGTGGTGATCGTGCCGGACGAGGCGACGTACCTCGACGAGATTTCGCGCTGGTCGCTCGCCGGCCGCTGGCCGGTGCTCATCGAGGACAACTTCTTCGCACCGATGTTCGTGCGCGCCTTCAAGCCTGAGAGCGTCGTGAGGCGCGCGGCTGCGGCGCCGCTTCCGGCCGATCGAGTGGCGCAGCAGGCCGCCGTGGCGCAGGCGATCTCGAATGCGTGGCGCCCGCCGCAAGGGGCTCCGCCAGATCCCGCATCGCCATCATCTGGCGCAGCCATGGTGGCGCCCACCGAGCCGAGCACGCTCCCTCCGCTGCAGGCATTCAAGGCCGTGGGATTCGAGCCCTGCGGCATGGTGTTCGCGTCGATGGGCGATCCTGCATGGACCGCTGCGGTCGCGCTTGCGGCA
This sequence comes from Phycisphaerales bacterium, assembly GCA_044358545.1. Classification (GTDB taxonomy): domain Bacteria; phylum Planctomycetota; class Phycisphaerae; order Phycisphaerales; family SM1A02; genus ZLKRG44. Next base: position 300 of record JBIKNS010000253.1, on the reverse strand, counting down.
GCGCATGGTCAGCCGATCGGCTGGATTGACCGGGATCTCGGCGCGCCGTGGTCCTCGATGCCGGCGGCATCGGTGGTGGAGCTGTGCGACACGATCGAGAGGTCAGTGGCGGCGACGGGACTTTCATGGCCGAAGCTCGGCGATGCGGTCGATGCAGTCACGCTGTGCCGCACAGCAAGCGGCCGCGCAATCGTGCCCCCGGGAACGCGCTTCAAGTTGCCTGAAGGCGCGAGCGTCAAGCCCGATGAGGCGGTGTCGCTGACTGATGCGCTGTGCCGCAATGCGGACGGCTCGCGGTGG
>JBIKNS010000252.1:0-3287 GCA_044358545.1 Phycisphaerales bacterium | reverse complement strand
GAGACGTTCCTGCCATGGGCACGGCAGGACCAGGCGTGCGTGATCTTCAATCTGCATGTGAGGCATACGCCTGAGGGCATTGAGCACGCGCAGGGCAGCTTCCGCGGGCTCATCGACCTCGCGCTTGAGCGGTCGGGCAGCTTCTTCCTGACCTACCACAGGTGGGCGAGCCGGGAGCAGATTCTCGCGGCGTACCCGCAGGTGCCAAGCTTTCTGGAGCGGAAGCGGGCCTTCGACCCCGCGGGGACCTTCCGGAGCGACTGGCATGACTGGCTGCGCCGAACGGTCCTTGGGGATACCGGGGACGCGACGTAGCCTCTACGCCGTACAACTGCGGGGCGCAGTTTCCGCGACCCGCCAAAGGAGCATCCATGTCCGTGCTTTCGGTCGGAGTCGTGTGCAGCGCGATCGCGCTCAACCAGGCGGGCTCGCCCGTTGCGGCGCAGGTTCAGCCAGGGTCGGCACCGGGAGTCGCCCAGGGCGAGGCGCAAGGCGAGAAGTCAGCCACGGACGCTGCGCAAGCGGGCTCTGCGGAGGCTGCAGGTGCGCAGTCCGGTCCTGCGATCGCTGAGCGCACCCTGGCGGACCGCAAGGCGCAGTTCCTGCGGTGGTGGCGCGCAAGCGGGGGTGACCCGGCTGCATTTGAGGCCAAGCGCGCGGAGCTCTTCGGCGAGTTCAAGCCCGAGGACCTGACGCTCAGCCAAGCGATGCGCTACGGCAAGATGCTTCCTGCGACGGCAGGCGAGGTGGTTCAGGCGCGGCTTGACGAGGTGCTTGCAAGCGACAGCCCCGAGGCGATCGACATCCTTGTGGTGCTCGCGCAGGATCCCGGGTACTCGCTGCTCGGTCCCGTGCCGCCCGCACGCGCGGCAGCCATGGAGGCTGGCGCTGATGCGGTACGTCGCGTGCTTGCGCATCGTGCCTTCCCGAAGTGGATCGATGAGCGCGGAACGGTGGCCTTCGTGACCGCATTCAAGGACGTGCAGCCGGAGGTGCTCGGGCCGTCAGGGGCGGCGGTGGTGTCCTTCGCCGACCAGTTCGCGGCCTCGCCCGTGAAGCGCAACATGGGTCTCGCGAACTACATGTCGATCCTCGCAAAGCTCGACGACTATGTGGACCAGGCAACCGTCCAGTCCGTCAATGCGCGGCTGACCAAGATCGCGCAGGAGGGGCTTGCGATCGCCGAGGCCGCGGGGGACGCCGAGGCCACCGAGCGCCTCAAGCGCTCGATCACGAAGCTGGACGGGAAGATCCTCAAGGGCGAGTTCATCGGCTACCCGGCTCCCGAGCTCGCCATTACGTGGGCTGCAGACCGCAACGGTCCAGTTCCGATCAAGAGCCTCAGCGACCTCAAGGGCAAGATCGTGGTGCTCGACTTCTGGGCGACCTGGTGCGGTCCATGCATCGCCAGCTTCCCGAAGATCCGTGAGCTGCGCGAGCACTACAGCCCGGACGACGTGGTGATTCTCGGTGTCACGAGCCTGCAAGGGCGCCATCACCCCAAGGGCAAGCCTGTGGTGGAGTGCAAGGACGATCCTGGGCGCGAGCAGTCGCTCATGAGCGAGTTCATGGTGGAGTCGGACATCACCTGGCCCATCGCCTTCAGCACGCAGCCTGTGTTCAACCCCGAGTACGACGTGGGCGGAATCCCGCACGTGACGATCATCGACGCCAAGGGCAACGTGCGGTTCAACGACCTTCATCCGGGTCGTCCGCTCGAGGAGAAGACGGCGCTGATCGATCCGTTGCTCATCGAGCAGGGGAAGACGCCTCCGGCCCGCAAGGTTGCGGAGCCGCAGAAAACGGCGGCGGCTGATTCATCCAAGGCAACGGCGCCGACGCCATAGGCGCCCGGCAATCGCGCAGGCAGCTAGGGATCAGGTGATCAGGCTCGCGGCGGTCACGCTGGCGGCTCGTACGGTGCGAGCAGTGTGACGAGCTCCTCATGCAGCGCAGGGTGCGCAGCGACGGCCGTGCGCCATCGCATGCCGGGAGCGCCGCTCCACAAGCTGGGCTCGCCGGTCCAGTCGGAGTAGGTGCCGCCAGCCTCGCGCATCAGGAGGCCGAAGGGGCCAGCGTCCCACGGCATCATCATCGGTTCGACTGTCGCGTCGCACCGTCCTGTGATGGCGAGCACCATGCCGTAGCAGTCGGTCCATCCGCGGAGCCGTCCGGCGCGCCGTGCGAGAAGCTCGAGCGCGGCCGGGCATCCGGCGCGATGGAAGTACTCCCATCCTGTCGTCACGACAAGCGCATCTCGAAGCGGCAGGGGGCTGCGCACGCGCGCCCTCACGGGCGCGCGACCGGCACGCTCCCACCATGCGCCCTGGCCGCGCGAACCCCACACGCGCTCCCGCAGCGCAGGCATCTCGCACACGCCAGCAATGACCTCAGGCGCTTCGCCGGCAAGAGACTCAATCGCGATGAGCGTGCCGAAGAGCGGCACGCCGCTCGCGAAGCTCACGGTGCCGTCGATCGGGTCAATGATCCAGCGGAAGTTCCCTTCGCCAGAGTCCGTGCCGAACTCCTCGCCGATGATCGAATCGCCAGGGAATGCCCCCGCAATCGCATCTCGGATGAGCCGTTCGCAGGCGAGATCCGCATCGGTCAGCGGGCTGCCGTCGGGCTTGTCGCGCACGCCGAAGGACTGGCGCTCAAATGCTTCTAGCGTGACCTGCCCCGCACGCGCTGCGACATCCCGCATCAGCGCGATGCGAAGCGCGAGGTCTGGGTGCTCGGAGTGCTCAGCCAAGTTCGAAGCTCGTGACCCCATAGATCCTATGCCACGGCAGTGTGGGGGGAGCGCCGAGCGTCATCTTCGCGCATCCGAAGGTCTCGCGCAAGCCGTGGCGCTTGACGAGCGACATTGCGTCGGGGTTCCGCTCGGGAACGTCGAGATGGACCGGGACCCCGGGTAGCGCATCGAGAAGGTGCGCGAGCAGCGACTCCGCGATCGGGGCGCTGTTCGCGAAGAGCGGCCCGATGCGAGCTGCGGTCCGTGCCTGTCGGGCCACAGCCAGTCCAGCCACCGATCCATGCTCGATTGCCGCGATAGGGAGCGCTCCGGGTTGCGAGAGCCAGCAGCGCATGAGGCTCTCGCGGGGACCGGGGAAGTGTGACGCGTCGTACCGGATGACTTCCTCAAGCGACAGGTGCCTGGCAGGCACAATGGTCGCATCGCACCCGGCAGCACCGCCCCGTTGCACCACGCGTGACGCTGGTGGACGTGACACGGCTGCCTCAAACCGCAGTTCGCGGTGCTCCCTGACGAACCCGCCTCCGGCGTA
>JBIKNS010000251.1:0-3290 GCA_044358545.1 Phycisphaerales bacterium | reverse complement strand
CTCCACGCCAAACAGCGTGCTGCCGAGGAACTCAAGCGCTCCGATGCGCCCGTTCGCCGTACCGCCGCTGAATGACGTGGGACCGAAGAGCTGGCCGGTCGCCGTATTCACCTGCCAGAGGCTGCCTGTGGCCAGGTCAGGGGCACTGAACATCGTGCCCTGCGCGTTCGATGCAAGTCCGCTACCTGTGGTGTTCAGGTTTTGGCCATTCGGACCGACCACAGTTGCAGCACCCGTCGCCGTGTTGATGGTCATGAGCGAGCTGAGAGAGCCCTCAGCCCAGCCATAGAGCGTGCCTCGCTGCATGTCGAGGTCCGCGCCAAAGTTCGGCGGCGTAAGGCCCAGCGAACCCACCTGGGTCACTTGTCCCGTGAGCGGATTGATGCGGACCAGGCCATTGGCGAGCGTCGGGCTCGCGCCAGATGTCGTGCCCCACAGCCACTGGTTCACGGAATCCCATGCCATGCCGTTGATCGCATAGCTCGCGCCAGCAGCATCCACGAGCGCGCCGACGGTCGTCGTGAGACCTGTGGCCGTATCAACCCGGTACAGGTTGCCGGCGGTGCTGAGCGCGCCGTCCGCCGCGTACAGGACACCCGCGCTCGCGGCAGGGGCTGGGATGCATGCCAGCGCCGCAGCGGACGTGACGTATGCGCCAATCCGAAAGAAGGACATGTTCATTTGAATCATCAACGGTCTCCCTATCTTGATGTGCACAGTGGGAAGAGAACAGACGCGCCAGCGACAACGCTGGCGATTCCCAACCGCACAGAGCCAGAGCGACCTGGGCTATTGGCGAAAGCCCATCAATTTGTCGGGCAGAGCTCGTCCCACTCCGGCCCGAAGGCGAAGTCGTAGTTCCTCCACCGCCCGATCGATGCGCGATTGATCTTGGCGCGCACCTGCTGCGCACTCAAGGTGAGTATGGCGCGGCGGTTTGCCTCGGGCTGCAGCACCGCCGATTCAAACGGCAGCCCAAGGTGATCGAGGACTCTCCGGATCTCGCGCTCCGGCTCGTCCACAAGATGCTCGTACTGCAGGTGCACCACCTGCAGTGACAGTGCCTCGATGGCGCGCGGAACAAGCGTCTTCGCGAGGAGGGCGTGGGCGCGAATCGCATCCAAGCTTGAGGTGAACGCCCAGTTCGTCGGGTGGAAATTGGACAGGAACATGCTGATGGCCCTGTCGCGGGCGTTTCGCTCGAGATGCACATAACGTGCGTCCGGGAGCACAGCCGACAGCCATGGCAGGCAGCTCCACGGATGCAGCGACTTGTCGAGAATCCACTTTGCGCCGGGCCGCGCGCGGACGACAGCCTCGGCCAGGTACTCATCCCGTATGCGGCATGCATCAGCCGGGAGCAGCTTGTCCATGGAACTCATGTCCACATGGAGGGCTCCGATCTCCCTGCGCACCCGGAGCACGCCTTCGTACTCGCCGATCCCTGACAGGTCCGGATGGCGGTCGAGCATCTGCTCCACAAGGGTTGTGCCACTCCGGGGCAGGGCGATCATGAACGCGACTTGAGCGGCCCTGGTGCTCGAGCCCGATGTCCCTGTCCGCTTCCGCTGCGCCTCGGACATCCTGTCGAACATCGCAAGCTGATCCCGGACGCGATCCTTCAGCGGCCCGAGATCGAACGTTCCGGCCGAGTCGGCGTGCACGGACTGCGCAAGCGCAAAGGCCTCCCGGAAGCGACCATCCGCATCGAGCATCTGCACCGCAGCGAAGCCTGCGGCGCGGCGCACCCCGGGGTTCGAGCCCGCGCGTGCGACCTTCTGCAGCAATTCGAGCGCCGATGCGCGATCGCTCTGCGCGAGCAGCCATGCTTCGAAGGTTGCCGCACGGTCCGCCTTCAGCCACGCACCTCCCCGCTCAAGATGCCGCCTCAGTTCCTCGAGCTTGCCCGCCTGCTCCAGCACTTCGGCAAGCGCCAGAGCGGCATCTTCCGCGATCGCCGTGCCCAGGCCGCAAAGTCGTTGCAGCCGGCCAATGGCCTCCTCGGACTGTCCCGTGTTGTGCTCGCTGACCGCAAGCATGTACTCGATCATCGACTCGCCCGGGCGGATCGACAGCAGGCTTGAAGCGGCACCCCGAGCCTCACCGTAGAACCCAAGCGCAAAGCTGGACCGGGCGAGTGCCGACAGTGCGGCTTGGTTCTTCGGCTCACGGCGGACCCACTGGCGGCACAGCCTCGCCGCTTCAGCGAAGTTCCTCCGCGCAATCAGAGTCTCGACCTCCCGTGGATCCGGCAATCGGTGATGCGCATGCACCCACGAAATCCTACGTATGTGCGTGCCCCACACGACTCGCGCACTGCGCTGACGGCTCGGCACACGCTCAGCGCGCGGTCCGCACAAGCTTTACGGCACGGAGATTCACGACAGCCTCGCCGGGCTTCGAGAGCGCCCGAAGCACGCTGGAATGCGCACCCGAAGGCAGCGTGACGCGCCCCACATCGACCGTGCGGTAGGACTGCCAGCCGCCTGTGGCGGGGACGGCGAAGTCGAGTGACTGGCCGCACGCCTCGAACCGGACGCGAGAGCCCGCGGCCGCGTCGGCGCACGCAAGTTCGATCTCGACCCGGTACTCGCCCTCCTGTCCACCGCCGATCCCGATCGGCCACGATGCGGTTGCGGCGGGATCAAGCCAGTACCCGATGTTGTGCGTCACGTCGCCGATCACGCCGACGCGTTCCACACGGATCGATGGCCCCTCGAGTGCCGCATCATGCGGCGTGAGCGTGATGATGCCATCCGCAGCCGGAAGAACAGCAAACGGCATCGGCTTGACTTCGCCGGCGAGCTCCATCTGCACGACCGTCGCGGCTGCATCCGCAGGCTCCCGCGGCAGCTGGATTACAAGGCGGCCAGAGTCACGCTCGCTCGTCCCCCACTTCAGTTGGACATCGCTCCCAAGCAGGCGCGCCGAACGCACCTCGCCCTGCATCGGCACGATCAGCCGCCCGTCGCGGGGCCAGTCGAGCACATGCAGGTACAGAATGCGTCCCTTGCACGTGGCTCGCCCCCACGGCAGCCGGGCGAACGGGCTTGCAGTGGTTCCGTAGATCGCCTCGCCATTGACCCTCATCCATGCGCCCACGCCGCGCAGCGTGCGCGCGGCCTCAGCCGGAATCCTCCCTTGCGCATCCGGGCCGACATTGAGCAGGAGGTTGCCGCCCTTGGACACGATGTCGCACAGCAGCCGCACCACCGTGGTCGTGTCCTTCCAGTTCATGTCGTGCGCGCTGAAGCCGTAGGACTCGTTGAGCGTGTGGTTGACCTCCCAGT
>JBIKNS010000250.1:0-3301 GCA_044358545.1 Phycisphaerales bacterium | reverse complement strand
CCGGGCGACCCGGCGGTGAAGACTCCGAGACACGCGGTGACCGCCCGCCCTGGCCCACCCTCGAAGTCCCTGCGCCGAACGCGAAAGACGCGCCCTCGTGGAAGACGCGTCTCTCTTGCTTTTGGCGAGGGCTGCTGTTCGCAACCACTCTTGAAGTAGTCCTAGCCGAACCCGTTTAGAACTGGCGAGTGTGCCCACGGCTCGCTCAGAGAGCCGAGTACCCGGCTTGCGCCTCGGAAGCGGCACAAGGTACGAGTGAATGGAGAACGAGATCCTCCACAAGGAGAAGCCGCTCGTTCACGAGGCGGTATCAGCTGGCCAATCCTTCGTCGCGGTCTCGAGCATCGCCAGCAGCGCGGGCAGCTCCTCGGCCACCGTCCTCCAGAGCCGGTCGAAGTCGACGCCCCAGTAGACATGTATGAGCACGTTCCGCATGCCGACGATCTGCGGCCATGGAACTTCGGGCGCGCGTCCACGGCCAGCCTCCGAAGTGCGCGATGCCGCCTCGCCGATCTCGAGAATCGCATGCATCAGGGCACGCGCGAGCATGGGGTCCGTGTCGAGGCTCTTGCGGGACTTGCCCTGTGCGAAGCCGATTGCCTGCCGGGCCGCATCCATCATGTGCTGGATGCGGATCCTGTCCTCCGGAGCGCCGGGTCTGCTACGCGGCATGCAGCAGTCGCGCCTCTCGAAGCACCTCGTCGCGGAAGTAGCCGGAGAGGTCGGCCAGCGTCCTCAGGTCTACGGTGCGTCCGAGGATCTTCGAGAGCTCCATCTGCATGCCGGCGAATGCGATGAAGCCCGGTGCCTTGCCCGGCAGGAACTCGACCAGCACGTCGATGTCGCTCATCGGCGAGAAGTCAGCTCGGAGCACGCTTCCGAAAAGGCTGAGTCGCGAAATCCCGTGACGCCGGCAGAAGTCGGCGATCTCCGCGGTTGGAGCGTGGATGGGCAGCGGCGACATGTGGGCGGATTCTACCTCGCCGCGCGCGCGTACACCTCATCTGGGCCGCACGTGACCCGAAGTACACGGTCATGATCAGCGACCGGATCAGAAGCCTCCGTCGTCGTAGCGGGTCGGCACGAGGCGCCAGCCCTCGCGCGCCTGGCTCCTGATGTACGCCTCCGCGCTCTCGCGCTGGGCGTCGAGCGAGTTGAAGTCCTGGTCGAGGCCCTCCTCAGTCGACTTGCGCGTGTAGATCGCGCAGCGCACGGCCTTGCGGTCGCTCCGTTCGGTCTCGCAGCTCCTGCGCGGCTTGATCATGCGGCCACCTTCACCAGCCTGAAGAACCGGAAGCCGTTGATGTGCGATCCGGTCACCGCCTTGGCGATGGCCGACAGCGAGCGCGGCAGCGCGGTCGCTCAGCCCGCCTAGGGGAGCGCCTCGGCCACGACGTCGCGACGGATGCCGGGCGACCAGTAGGTACCCGGGACCATCCGGTGGATCGCGTCGAGGTCCCGACGGGCTGGATCGAGCGAGATGGTGATCGGCATTGAGCTGCTCCGGAGCAGGTGTATCGCAAATCCGGGATACTCACGGTCGATGGCTCTGCCCACGCGCCCGGCCGCGCTCCGCCCCGGCAACACCGCACGCATCACGCTGCTGGAACCGGCGGTGGCGCGGTGAACCGGGACGAATACTGGAATCCGCTGGTCCCCGAGCTCACCGTCAGCGACCTTGAAGCTTCGCTCCGCTTCTACGGGGCCGCAGGCTTTGTCGTACGCTTCCGGCGCAGCGGTCCGCCCTTCGCCTATCTGGAGCTCGGCCAGGCCCAGATCATGCTCGAGGAGAAGCACGCGGGCGACTGGAACATCGAGCCACCTCAGAGGCCGCTCGGGCGCGGGATCAACTTCCAGGTCGAGGTTCTCGATGTCCAGCGGACGCTCGCTGCCTTGACCGAGATTGGATTCAAGCCTGTCCGCGAGTTGAGGGAGGCCTGGTACCGGGTTTCGGAGACGAGGGAAGAGGGCCAGCGCGAGTTCCTCGTTCACGATCCCGATGGGTACTTGATGCGTTTCGCTCAACCCATCGAACGCTGAACTGCCGCCTACCAAACCGCGGTGATGACCTCAGGGACATACACACGCCGCGAGCGGGAACCAACGACCTTTCGGGGCGCTCACTCTGAACCGCTCGGCGCGCCAGTTTCGCGCGCGCCTCTTGAAGTGGTTCCCAGTCGGCGCTATTCGGAGGGTCACCGAGCGACGGGCAGAGACTTGAGCGCCGCCCGGGAAGGACATAGACCGAGCCGCTTATGCAAGTCATTATGGCACGTGCCGTGCGCGGGTCGGAAACTGGGCGGAGATCTGCGCGCCGATGGGCGGATTGACCGAAACTTGGGGATCGAGAACCGCAGGCTCTTCAGAAGGCCATTCTGCATGTCCAACGCTCCCGCCGCCACGACAGGCCCTCTGAACAAACTCGGTCTCGTCGGACTCGGCATGGTCGTGCTCGGCACGATCCTGAGCCCGACCGGCATGTTCGTCATCACGCTTCCGATCATCGCGATCCTGGGATTCGGAGGGATGATCATCTGCATCTTCAGCCTCGGGAAGCGTCCACGATGGCCGGGCGTGACCGGGCTGGTCGTCGGCGTGCTGTGCTGCGTGTTCTGGATCGGGCTGGTCATCTGGGGCTTCGCCACCGCGTTGACCGCAGGGACGAGCCAAGGGCTGCCAGCCGGAACCTTCCCTCGGGTGAGCATGGATGCAGTGCTGCTCACCGAGAGCGCGGAGTACCAACGGCAGCCGTCGGGCGCGCCGGCGGCGACGATCGATCTCACGGCGTTGCCCCCGGCCAATCTTGTTGATCCATGGGGCAGACCCTATCGGTACGTGCTGGTCGACACGCCGCGCGGGTTCACCTTCCGAAGCGATGGCGCCGACGGGGTCGCGGGTTCCGCGGATGACATCGACATCCTCACGCTCGAGCGGCCGAGGGGTGTGTTTGAGCTGCCACCGATCTCGGTGCCGACCGCACCGCCTGCGGCGCCCGCCACGCCGTGAACGAAGGAACATCCATGCCACGCAACACCCCCATCACGAAGCGCACGGCCACGAAGCCCGCTCGCCACCGCACCACGAAGGCAAACGGCAACATCTTCACCGACCTCGGCTTCGCACCGCTCGAGTCGGCCAGCCTGCAGCTGCGGGCGCGGCTCATGGCCGAGCTGATCCGCATCATCCGGTCCCGCAAGCTCACCCAGGCCGCCGCGGCACGCCTGCTCGGCGTGAGCCAGCCGCGTGTGAGCGACCTCATGCGCGCCAAGGTCGACAAGTTCTCGAGCGACGCGCTCGTCGA
>JBIKNS010000249.1:0-3311 GCA_044358545.1 Phycisphaerales bacterium | reverse complement strand
TGGGCCGACTACGACCTCTGGTCACCCGAGGGCGCGCATCCGCCAAGCGAGGTTGCGCGCGCCGCTGCCGAAGTGCTCCTGGAGGCACTGCATGACTCGGGTCTTCCGCCCCCCGGCCGCTCAGACGTCAGCCTCGCCCGCCGTCACCGACCCAACGCCGATGCGCTCATCCGCGCGCGGCTGCGGTAGCGCGGCGCACTCCACCTGCCACGCGACGGCCTCGCGCATCACTTGCGCATCAGCGGCGCCCGGCCCCTGCCGCGGGTATCAGCGGCTTGCGCTGGCGCACCGTCCATGCGGCAGGCACCTCCACAGAGAACGTCGACCCCGCGCCCGGCGCGGACCGGAGCGACAGCGTCGCGCCGAGCATCTCCGAAAGCTCTCGGCAGATCGCAAGCCCAAGACCCGTGCCCCCGTGCCGCTTCGTGTGGCTCGCGTCGACCTGCCTGAACTTCTCGAAGATCACGTCCTGCATGTCCGCAGGCACGCCCGGACCGTGGTCGATCACCGAGATGCGCACCGCAGCGCGGCCGCCCTCGTGCTCGACGCGCGAGGCAGCGATGCCCACCTCCGCCCCGCTTGGCGAGAACTTCACCGCGTTGGAGAGGAAGTTGTAGAGGATCTGCTGCAGCTTGCCGGGATCGGTCTCCACCGCAGGAAGGTCCTCGCCGACATCGACCGTCACCGCGACCGACTTCGCCTGGCACTGCGGCTGCATCAGGCGCACAAGCCCCTCGATGATGTCGGCCACGCTCGTGCTGCGCACCGCCACCTCGACGCGGCCTGCCTCGATCTTGGCCATGTCGAGCAGCTCGTTGATCATGTCGAGCAGCCCGCGCGCGCTCGTGAGGATGTTCGTGATGTAGCGGATGCGCTTGGGATCGGCCGCGGCATCGCCCTCCGCGATCTCGCGCAGCAGGTCGGCGAAGCCGATGATGGAGTTGAGCGGCGTGCGCAGCTCGTGCGAGACATTCGCGAGAAACTCGCTCTTGAGGCGGCTCGACTCGGCAAGTCCCACGTTGCTCTCCGCGAGCTCGGCAATGCGCACATCAAGGCTCTCGTTCGCGCTGCGCAGCGACTCCTGCACCTGCTGCATCTCCGCAAGCATGCCGTCGAAGGCCCTCGAGAGCTGCTCGAAGTCGTCCCGAGTCCGCAGGCCGGAACGCGCCGAGAGGTCGCCGCGCTGCACGCGCTCCGCCGTGGCCCGCAGCCGCCGCACCGGCGAGAAGACCAGCTTCGTGAGGATGAACCAGAACACCGCCACCGCCAGCAGCGACGCCACCGCGAGGCTCCCGAGGAGCCAGACCCTGTTGAGCGCCTCCTGCCTCGATGCGAAGGCGCTCTCGCGCTCGATGATCACGAGCGCGCGCGGCGGATCGCTCACGCCGGCATCCGACGCGCGCGGCGAGAAATCGAGGAACCGCCGGTCCTGGATCGCACGCCACTGGCTGTCGGGGATCGCCAGCGCGTACCGGTAGACGGTGCCGGTGCTGGTGTCCGCGGCCTCGGCAAAGTCCACGAGCGCAGGATCCGCCGACAGCGCGCGCCAAGCCTCCACCGCAAATGGATCGCGCTCCTCGCCGTCCTCAAGCCTGTCGGCAGGCACCACTCGGATCGGGATCGGAGTGCCCTCGGTCCGCATCAGCTGGAAGCCGTTCTGCACCCATGTCTCCGCGAGCTGCCGCGACATCTCGCGCTGGCCCTCCTCGACCATCTCGCCCATGCGCACCCACGGCACCGTCAGCGACCCGGCGATGATCACCACCACCGCTGCGCCGAAGACGAGCTGGCACTTTCCTGCAAGCGAGAGGCCCGACGCCATGGCGCATGAGAGTACGCCATGCGCACATATCCTCCACAGCGTGAGACGCGACGGCACCGACCCCGACAACGTGCAGATGAGCGATGTCCTCTGCGACTTCTGCGCGCAGGAGTGGACGGCCGGACGCCAGATGGTCGAGGGCCATCACGGGAGCTGCATCTGCGCGCCGTGCCTGACCCACGCATTCCGCGCGGTCGTGCTCGAGTGCCGCGATGACGGCACCGACCTCGATAGCCGCACCTGCGCCATGTGCCTCGAGTCTCGCGCCGAGCCGCACTGGCGCGGCGAAGGCCGACCGCAGGCGCTCGCGTGCCGCCGCTGCATCAAGATGGCAAGCGTGATCCTCGAGCGCGATCCTGACGCGGCGTGGGCGCGGCCCACGGCAGGTACGCCATGAGCCCAGACCTCGGACGCGGACGCGAGCTCGACCCGGGCACGTTCGGCATGGACATCTCTGCGCTGCCGCCGCACGACGCCGGCCCGTTCGACCCACGGAGCCTCTTCGCCGACCCGACGCGCCCCTTCGAGATCGAGATCGGCTCCGGCAAGGGCACGTTCCTGCTGCAGCAGGCGACGCAGGACGCCCGCGTCAACAGGCTCGGCATCGAATGGGCACGCGAGTACTGGCTCTACGCCGCAGACCGCATGCGCCGCCACGGGCTCGACTCAGTGCGCATGCTGCGCGCCGACGCGACCCAGTTTGTGCGCCACTGGTGCCCGGCCGGCATCGCGCAGGTCATCCACCTCTACTTCAGCGACCCGTGGCCAAAGGCGCGCCATCACAAGCGCCGGGTCGTGCAGGACGAGACGCTGCGCGACTTCCGCCGCGTCCTGGTGGCCGGCGGCGAGCTCCGCATCGTCACCGATCACGACGATCTGTGGGCATGGTGCGAGGAGCATGCGGCGCGCGCGACGCATCTCTTCGAGAGGATGCCCTTCCAGCCGCCCGCGGCCGATGCGGGCGAGCTTGTGGGCACCAACTTCGAGCGCAAGTTCCGCCGCGAGGGACGCCCCTTCCACGCGATGACGCTGCGTGCACGGGCGGCGCCTGCCGCGTAGCGGCGCCGTCGCGCTCGTGCGTGCCGCGCGCCCGAGGGCGCGCAACCGCTCACTCAGGGTCGTAGGTGAGCTGGCTGCCGACCGTGTTGCCCGCGCCCACAAGCACCACACGGGGGCGATGCGTGCGGAACTCCTCATCGGTGAGGATGCAGAAGCTCATGATCAGCACGCGGTTGCCGACCTTCGTGAGACGCGCGGCGGCGCCATTCACGCCGATCACGCCACTCCCGCGCTCGCCCTTGAAGACGTAGGTCTCGAAGCGCGCCATGCTGTCGACGTCGGCCACGAGCACCTTCTCGCTGACGCGCATGCCGCACGCATCAAGAAGGTCAGGGTCGATGGTGATGGAGCCCATGTACTCGGGCTCGCAGAAGGTCACTGTCGCCCGGTGAATCTTGGCAAGGAGCGCGTGTCGCAGCATGGGGCACCG
>JBIKNS010000248.1:0-3323 GCA_044358545.1 Phycisphaerales bacterium | reverse complement strand
CATTGAGGGCCGGACGTGCCGGGTGTTCGGCTACAAGGGCAAGCAGGTACGCGACAACATCCACAGCTTGGACGTTGCGCGGTTCATCCACCGCTTCATCGATGCGCCGCGCTCGGGTGAGGTCTACAACCTCGGCGGCGGCCGCGGCAACTCCTGCTCGATCCTGGAGGCCTTCGACACGATCTCGGCGATCTCTGGGATCCCGATGAGGCACGAGTACGTCGAGGAGGCGCGCCGCGGCGACCACATCTGCTACATCAGCGACCTGAGCAAGATGCGGGCGCACTACCCGGGCTGGGACATCACCAAGAGCCTGGCGGACATCTTCAACGAGATCCACGACGCGTGGCGTGCGCGGATGAGGGCGGAGTCGGGCGCGCGCTGAGGCGCGCTGCCCTGCGAGGCTCGCCTGGGATCTACCCTGCCCCTGCCATGAAGGTGCTTGTCACCGGAAACTGCGGTTTCGTGGGCTCGACGCTCGTGCGGGGTCTAGTGGCGGCTGTGCCGGGGATCGAGATCTGGGGCATCGACAACTTCATGCGCGAGGGGAGCCGCGGGAACATGGAGCCGCTGGCCAAGCTGGGAGTGCGCCAGCTCGAGGGCGACATCAGGCACCCGCAGGACCTGGCCAAGGTGGGGCATGTGGACTGGGTGATCGACTGCGCGGCGAACCCGAGCGTGCTGGCCGGGGTGGACGGCTCGAGCTCGTCCTTTGACCTGATGGACCACAACCTGGTCGGCACGATCCGGATGCTGGAGTTCTGCCGCGAGCGCAAGGCCGGCTTCATCCTGATGAGCACGAGCCGGGTGTACTCGATCGAGCCGCTGTCGAAGGTGCCGGTCAAGTCGGTCGGCGGCAGGTACGTGCCGCAGTCGTACCGGCCAGAGATTGGCTTGAGCGAGCACGGGATCTCGGAGCGGTTCCCTGCCGATCCGCCCGCGTCGCTCTACGGCATGAGCAAGCGCTGCTCGGAGTTGCTGGCGCTCGAGTACGCGGACGCGTTCAGCTTTCCTGTGTGGCTCAACCGCTGCGGCGTGCTTGCCGGGGCAGGCCAGTTCGGCAAGGCCGACCAGGGGATCTTCTCGTTCTGGATCCGCTCGTGGGCGAGGCAGCAGCCACTCAAGTACATCGGCTTCGACGGCAAGGGCTCGCAGGTGCGCGACTGCCTGCATCCGAGAGATCTCGTGGGCATCGTGCTGCGTCAGATGCAGGGCGAGTCGCCGCAGGACCCGGGTGACGGCATCGACCGGCGGATCTGCAACTTCTCTGGAGGCACCGCCAACTCCATGTCGCTGGGCGAGCTGAGCGCGTGGTGCGAGGGCAGGCTGGGGCCGCATGCGGTGGCGTCTGACCCCAATCCGCGGCCCTTCGACCTGCCGTGGATCGTGCTGGACTCCCGCCGCGCGGAGCGACTCTGGAACTGGCGGCCCGTCACTCCGATAGCCGACATCCTCGAGGAGATCGCAGGATCCGTTCATGGGTGACGCCAAGCCGCTGACGAAGCTGAGCATCGTGATCCCCGCCCGTGACGAGGAGGGCTGCATCGCGTCCACGGTCAACCATCTGCACGTGGAGCTGAAGCTTAAGGGCGTACCGCACGAGATCGTGGTGGTCGATGACGGGTCGTCCGACAGCACGTGGGACATCCTGCAACGCGAGCGCCAAAGGATCCCAGAGCTTGCGCCCGTGAAGAACGAGGGTCTGCACGGCTTCGGACGTGCAATCACCAAAGGGCTCGACTCGATGACTGGAGATGCCGCGGTCATCATGATGGCCGACGAGAGCGACGACTGCCGCGATGTGGTGAGGTACTGGGACAAGCTCAACGGGGGCTACGACTGCGTCTTCGGCAGCCGCTTCATCAAGGGCGGCGGCGTGATCGACTATCCGTGGCTCAAGCTGCTCATCAACCGCTTCGTCAACTTCTGGATCCGCGTGATCTTCAGGCACGGCCTCAACGACACCACCAACGCCTTCAAGGCGTACCGCAAGACAGTGATCGACGGGTGCCGGCCGATCCTCTCGCCGCACTTCAACCTCACCGTCGAGCTTCCGCTCAAGGCCGTGGTGCGCGGCTACAGCTGGACGGTCATCCCGATCACCTGGCGCAACCGCCGCTCAGGTGTCGCCAAGCTCAAGCTGCGCGAGATGGGAAGCCGCTACTTCTTCATCTGCGCCTACGTCTGGCTCGAGAAGTACTTCAGCCGCGGCGACTACAAGTCAGAGCGTCCCCGATAGGGGACTCGCTTCAGGTGCCTGGGGCTGGTGGGATCAAGTACACCACGCCTGACGTCCATTGGGGGATGCGTGGGTCCTGCGGCCACGCAGATAGCCGATCGCGGGAGAGAGGGAACGGCACCGCGGTGGGGGCTTGGGAACCTTGCGGCACGAACGACGCGAGGAGGTGCTGCCGCACCTGGTCCGAGACAGGCGTGGATAGCGCGATCGCGCCGATTCGCATGCCTGCCGCGTCCAGGGCCTTCCGGAATCCCTCAAACTGCTCGCTGGTGAGCGAATCGATGTCTGTCAGGCGCTGCATGCGCACCTTGCGCCCGGTGTAGTAGGCGAACTCGGACGTCCAGTCCTGTCCGAGCACGAGCAGCACATCCCTGTCAGGGTCCGTTTCGGACTTCAGGTAGTTCGCCACTTCCATGAACTCCGCATACCGGGCGGGCGAGCGCTCCTGTTGCGCCATGTATCCCGACTGCGTGTACCCGATGACCACGACCAGCAGGAAAGCGGGCAGCGCGAACTGCAGAAACCAGAATCGCCGGATCCCCTCGACAAAGGCAAACGCCACTAGCACGCATGCCCAGATGGTGATGGCCATCTGGTAGTAGTCATGTCGGTAGAGATTGAAGAAAACGAGCGGCCCGGAGAGGAGTGCCGCGAGCGCCACGAGCCCGATCACAGCGCGGCGTCCGGATGTGAGCAGCGCGGCAACAATCGCCATCGCGATCGCAACGACCCCAACCCAGCCCAGCGTGGGCATCATTGCCTGCACCCATCCGTTGTAGCCAATCACCCATCGCTGCCAGAGCGGCCAGCTCAGGCGCTGGTTGATCGAGCCGTAGATCCACTCCCGCTGCTCGTCGGAGTTGGAGATGAGCGGCTGGTACGGATGAAGCGCCTTGATGGAGTCGCAGTGCTTGGTCCACGCGTAGGTAACGACGATCGAGATGAGCGTCAGCGCCGCGCCGCGCGCGAGGAAGACGGCCCACTGCCGGGCGCCCCATCCGCGACGGTGCAGGTAGGCGACGTGCACGTAGATCGCGAACGCGACCAGCAGGAACGAGGCATACGTCGTCGGTTTCACGAGGCC
>JBIKNS010000247.1:0-3361 GCA_044358545.1 Phycisphaerales bacterium | reverse complement strand
GCATGACGCAGGTCCTTGAGACCTCCCGCGATTGCGCCGTCGTCCGCCACAAAGCGGGCCACATCCTCGAGCACGCGGGCGGCCTCTGCGGCGCGGTTGAGGTTGGCGTCGAGCATTCTGGCGATTCCGCGCATCCGGACATGCGAGACTACCCCACCATGACGCGGTGCCTGCCTATGCTGCCGCTCCCCATGGACGAGCCCGCGAACCCACGGCGCCACTTCATGACCGCGATGGCGGCGATTGCCGGTGCTGCAGTGCTGCCCACCGCCGCGTGCGCCTCCGCTGCGGCGACCGCGTCCAAGGCCACCTCACCACAGACACAGACCAACAAGGAGAACCGCATGCCCTTCACGCTGCCCGAACTGCCCTACGCCGAGAACGCGCTCGAGCCTTCGATCGATGCACGCACGATGAACATCCACCGCACGAAGCACCACCAGGCGTACGTGGACAACCTCAACAAGGCCCTTGAGGGACAGGCCGCATACGCGAACATGTCGATCGAGCAGATCTGCGCCGGCATCGCCTCGATGCCCGAGTCGATCCGCATGGCCGTGCGCAACAATGGCGGCGGGCACTTCAACCACTCCATGTTCTGGGTGCTGATGGCGCCCAAGGGAACCGGCGGCGCGCCAAGCCCTTCGCTCGCGAAGGCGATCGATGGCGCGTTCGGATCGATGGACGAGTTCAAGGCGAAGTTCGCCGATGCGGGCATGAAGCGCTTCGGCAGCGGTTGGGCCTGGCTCATCAAGAAGGCGGATGGCTCGCTCGCAATCACCAGCACGCCTAACCAGGACAACCCGCTGATGACTGGCATCGCCGACGCCACCGGCACGCCGCTTCTGGGATGCGACGTGTGGGAGCACGCCTACTACCTCAACTACCAGAACCGCCGCGCCGACTACCTGAAGTCGTGGTGGGACATCGTCAACTGGAACGAGGTCAGCAGGCGCTTCGGCGCCTGAGCGAGCTCAGCGCCCTCGCATGTGCAGTGCGGTGACGCCCAGTGCACGCATCAGTGCGTTGCGCAGGCGTCGAGTTCAGCGCGCGTCACCGACGCGCATGCCGTCCATCATGGCGTTGAAGGCATCCTTCGCGGAGTCCACCGTGACCGCAGGTCCGACGAGCCGCACATAGACGGTGCGGTCCGGGGCCTGGATCACCGCGCCAAGTTGCTTCATGCCCGGCCGGGGCGCTGCAGCGCCCATGCCCTGGTACGCGCCTGCAAGCTCAAGGAGGATGACCGGCATGCCCGCGATCGTCCGCTCGCTGCGCTGCGCAGGCGCCGCCGCGCCGTCCTCGCCGCGGAACTGGCCGATCCAACGCTGCACGTTTGGCTCGATTGGGCCGCCATCGCCCGCCGCGAACACGCTGAAGACAAGTTCCGCGGCGCCCGCTCCGCCGCTCGCGGGCGCAGGTACCGCGTACTGAAGCGCGCGGAACTGCATCGAGGGCTGTGTCCACACCCATGCGGCCGGCTTTGGGAACGCGAGTCCGCCCACACGTGCGACTGTCGGGTCATCTGATGCGGCCGAGACGGGCCACGAGGGGCGCGCGCTGGCGACCGGCGCACCTGCACCAGGCGCGTTGGCCGTCGCTGCTGGAGTGGCGCCCGACGCAGCGGGCGGTGCGGAGACCGGTCCTGTGGTGGCACCGCCGCCACTGGAGGTCGATCCCGCGGCAGCCGCGGCAGTCGCGGATGAGGAGCCCACGGGAGCCGCGCCCCCCGGTACGGACTGTGGCGCGCTGCCCGCCAGCGCTCCCTGAGGCCTTGGCGCCCGGGCCGCGCTCGACACCGGGGCTGGCGGCTTGGGCTCATAGCGCTCGCCGCATGCGACCAGTGACACCGCGCTCGCGAGGGCTGCCGCTCCGAAGGAGCGTGGGATGCACCAGCGGACGGCGACTGCGCAGGCGAGCTTCGGGCGACCGTCAGGTGGCAGGGTCAGATCCATGGTTTCATAAGCCTAGCCCGTGCACGTAGCCTCTGCGCAGAGTGGTGCGTCACGCCGATTTCCAACATCGTGCGGGGCATGATGGCACGCTGATCTGCCGGTCAGCGTGGTCACCCAGAGGTGGAGCAGATCCGGTTTCGGTCCCCTCATCTGACACCGGGCGCGCCACAAGTGTGGCGATCACGTGGCGACATGGAACGATCGATCGCATTGACCGCGTCACGCAGGGCGATGCCGACACGCTCATCGCTCGTGGAGCCATCGACCGCCGTGAGCAGTTTGCGGTGCCGGGGTTCGTTGACGCGCACCTTCACCTGACGCTCGCATCTACTGGGCTCTCGAAGATTGACCTGTCGGGGTGCGCAAGCCGCGTTGGATTCGAGTCGCGTATCGCGGCGGGCGCGGCGACGCTTTCGCCTGACGCCTGGCTCGAGGCGCAAGGATGGGATGAGGCGTCGTGGGGCGGCGCTCTGCCAGACAGCTCCTGGCTGCGCACCGCAGGCAATCGTCCTGCGGTCGCGTACCGCATGGACATCCACGCGTGCGTGGTCAACGACGTGCTCCTGACGCAGCTCGCGCGCGATGGCGCACTCGACGCTGACCCGCCTGGCGGCACGATCGTGCGTGACGCATCGGGCATGCCCACAGGACTTCTGCTTGAGCAGGCCGCGTGGCACCTCGTGAACCCGCGCGTGCCGGTGCCTGATGCGGCACGCAGGCAGTCTGCGCTGCTCCTGGGCATTTCGCAGCTGCTCGGCTTTGGCGTGACTGCCGTGGGATCGATGGAGTACGCGCGGGAGGTGCGCGAGGTGCTGCTGCCTATCGCACGCTTGCCGGTGGCAATGCCGTTCGTCGCGGTGACCCTACTTGACCGCACGCTGCCACTGGACCTCTCTGTGGCAAAGGGCTTCCACGTCGACGGGCGACTGCGCGTGATCGGCGCGAAGAGCTTTGCAGACGGCACGCTCGGCTCGCGCACCGCCGCCATGCTCGAGCCCTACGCGGGCACCCGCTCGTGCGGGTCCCTCATCGAGCATGCGCAGGATGGAATGCTCGTCGAGTGGATGCGCCAGGTGGCCGACGCAGGCCTCTCGCCGAGCATTCACGCGATCGGCGATGCCGCGGTGCGCGCGACGCTCGACGCGGCGGACGCCGCAGGCATCCCGCGGAGCATCCTGCGCATCGAGCACGTGCAGGCGCTCGCTGATGCGGATGTGCCCCGGCTTGCGGGCGCCTTCGCGAGCATGCAGCCGCTGCACGCGGCATCCGACATGCCTGGCGCCGCAGGGCGCCTGGGCGCGCATCGCACGCGTCTCCTCTTCCGCTACGCCGACATTGCACGCGCCGGGGCGACGCTCGCCTTCGGCTCCGACTGGCCAGTCGTGCCGCCAGATCCCATCCGCGCG
>JBIKNS010000245.1:0-3372 GCA_044358545.1 Phycisphaerales bacterium | reverse complement strand
TCTTGGCCCGCAGATCAGCGAGCGATGCGCGAGCGTCGGTGGCTCCCGCGGCGATGTCGGTCATCGCGGAGTCGATCCGCGGCGCATTGCGCACAAGCAGTTCGTCGAGGCCCTTCATGCTCGAGGCTGCATCTCCGGCCGCTGCCTGCGCGGAGGTCAGCGTGCCATCCACCTTGGTTCGCCAGCTGCCGTAGTCGGTTCGCAGCTCCTTCACGGTCGAGCTGGCGTCATCGAGCATCGGCACGATCCGCTCCTGGTACTCGCGGGGCAGTGAGGCCAGCCAGTTGGAGAACACCACCGCGTCGTCGATGATCGTGCCCGCCTTGGCGGCATTGTCCGCACCGAGCAGTGCGGCGATCACGCCGGCGCTGTTGGCGGCCTCGATGACGGTGCCTGCGGCAAGCGGCTCTGCGCCAGACCCGATCGACACGAAGTTCAGCGTGGAGTTCTCCCCAAGCAGCGGCATGATTCGCACGACCCGTGCGCCCGGGAAGAGCTTGACGCTGTCATCGATCTCGATGTCCACATAGATGTCCTTGAATGCGCCGTCCTCGCCGACCTGCGGCGTCACCGCGCTTACCGCGCCGCGCTGCACGCCGCCGATCTTCACGGCGCTGCCAGGCGCGAGGCCCGATACGCCCTCGCTCACCGAGAAGCGGATGGTGTAGGGGATGCGCTTCTGGAAGAAGTCGGTCTTGGCCAGCACCACGGTCACGAATGACGCGAGCACAATGCCGCTGAGCACGAAGAACCCCGCCTTGATCGTCGAACCTGACATGCGCAGGAGAGTAGCCGAATGCGCACTCCTCCGCGCCATCCGTTGTGGGCAGCAGAGGGACTCCGCAGGACCCTGCTCCGGTGTCGTTCGCCTCGCTCGTCAGCCGCCCACGAGCGCTTCGTTTGTGGGGAACCGCTGGAGGGCGGCGAGAAGCTGCTCGACCTGCACATGCGGGGGCAGGCTGATGAGGCGCCGGCGCAGGGCCGTCACCGTCTTGAGCTCGCGCTCGGACATCAGCAAGTGCTCCTTGCGGGTACCGCTGGCCGCGAGGTTGATCGCCGGGAACACGCGCTTCTCGGAGATGTTGCGGTCGAGGATGAGCTCCATGTTGCCGGTGCCCTTGAACTCCTCGAAGATGATCTGGTCCGCGCGCGAGCCTGTGTCCACGAGGCAGCTCGCGATGATCGTCAGCGATCCGCCCTCCTCGGCCTTGCGCGCGGCGCCGAAGAGCTGCTTGGGCACCTCAAGCGCGCGGGAATCGAGGCCGCCCGACATCGTGCGCCCTGAACTGCCGTAGCGGCGGCTGTTGTTGAACGCGCGGCCAAGTCGCGTCAGCGAGTCGAGCAGCACCACCACATCCTTGCCCGCCTCGACCATTCGCTTGGCGCGCTCGATCGCGTAGATGCCGAGCTCGGTGTGGCGCGCGATGTCCTGGTCGTTGCTCGAGGCGAGCACGTGCGCAGGCACATTGCGCTTGAAGTCGGTCACTTCCTCGGGGCGCTCGTCGATGAGGAGCGCGACAAGCTCCACCGATGGGTGGTTGTGCTTGATGCCGAAGGCGATGTTCTGCAGCAGGATCGTCTTGCCTGCCTTGGGTGGGGCGACGATGAGGCCTCGGGTTCCGAACCCGATCGGGCAGAAGAGGTCGATGAGGCGGCACGCGGGCGGGCACCCGCGGTACTCGAGCGACATGCGTGGCTGCGGGTCGAGCGGCGTGAGGTCGGCGAAGGCCTTGCGCGCCGCGTACTGGTCGGGCGGCAGCCCCTCGATGTCGACGATGCGCTCGATGAAGAGTCGCGAACGGCGTCCCATGCCTCCGCCGCGGCTCTTGCCGGACTTGCGCTCGACAGCCTCTGCCGTGATGCGCGCAGCCTGGCGCAGCGGAAGTCCTTGGGCGAGTTGCGGCGGGATGACAGGGTCATCGGGACCTGCGACCGGTCCATCGCTGAACTGCCGCACGCGTCCCTCATGGCCTGCGCCGAGGTCAATGATCCCACTGATGGTTGACATTCGAGATCCTGCTGGCGGAAGGCCGCTGGACCGGGCACGAGTAGAGACGGCAGACCCCAGCGCTGTCAAGCCGATGCGCGCGCCACTGCGGCCGCAACTCCCGCGTTAGCGCATAGTAGGGCGAGGTTTGCGGCAACCGTACGGATCCCATCGGCGCCTGCCGCCATCGTTCCGAGCAGGAAGGGGGTGACCTCGGCCCCCCGAATGCCGCGCCTTTGAGCCTCACCCATCGCCACGGCCAGTTCGGCCTCGGCGTGGCTTGCATCCACCGTCCACCGCTCGGGGCACGCCTGTGCAAGCAGCGCTCCGCACGTGGCACGGATGCGCCAGTGGCATGCCAGCAGGCGCGCCGCCTCCGCGGCGCTCTCCACGCGCTCGGCCAGCCGCAGCGCCGGATCGGGCGCCGACGTGAACCTCGGGAAGGCGCTCGTGCGGTATCCGATCACCGGCACGCCCATCGCCTCCAGCACCTCCAGCGTCGCGCCAAGATCAAGAAGGCTCTTCGCGCCGGCGCTCACGACGCACACGGGGTGCGTCGCGAGGGCCACGAGATCTGCGCTGACGTCAAGGTGCGCGTTCCAGTTGCGGTGCACGCCGCCGATGCCGCCGGTCGCGAAGATGCGGATTCCCGCAAGCGCGCTGACCGCGACCGTCGCCGCCACAGTCGTGCCCCCGGTGCGCCGACGGAACGCCGCCGCGCCGAGATCGCGCAGCGAGAGCTTCGCCGGCGATGCCTCGCGCGCCACGGCCTCGAGCTCCGCGGGCGAGAGCCCCACGCGCAGCTGCCCGTCGATCATCGCAATCGTCGCAGGAACTGCGCCATGCGCGCGCACCGCGTGCTCGGCGATGCGCGCGGCAGCGAGGTTCGCCGGCAGCGCGCTGTCCCAGTGCGCGTGCGCATCAAGGAAGTCGCCAGGCATCTCGAGCGGCGACCGCGGCAGCCCGTGCGTGATGATCGTCGACTCGAGCGCGACCACCGGCTGTCCGCGCGAGAGCGCGTCAGCGACCTCGTGGGAGCAGGTGAAGGCCGAGGCGGCTATCCCCGTGTGCAGTTCGGGACTCATCTTCGGCGGGTCGCCACACGTCCGCCGAGCCTGCGCGGCGGCGGCGCAGTCGGGACGAGGCCGCCCGGAAACCGCGATGCATCGGCTGGGTCGACCTTCGTCACGGTCACGATGTCCCGCGACTTCGAATCCTCGCTGTCGGCCTTGCGGCGCTCGGCAAGTTCACGGTGCGCGGCGACATCGGCGGGCACCTGGCCCGGGGTGAAGTCCTCGAACTTCCGCGAGGGGATCTCCACGTTCGCGAGCTGCTCGATGGCGCTGAGGAGCTCGCCCTGGTCCGGGCACACAAGGCTCCATGCC
>JBIKNS010000246.1:0-3372 GCA_044358545.1 Phycisphaerales bacterium | reverse complement strand
ATGAAGCTCACGAAGGGGCTGGTGGCGTGATGGCCGAGTCTCGCGCGTGCAACGACGTGCTGCTGGTGGCGAGCCCCGACCGGCCGGGAGTGCCGCAGGCGCTACCGGATGTGCGCCGCATCGTGTCCGCGCACGCGCGCATCGTGGGCGAGATGCCTACAGCGGATGCGCCACTGCCGAAGGACGTCGACTTCTGCCGCGCGGTGGCGATCGGCGGCGACGGCACCTTCATCGCGATCGCACGGCGCCTGATCGACCGCAACGTACCGATCGTGGGCGTGAACTCGGGGCGGCTCGGGTTCCTCGCGGAGTTCGATCCTGCAAGCCTTGAGCGGCATGCGGCGATGGTGTTCGGGGCGGAGCCGCTGCTGCGACGGCGCATCGTGATGCAGGTGAGCGTGCGGCGTGCGGACGGCTCGTCGGTGGCGCCGGAGGTTGCCGTCAACGACGCGGTCGTCACTTCGGGCCCCCCCTACCGCATGATCGAGGCGCGGCTTCGCTTCGGCGGCGACGTGGGTCCTGACATCTCCGGCGACGGCCTGATCGTGGCCACGCCGACTGGATCGACCGCATACAACGTGAGCGCGGGCGGTCCGATCGTGCATCCTGATGTCGACGCGTTCGTGGTCACGCCCAATGCTGCGCACAGCCTTGCGTTCCGGCCCATCGTGGTGCCGAGCGACATGGGTATCTCGATCGAGGTCGTGCGCGCCAACGAGGGGACGACGCTCGTGCTCGACGGCCATGTGAACATCCTGCTGCGCACCGGCGACCGGGTCGACATCGCGCGCTATGCGACGAAGTCGCAGCTCGTGGGCAATCCCGACGGCAGCTACTGGGGCACGCTGCTCTCGAAGATGCGCTGGGCCGCACCGCCCAACTACCGCGAGCGCGGCGCCTGATCGCTGGCGCGAGCCTTGCGCGGCGCGCGCAGGCCGGCGGTGTGCCGCAACCCGACGCGACTCTCGGCATGCGCGGTAGCCTTGCCGCGCCCATGATCGACATCAAGGCATTTCGAGAGGACCCGAAGCGTTTCCGCGATGGCGCCGCAGCCAAGGGGATGACGGTCGACTTCGACCGGCTGACGGCGCTCGACGAGCAGCGCCGAAAGCTGCTAGCCGACATCGAGACCAAGCGCGCAGAGCAGAACCGCATCAGCAAGGACATCGGCCCCCAGATGGGCAAGATCAAGGGCCAGCTCAAGTCTGCGCAGGGCGCGGAGCGGGAGCGGCTTGAGGCTGAGCTTGCCGATCTCGAGGCGCGCCCGGTCAAGCTGAAGAACGAGATCGCGGTGTCCGAGCGGATACTGAATGACATCGAGCCCGAATGGCACTCGATCCTGCTCACGGTGCCGCAGCCGCCTGCGCACGATGTGCCACGTGGCGCGGGCAGCGAGGACAACGTCGAGATCCGTCGGTGGAACCCATCGGCGTTCGACGCATCGAAGCCGTTCGCAGCGCAGCGGGGATTCGCGCCCAAGACGCACCTTGAGATCGTGCGCGACCTCAAGCTTGCCGACTTCGAGCGCGGCGTGAAGATGTCGGGCACGCGCCACTACGTGCTCACGGGCATGGGCATGCGGCTGCACCAGGCGGTGCTGCGCTACGCCTTCGACTTCATGACGCAGGAGAATGGCTTCTCTGCCACCGGCGTTCCCGTGATCGTCAAGGAAGAGTGCATGGTGGGCACCGGGTTCTTCCCCGCGGGCCGCGAGCAGGCGTACCACATCGCGGAAAGCGCGCGCGGTTCAGGGCATGACCTATTCCTCACCGGCACTGGCGAGGTCGGACTCATGGGGCTTCACGCCGACGAGATCCTTCCGCTTGATGCGCTGCCGCTGCGGTACACGACAGTGTCGACCTGCTTCCGCCGCGAGGCCGGTGCCGCAGGCAAGGACACTGCGGGCCTCTACCGCATCCACCAGTTCGACAAGGTCGAGCAGGTGGTCGTGTGCGAGGCGGATGACGCGCAGAGCCGCGACTGGCACCGCAGGATGATCGGATTCGTCGAGACGATCCTGCAGCGCTTCGAGCTGCCCTACCGCCTGCTGCAGTGCTGCACTGGCGACCTCGGCGTGAAGAACGAGGACATGATCGATGTCGAGTGCTGGATGCCCGGCCGCGGCGACGATGGACCCGACGGCAAGCCCGTGGGCGCGTATGGCGAGACGCACTCGGCGAGCCGGCTCGCGGACTACCAGTGCCGCCGGCTCAACCTGCGCTACCGCGATGGCGAGGGCAAGATCCGCCACGCGTTCGCGCTCAACAACACGGTGCTCGCGAGCCCGCGCATCCTGATCCCGCTGCTCGAGATCCACCAGCAGGCGGACGGATCGGTGCGCATCCCCGAGGTTCTGCGCCCGCACATGGGCGGCATCGACCGGATCGGCTGACCGGAACTTCGTAGGCCGCGCATGGCAATCTTCCGGATCATCGGAGGCCTCCTGATTGCGGTGCTCGGCACCGGCATGCTGATCAATCTCGGCCAGGTGCTGCTGGCGCGGCTGATGCCGCTCGATGTGCCGCAGAACCCAACCTTGGAGCAGATTGCACAGGCGCTCGAGCGTGCGCACAGCACGCACTTTCTCGCGCTGCTCGCCAACTACATCGTGATGGTGGCGCTCGGCACCATGCTCGCGGGCCTCGTATCGGGCAAGCCGCGGACGATGGCGTGGATCGCCGGAGTCCTCTTCGTGGGCGCGAGTGCGCTCAACCTGATGCTGATCCGGCACCCCGCGTGGTTCGCAGCCCTCAATCTCGCCGGCGTGGCCGCTGCAGCATGGGTTGGACAGCGCATCGCGCGCTCGATCATTGCCCGTGGCGACGCGCGGCGATCTCCATCACCATCGGCGTGACAAACACTGACGCAGGATCGCGCTCGGCGCGCTCAAGTGCGGCGAGCGCGCGCGACATCCACTGCTCGTCCCCGAGCCCCTGCTCCACCAGCCGCGGCGCGTAGATGCGGAGGAAGCTCGAGGGCCACTGCCAGAACGGGTCCTGGGGGCGCGCGGCATGCACGATCGTGCGTGCGTGCTCGATCGAGAATCCTGAGTCGGCGAGCGCGCGCAGCAGGCGGCCCGCGATGTTCGCCTCGCCGCCTCCAGACGCGAAGCTGCGCATCACCTTCTCGTGGAACGAGTGGATGTCGGCATCGAAGGGCACGAGCCCGTAGGTCTGGTAGTGCACGTACTCCTGGAACACTGCTACGCCGCCCGGGCGGATGGCGCGACTGAGCTGGCGCACGAGATGCTCCGGGCCCTGCGCGGGCAGGAACATCGCGACCCACCTGCACCATGACGCGTCGGCTGATGATGGTGCAAGCGGCAGCTCGTCGTGCACGAGATCGACCTGCGCGATACTCACGCGCGCATCG
>JBIKNS010000244.1:0-3376 GCA_044358545.1 Phycisphaerales bacterium | reverse complement strand
TGTGCTCAATCATCCAGTGGGCGGAGAGGGATTCGAACCCCCGTAGGCGTATGCCAGCAGATTTACAGTCTGCCCTCGTTGGCCACTTGAGTATCCGCCCCGATCAACTTGTGACGCGCATTGCTGCGCGGGCGCGAGAGTGTACCACCGGCGGCGGGTCGCTCGCCGGCTGCCGAAGGATGCGCCTACGCCGCTAGGGGTATCCGTCGCGCTGCTTGGATGTAGGTCGCGCCCCACGGGGGCAGTTACGCCGCACGGGTGTCGGCCGCCGCATCATCCGTGGGGGTCAGCGACACGATCAGGGCGACATCGATGCTCTCGTAGGCCAGATCGCGCCCCGGGGTCGCCACGATGAGATGCCGCCCGCCCGGAAACAGAAGCGCGAACTCGGGGTGCGGCACGTCCACCTTGCGCTGGTCGGCAAGGTGCAGTCGGAACGGCCGAAACGGCGATGCCCGCAGCGCAGCACGGAGCTGATCCCCAGTCATGTCCATGTCCTTCAATCTGCGATCACGGTAGCTGACGGCAAGCCGATCTTTGGGGCGGAGGCCCAAAAATCAGGAGGAACGCCACGCTGTTGCGACTACCTCGCCACGCCCGCGGGGACCGCCGGCTGCGCAGCCCGCTCGAACTGGCGGGCGATCGTGAACCCGTGCAACCAGCTTACGGGGGCGCGCGGCGGCCGGTGCTTCGCGGCACGCCGCGAGATGACCATGTGGATCACGAACATCAGCACGATCACCGCCAGTGTCGCGCCGATGTAGAGCATCCAGCGGTGCGCCGCGCTCTCGAACTGCGAGCCCACCTTCGCCACGCCCACGCCGATCAGCATCTGCGCAGGTGCAGTGATCACGACTCCGCCCATCTCCACAAGAAGGATCTTCCACCATGCGAGGTGCATGAGCCCGCTCACGGTGATCATCGGTGTGCGTGCACCCGGGATGAAGCGTGCCGCGAGCAGCGCCCACGCGCCACGAACATCCATCTGATGCTTCACCTCGCACAGCGTGCGCGGACCGATGAACCTACGCACTCTTCGCGACCCCATCAGCCGTGTGCCGAAGTGGCGGCAGATCCATACCCATCCGATGTCGCCGAGCACGATTCCCGCCCACGCGGCAATGGCGAACTCTGTGAACAGAGTCCAGTTCACCTCGCCGGCAGCGGCGCCGCCTGCACCTACGACTGCGATGCCCGCGGGAATGAGAATGAAGTCCTCGCTGAGGTGCAGCCCTATGCCGCACAGGATGAACGCCACAAAGATCGCCATCGCCCCGTGCTGCACAAGCCACTGGCCGGCCTCCCGCAGCGCACCGCCAGTCTCCGCATCAACCTGCTGGGTCAAGGCGAGCAGCGTCGCCCCGGGAATCGCAGTCAGCAGGGCAGTCACGCTCATCGAGTGCCGAAGTATAGGAAAGAGGCCCGCCGGAATCGGCGGGCCTCGAAGGGTTCACGTGAGTTGAAGGCCTCCGGGAGGCCGGTGCGCCGCGTGCGGCACGATCGGGGTCACTTCGCCAGCGACTGGTCCGCGGGGATGCGCATCGAGTAGAAGGACCGGTACACGAAGACGAGCGCAACCGCGAAGAACGCGCCGCCGATCCACACCTTCGCGGGGTGGTCCTTCATCGCGATCGCGATCTCGACGGCCAGCAGGCCGAAGAGCGTCGTGAACTTGATGACCGGGTTCAGCGAGACGGAGCTCGTGTCCTTGAAGGGGTCGCCGACGGTGTCGCCCACGACGGTTGCCGCGTGCAGGTCAGTGCCCTTGGCGCGCATGTCGACCTCGACGATCTTCTTCGCGTTGTCCCATGCGCCGCCAGCGTTGGCCATGAAGATGGCCTGGTAGAGGCCGAAGAACGCAATCGCGATCAGGTAGCCGATGAAGAAGAAGGGGTCGAAGAAGGGGAGCGCCAGCGAGAGGCAGAACACCACGAGGAAGATGTTGACCATGCCGCGCTGCGCGTAGACCGTGCAGATGCGGACGACTTCCTTCGCGTCCTCGACGCTGGCCTCGGCCTTGTCGAGGCGGATGTTGTTCTTGATGAACACCACCGCGCGGTAGGCGCCGGTCACGACGGCCTGCGTCGAGGCGCCCGTGAACCAGTAGACGACTGCGCCGCCGATGAGCAGGCCGAGCAGGATCTCGGGGGTCACGATCGAGAGCTTGCCGATCACGGTCTGGGTTGCCGTCATCAGCGTGGCCTGAATTGCCTCCCGGGTGCTGCCCTCGGGCATCACGGGGGCCTCGGCCTTGATCAGGGCCAGGATGATGCCGAACACCATGGTGGTGGCGCCCACGACCGCCGTGCCGATGAGCACGGGCTTCGCGGTGGCCTTGAAGGTGTTGCCTGCGCCGTCAGCCTTCTCGAGCTGGTGCTTGGCGTTGGTGAAGTCGGGATCGAAGCCGAAGTCGCGCTTGATCTCCTCCTTGATGCCGGGGCGCTCCTCGATGCGCGAGAGCTCGTAGACGCTCTGCGCGTTGTCGGTGACCGGGCCGAAGCTGTCGACGGCGATCGTGACCGGACCCATGCCGAGGAATCCGAACGCGATGAGGCCGAAGGCGAAGATCGGCGCCGCGAACTGGTACTCGGTCGGCATGAACGCCATCACGTCCTGGTGCGTCGAGACCTTCCAGCCGATCAGCATGAGCAGCGCAATCACGAGGCCCTTCCAGAATGCCGAGAAGTTGCCTGCGACGAAGCCGCTGAGGATGTTGAGGCTCGCGCCGCCCTGCTTGGAGGCGTTGACGACCTCGCGTACGTGGCGGCAGGTGGTCGACGTGAACACCTTGGTGAACTCGGGGATCAGCGCGCCCGCGATGGTGCCGCAGGAGATGATGACCGAGAGGACCCACCACAGGTTCGGCAGGGCCACAGGCGCCGCGCTTGCGGATCCGCCCGCATACGAGATCGACTTCACGTCACGCAGCAGGAACCAGCTCGCGCCGAAGGTGACGCCGATCGAGACGATTGAGGTGATCCAGACGAGCCAGGTGAGCGGGGCCTCCTCGTGGAAGTCACGCTTGCCGGAGAAGCGCGCGTGGGAGATCTGCTCGTTGAGGTAGTAGCTCGCGAGGCTGGTCACGATCATGAGCGCGCGCATCGCGAAGAGCCAGACGATGAGCGTGGCGCACATGCTGTCGTTGAGGCCGCCGAGCGCGTACGCGAGGAACGCGATGAGCGCGACGCCGGTGACGCCGTAGGTCTCGAAGCCGTCGGCCGAGGGGCCGACCGAGTCGCCCGCGTTGTCTCCGGTGCAGTCGGCGATCACGCCGGGGTTCTTCGGGTCGTCCTCAGGCAGCTTGAAGACGATCTTCATGAGGTCTGCGCCGATGTCAGCGATCTTCGTGAAGATGCCGCCACAGATGCGCAGCGCG
>JBIKNS010000243.1:0-3384 GCA_044358545.1 Phycisphaerales bacterium | reverse complement strand
AAGTCGGAGCTCCTCGCGGCGATCGGTCGCGAGGAGCAGGTGGCGTGACGCGCCTCATCGTCACGATCGATGGACCCGCCGGCACGGGGAAGTCCTCTGCGTCGGCCAAGCTTGCCGAGCGCATCGGCTGCGAGATGCTCGACACTGGCGCGATGTATCGCGCCGCCGCACTGCTGTCGATCGAGCGTGGGATCGATCCCACGTCGGGTGCGGACATGTGCGCCGCGCTCGCTGCGTGCCCGGTCACCATCGACTGGTCCGTGCGACCTGCCATCGTGCGCCTCGACGGACGCGACGTGTCCCAGCGGATCCGTCAGCCCGATGTCACCGACGCGGTGAGCGCGGTGGCGGCGAACCCATCGGTGCGGGCGCACATGGTGCGGCTGCAGCGTGCCGCAGGCGAGGCGCATCCGAGGCTCGTCTCGGAGGGGCGTGACCAGGGCACTGTCGTCTTCCCTGATGCGGACGTGCGGATCTGGCTCGATGCGCGCTCCTCGGTGCGTGCGCATCGCCGGTGCGAGGAGCTTCGCGGCCGTGGCATCGTTGCGGACGAGGCCACCGTGCGCGACCAGATCGAACGGCGCGACCATCGCGACCGCACGAGGTCGGACGGTCCGCTGGTGATGCCGGAAGGCGCGGTCGTTGTTGACACAAGCGAGCTGTCCTTCGACGAGGTGGTGGATGCGCTCGAGCGTGCGGTGCGGGTTCGCGTACCCGTGGATACCCGCTCGGGGGCCATGGCCCGCGGCGCGGGGACCGCACGGCCGTGATTCGCGCCTTCGACCATCGGCGCCGTGCGCCGGGGCTTGGGTTCTGGCGCACCATGTGGTGGGACGCGTGCCGCTTCCCGTGCCAGCTCGCGTACGCGCTGCTGTGGGATCTGCGCGTTGAGGGAGCGCATCACATCCCCGCCGAGGGACCCGCGATCGTGGTGGCGAACCACCAGTCGTTCCTCGATCCGCCGGCGCACGGCATCGCGCTGCGCGACCGTCCCTTCCGCCCGCTCGCGCGGGCGAGCCTCTTCAGGAGCCGCCTCGGCGGCGCATGGCTGCGCAGTGTTGGCGTGATCCCGCTCAAGGACGACGGCGGCGACGCATCTGCGATCCGTGAGGCACTCGATTCGCTTCGCCACGGCCGCATCGTGCTCATCTACCCGGAGGGTTCGCGCAGCGAGGATGGCGCGATGATGCCATTCGAGGCCGGGGTCTCGCTCATCGTTCGGCGCGCGAAGGTCCCGGTCATCCCGGCAGCCATCGAGGGTGCCTTCGACGCGTTCCCGCGCGGCACGTCGCTGCCGCGGCCCGGGCGCATCGCGGTCCGCTTCGGCGCTCCGATTCCCGCCGCGGAGGCTGCAGCGCTGTTCCGCGACGCGCGGGCGGGCCTTGCCGAGCTGCATCGGAGGGTGGATGCGCTGCGCCTCGAGTGCCGGGCCGACCTTCGCCGGCGCACGGAGGGTCGGCTGCCGCGGCCAGGTCCGGGCGACCGGCCGTACGAGGGACCTCGCGTACGCGAGGTGGGGAGTTCTCAACCGTGAACCAGCGCGAGCCCCTCTCCCCATGCGAGGCGGCGACGCGGATCGCGAGCACCCTCAAGGGCGCAGGATTCACGGCCTACTTCGCGGGCGGTTGCGTGCGCGACCGGGTACTCGGGATCGAGCCCGCGGACTATGACGTCGCGACCGACGCGACGCCCGAACAGATTGTTTCCGTCTTTCCGTCGGCACGTGGGGTTGGCGAGGCGTTTGGCGTCATGCTCGTGCGCATGGGAGGCCGCACGATTGAGGTCGCCACCTTCCGTTCGGAGGGCGGCTACACCGACGGCCGCAGGCCGACGGAGGTGCGATTCACGGACGCCGCCGAGGATGCGCAGCGGCGTGACTTCACCATCAACGGACTGTTCGAGGATCCTGCAACGGGTGAGGTCATCGACTACGTCGACGGCCGGGCCGACATCGCCGCGCGCCGGCTCCGGGCGATCGGCGATCCCGAGGCGCGCTTTCGCGAGGACAGGCTTCGGACGCTCCGGGCGGCCCGCTTCGCCGCGCGCTTCTCGCTCTCGGTCGACCCTGCGACGGCTGATGCCGCGCGCCGCTACGCGCCCGATCTCGCAGGCGTCAGCCGCGAGCGCGTTGGGCAGGAGCTTCGCAAGATGCTCGCGCACCCGACGCGCGCGACGGGCCTCGCGCTTGTCGAATGCTGGTCGCTTGATGCGCCTTCGCTGATGGAGCGCCACTCGGAGGGGCCGCTTGCACGCGTGGCTGCGCTCGCGCCTCACGCGTCGTTCGCGGAGTCGCTGGCCGCATGGAGTCTCGACCGCCACTCGCGTGCCGAGCCGCCTGAGCCGGGAGACTGGACTGCCGCCTTGGTGCTTTCCAACCGCGAGGCGGCAGACATGGGGGATACGCGTGCGCTCGTGGAGTGGATCCGAGCCTCGTGGACCGCCTCAAGCAAGGCCGCCCGCAAGCGTCAGGCGGCGCGGCCCCGATTCCCGGCGGCGCTGACGATCCGGGCCGCCGAGGATCCGATGCACGCCGATGAGATCCGCCGCTGCGTCCACGAGCTCAGCAGCGACCTTGGAGGGCTCGCTCCCGTCCCATGGGTGTCGGGTGACGACCTGATCGCCGCTGGTCTGCCGGCTGGACCTCGCTTCAAGCAGATTCTTGAACGGGCGTACGACCGCCAACTCGAGGGGGAGGTGGGTTCCCGGGAGGAAGCGCTCTCCGCGGCGATTCGGGAAATCGCCAGGTAGCGGCTAGACTTCAGGCATGCGGTCTGCCCATACCCGGTCACCCAGTGTTCTTAGACAGATGATCCCTGCCGCGGCAAGCGTGTGCGCTTCGGTGCTACTGTTCGTGTCGCTTGCGGTTGCCGCGGACGCGCCTGAGATGCGTGCCGATTCGGTGGCGCAGTCATCGCAGGGGACCACGTCGCCTGGCACCAAGCCGCAGGGCTCCCCAAAGACCCCGGCGGGATCGCCCTCGAAGTCGTCGCCGCCGAAGTCACCGACTGCCCAGGGCAAGAAGGCTGCGCCCAAGCCAGCCGCCGATGCGAAGGACAAGGCAGCGCCTGCGGCACCGGGCGAGAAGCTCAAGACGGTGTACGTCGTTCCATTCAAGGGGCAGTTCGGCACCGACATCCATCCGGCGTGCTACGAGGACATCCTCAAGGACCTCGAGGCCAAGCGCCCCGACATCATCGTCTTCGAGCTCGAGTCCGCCGACATTGACCGGGTGGAGTACATGGGCGAGGACCCTCGGAACGCGGGCATGTTCAGCGCGGCGAGCGATGACACGATGATGCGCAAGTTGCTTCGCGACTTCAAGGACAAGCACGGCTACGCGCAGCAGTACATGTGGGTGAAGGACTCCGTGGGCTACGGGTCGCT
>JBIKNS010000061.1:0-11180 GCA_044358545.1 Phycisphaerales bacterium | reverse complement strand
TCCGAGTACCAGGTGGCGCGGTCTGCCGCATCAGCGTCAGTCTCGTACACGTCACCGTCGCAGTCGTTGTCCACACCAGCAGTGGCGCACAGCTCCAGCGCACCCGGATACGCGGCTGCACGCGCATCGTCGCAGTCTCCACTCGCCGCAACGTGATTGTTTGAGGGAGCATCGCACGCAGGGTCAGGGGATCCAGCACCGAATCCGTCGCCATCCACGTCGAGGAACCATGGTGTGCGTCCGATCGCGTCGGTGTCAAAGTCATCTGCTACACCATCACAATCCTCATCGAGATTCAAAGGATCGCATCGTTCCTGCTGCTGGGGATTGACTGATGACCGCGTGTCATCGCAGTCGGTGCTCTGAGGAATGTGACCCGCAGGCTGTACGCAACTGACGATGAAGACCGCCGGATCGCCAAACAGATCGTTATCCAGATCGCGATGCCAGCGCACCGGAGCTTGTGCAAAGGGATTCAGCGGACACCCATCGCCACCGACAGCGACATACCCCGGGGGCGGCTGGCATGCCTGGATCGTGATCGCGCTGTCGCCAGCACCGTCGCCATCCGCATCGAGGAAGAACGTTGGAGCATTCGACACGTCTGTCGTGTCCCCATCGCAGTCATTGTCGGTGCCTACATCCGCACAGGATTCGGCGGCGCCCGGTCGAATGAATGCGCTGCCGTCGTTGCAGTCACCCCCATTGACGGAGTAGCCCGTGGGTGGCGACGTTGCGCACACTGAGCCGACGGATCCGCCACCGTAGCCGTCGCCATCTGCATCGATCTGATACGTCCTAGGCGCTGTGAGGGTGGGCTCGAGCGGACAGGCGTCATCCTCGTCGAGCGTGCCATCGGAGTCCGAGTCGCGCCTGATCCGCAGCACGAGCGAACCCGTCTCGACAGGGAACACGTCGTTCGCGTACATGAAGGTGCCGACGGCCAGCTCCACGGTCTGCCCGGCGCCGAGATTCAGGTCCAGCGACGACGTGCTCGAACCGGAGCCGCACACCTCGGGCGACTCGTCGTTGACGGCGAATGCAGTCGATGGATCGCCGCACGTTTCGAGCGCGACCATCACCGTGTCGTCGATCTCGCTCAGGCACAGGTCGAATCGGTATCGGCACCCAATCGACGCCGTGAAGGATGCCCGCACCGCCGCACCAACTCCCTGGCGAGCCGTGCTGCCCGGCGGTGAAGGGAACTGCACCGGGCTTCCGTCGAGGTCGAAGGTGGGAAGGCCCCACGTGCTCCAGAGCGAGTTGGTGCCCTCCCCTGCGACGACCCGCAAGGAGCCGCAGGGAAGCTGCCCGTTCGGAATCGGCCCGTTCGGCTGACCGGGGCTCATCACGTACTGCGCTCCGCCCACGTGCGGATACTCGTTGCCCGGCTGCCAGAAGTAAGGACCTGAGTCGAGGGAGGTTGGCGGACCCGTCGTGGGATTGCTTCCGATGATCGGCGCGGTGATCCACGATCCGTCGGAACGGCGCACGAGCATCGGTATCTCGAACCCGGTCACGAGCGAAGAGAACGTCGCTCCACCAAACTCGGGCGCATAGCCCACCGCCTGAGTGATCGGACCTGAGCTGCTGTTGATCACACTGACTGCATCAAGCACCTGCGTCCATGGGAGTACATCGAGCGCTCCGTCATTGTTCGTGTCGAGGTCCTGCCCGACCGCGCCGCTGAACCCCCGCACCAGCAGGAAAGTGGACGAACTGTTCTCCAGTCCCACGGAGGTGTTGCCAAACCCGGACTGCGTCGCTGAAGACATGAACAGCACGGTCTGCGTGCTCAAGAGCGGCCCACCCACATCGGGACCCGGGTCACAATCGATGATGCCGAAGCCGTCACGAAGCAGAATCAGTCCACCGGAACCCAAGGAGTAGGGACCCAAGTCGAGCACGTTGTCCACGCGCCCCTTCTGAACTTGGGATGTCGCGGTCGCATCGCCCTCCAGCACCACAAGCGACACCCCCTCGAGCGACATTCCGGGCGGACCGGCGACCTCGACGAACTCCTGGCCGCGGTCAGTGCCCAGCGGGTTGAAGAGCACCTCATTGAGTCGGATCTGTTCGCCACCGACCGCCTGCGCGGGCATGACCACAACGACCTGCGCTCCCGCGAGCAGCGCTCCGCTGAGAAGACACAGCAGACCCGATCGGCTTTGGCGGGTGGACGCAAACATCGTTCCAAGCGCGGCGATCTGGAGCCGCACGTCTTGCAGGGTAGCCCTACCGCATCGGAAGGCGAATCGAAAGGGCGCAGATTGAGCCGGAAGATTCCATAGGGCCCATCTCAGGCCAGCCAGGCATCCTTCCAGAGCATCCCGTCCGGAACGACCACCTCTCGACCTCGCTCCTCAAGTTGCGCCACTGGATAGGCGCAGTAGTCGACGCTGAACGCCGCCGCGGGCCGGTGATTGCCGCTCAGCCCAAGACCGCCAAAGGGAAGCTTGGAACTCGCACCCGCCGTACCCACGTTCCAGTTGATGCAGCCCGCACGAAGTTCGCGTGCGATGCGCGCCCATCGCGAGTGATCCTGCGTGAACACGCTCGCCGCGAGACCGAACTCCGTAGCGTTCGCCTGGACCACCAGATCGTCGTCGCTGTCCGCAATCGCCACTTGCACGATTGGCGCGAACACTTCCTGATCGGACTCGCGCGTGAAGCGTCCGACCTCCATGATGCCCGGCGTCACAAACCAGCCCTCCCGATCGAGTCGCGCAGACTGCAGGACGACTCGCGCGCCCACCTTTGCGCGCTCGCGCTGGAACTGCATGGCTGCGTGGAGAGCAGCCTCGCTCGCAAGCGGTCCCATGAACACGGGCTCGGCGGCATCGCCCGGTCCGATCACAAGCGTGCTCGCTGCCCGCCCGAGCGCCGCGATGAACTTGTCCGCAATCGATGAGTGCACGATGATGCGGCGCGTGCACGTGCACCGCTGCCCGGTCGTCGCAAAGCTGGCACGCGCGCACTCGATGACTGCCTGCCGAAGGTCGCAGTCTCCGCACACGACCGTCGCATTGCTTCCGCCCATCTCCAGCGCGACGATCCTTCCGGGACGGTCAAGGTTGGCCTGCAGTATCCGCCGTCCCACGGGCCACGATCCCGTGAAGAGGATCCCATCGACATCCGGATGCGCCACAAGGCGCGTTGCCGTTGCCGCACCGCCCTGGACCACGTTGAACACTCCCGGCGGGAAGCCGGCCTCCGCGGAGAGTTCCGCCAGCAGCTGCCCGACGGCAGGCGTTCGCTCGCTGGGCTTGAGCACCACCGTGTTTCCTGCCAGCAGCGCCGGCACGAAGTGGCCATTCGCCAGATGCGCGGGGAAGTTGAACGGTGCGATCACGGCCATCACGCCGTGAGGGCGGAAACTGCACACACCGAGCCTCGTCTGCGCAATCGGCACCTCGTAGCTGCGGACTCGGGCCTGCGAAATCGGATCGAGCGTGACGGCAACCTTTTCGCCTAGCGCCTTTGCTTCGAGCCGGCTCTCGGCGAGCGTCTTGCCCATCTCTCGTGTGATGCACCGCGCGATCCGCTCCACATGGCGCTGGGTCACGGCTTGCCAGGCGAGCAAGACATCTCGCCGGGCCTCGAAACCAACGTCGCGCCATGTGCGGAACGCGGCACGTGCCGCTGCCACCGCCCTGTCTGCGGCATCGGGGTCGCAAAGGCCGATCCAGACCGTGTCGGACGGATGGGCGGGGTTTGCGCTCCGCACCACATGGGCGGGATCCGCAAGCTGCGCGCGTGGCTCGCTCACCGGCTCCCATGATCCACCAATCCAGTGGGCTGGGGGATGCGCGCAACCACCCTCGGCAACGGCGGCGCCGCCGATCATCGACGGCGACCCGAGCGGCGCACCGGTGCGGCGCCCATCGGAGTGGCGGAACCACGGGCTGGTCGCGGTCGTGCAGCTGCTCCACCCCTCCGACCCTTGGCAACCCGTGCCGGGCTTGCGGGATCGACCGCATTGCCCTGCGCATCGATCAGAGTGACGCCGATGCGCTCGCCGACCTTCGCCGACAGGACAGCGACCGCATCGGACGGCATCCACACGCCGTCGCCAGCGAGCATGACCCGGCTGCGTGTCGCCTTGAACCCCTGATTGCCATGGGCACTGACGATTGCGTGAAGGCTGCGACCCTTCGGGCGTGCAGCCACGAGCTTGCGGGCAAAGGTGCTCCTCACCACCGGGATCTCGTCGCGCTGCGCCTCGAGGTAGGGCCCGCCATCGAACGGGTCGACGTGGTCTCGGTTCACGAAGCCGATCCGCTCGAGCATCCGTAGGGCTGGCTGCGTCTCGTCTCCCACCGTGCCCACAAGGCGGCGCGCCTCAGGCGGCAGCAGGGACAGGTAGATCTCGGTACGAGGGAAGAGGCTGGTGATGAACTCCTTGGACCTCTGGTTGAACGTGTCTGCCTCGGTGTAGCTGAGGTTGATGAAGCGGCGTCCGAGGTAGTCCCAGAGGCTCGAGCGACTGTCCGGCGTGAGGGCCCCCATCATTTCGGCAAGGATGCGCTGCTTGAAGTCGCGCTTGTGAAGCCCCATGAAGTGGAAGCGCACCATCGACAGCATCCATCCAAGCCGCTCTGGGTGCCGCCGGTACCCAGGCGCGAGTATCAGGCCACCGACCTCGCTCGGGCCCGACTCGTCGGTGTCGAGCTGGATCGTCACGTGCACCTGGCCGGTCCCGAGGTCATCGGAATAGTGCTCGCGCTTGCGCACCCGGAAAAAGAGATGCGGATGCCCGGGCCAAGAGATGCACGAGTACACGCTGCTCGTGCCGATGACGCTGCGCGACTCGGTGTCCTCGAGAACGAACACGAACTCGCGTTCACGCTCGCTCGCGGCCTGACCGGCGAATGATCGGCGGCTCCGCGCAATCTTCGCCGCAAGCGCGTCCTTGTCCTGCGGGAGGTTGAAGGAGTGCACCAGGCGCGAGAGCTTCAGCAGCTCTCCCATGTCGTCGATCGTGGCCTGTCGGATGATGAACATTCAGGCGACCTTCCGGAGCGAGCGCTCGATGATCTCAAACACCGGTCCCATGTGCTGCGGCTCCATGACGCCCACCGGCGCAAGGAACCGGATGTGGTAGGGCCCATGCCCGCAGTAGAAGGCCATCACGCCTTCGGCGTACATCGCATGCAGGAGCTTCACGATTCGGTCCTTGTCGCCGCCAAATGGCGTGAGCCGCATCATGCCGCCCGTGCCGCCATAGAGCGAGGGCTGCGCACGCCCATGCGAATCGAGGACCTGCGGGAAGCACGCCGGATTCGCCTTCACAAGCCGCTCGGCATGCTCGCGGAATGCCGCATGCAGCATCGCATTGCGCCCCGAGGGTCCGTAGTAGCCCCCATCGCGCATGATCTCGAGCGCACGCAGGCCCACGTGGTACGCGCTCACGCTCGAGCTGAAAGTGCCCGAGAGCAGCCCGGGCTTGGGGTTCATCTCGGGCGTCATGAGGCATGCGCACACCTGGCTCATCTTGCCGATGGTCACCACATCCACGAGATCACCCACCCCGAGCGCCTCAAAGTGGAACATGCGCTCCGTGCGGCCGAAGCTCTGAACCTCATCGGCCCACACGGGGATGCCAGCATCGCGGCAGATGCCCATGAGGGTGCGGAAGAACTCGGGTGGCGCGGTGTTGAAGCCCCCCTCGCCCTGCACCGGTTCCACCACGAAGCACGAGTGCTGCTTCGGGTACCGCGCAATCGTCTGCCTGAGATGCCACGCCGCCATGTCGATCGAGCGCTGGCCGAGCGAGGGATCGTAGAAGGGCATGTAGTCGACGAGGATGTTGAGCGCGACTCCCTGCCGGTACGCCGGACCGTCGCCGATCTGGCTCATGGTTGTCGAGCGCCCCATGAAGCAGTCGGCAAATGCGATGATGCGGGGCGCACCGCCGGTCTTCTGCTGGCACACCTTCAGCGCGCTCTCGTTGGCCATGCAGCCCGAGTTCGTGATGAAGCAGTGCCTGATTCCGCTCGTGCGCGCCGCCTCCGCGACGAGCAGTTCGGCGACGGCAAGCACATCGGCGTTGAACTGGAGGTTGCCCTCCTGACAGAGGTCCGAGAGGCCCGCCTCGAGCGCTGCACGCACCATGCGCGGGTCGCTGTGCCCGAACATGTGCACGCCAATGCCATTGATCATGTCCCACTTCACGCTCCCGTCGGCGAGCTGCACGAGCGGCCCGTGGCCGAATCCGTCGCCCACGTACGGATAGAAGGTCGCGTTTCCCCGAACCGCGCGGTTGCGCTCGACCCACGCGGCGACCTCAGCCGCCCGCACAGGATCGGCCGGACGAGCGCCGGTGATGCCCGCCTGGGCCCGCTCAAGCTCGGCGATGATCGAGTCGATCGCCGCCTGCACCGCGGGATGGCGCGCCAGCAATGGCAAGCCTCGCTGCATGGAACTCGCCGGCGCCTCAAGCGTCTGTGGAGTCATATCTGGGATGGTACGGACGAGCACTCGGCAAGACTCCCAAGCAGGAGGGCCAGAAGCGACGCGCGCTCCGCAAGGCTCTCCATCACGATGTACTCGTCGGTGCGGTGCATGTTGCCTCCCCGAACGCCAAGTCCGTCAAGGCAAGGGAGCCCCGCATCCTGCAGCACATTCGCATCGGACACTCCTCCAGTGCTGCCCGTGCCAGCCCCAACTGCCACGCCGAGTTCGCGCGCACACGCGACAGCCAGACCCGCAAGACCGAGCACCTCAGGCGTCGCCTCCTTGGGCGGTCGGTTGTGCGCGATCCGCACGCAGATGCGCGGCACGTCGCTCTCGTGGCCGCGCGCGATCGCCATCAGCGTCCGGTCCATCTGCTCGCCGTCACCGCGCGACCTGAACCGCATGGCACCCCATGCGGAGGCACGGTCGGGCACGATGTTCGTCGCATCGCCGCCCTCAAGGGGACCGATGTTCACGGTGCGCCCCGAACTCACATCAGAGATCTCCAGTGCACTCGTGATTGCCCCTGCGAGCAATCCCACCGCGGAGATCCCTGAGACGAAGTCACGGCCGGCATGGGCCGCCCGACCGACCGCGTCAATGCGAAACTGCGCAGCGCCCGGGCGCGACACCACGAATGCGCCATCCGCCATCGGGGGCTCCGTGACAAGTCCCACATCATGCTGGGACGCGAGCGCACGCAGGGCGCGCATGCTCGCGAAGCTTCCCACTTCCTCGTCCGCGTTGAGCACGAGCGTCCATTGCAGCGGCACACCGAGCGCATGTACCGCCTCGAGCGCCGCAAACGCCGCCACCACACCCCCCTTCATGTCGACGGCGCCGGGACCGCAGCGCTGCCCGCCGCGATCCGGGCCAAGCTCGCGGAAGCCGCCGCGCGGGTCATGCACCGTATCGATGTGGCACGCGATGAGCACGCGCAGACCCGAGCCATGCCTGCTGACCGGCTTTGCGCCAGCGCCCGCAGACGCAGGCCCAGCGGCGTCGGCGCGCACCTGGCCTCCGCGAATGACCACCACGTCACCTCGGTCGCGCGACGAGTCTCCATTGCGCCCCTCCCGCAACCAGTCAGGTCGCGGATCGCCCTGCACCCGTTCCACAGATGCGCCAAGCGCCTCGGCCCGCGCGATGCACCAGCGCCGCGCGCGCTCTAGCCCCTCCACATCGCCCCATCCTGTGGGAATGCCCACAAGCTCCTCAAGATCGCTAACCCACCGCGTGGTGCGCGCACGCATCCAGGCGGAGATGTCTCCGGCGCGGAGCCCGCTCATGCCACATGCTCCATGACCCGCACCGCCCCGGTCAGGATGCCGATCGCCTCAAGGTCCAGCACGCCCTCAAACGTGGTCACGGCGGGGCCCGTCATCATCACGGAGCTTCCCGCACCCGTCCACTCGATGCGAAGCTGGCCACCGGGGAGGTGCACAGTGACATCGGATCCGAGCCTGCCTTCCTGCTGTCCAGCGACGCACACCGCGCAGGCACCGGTGCCACACGCTTGGGTGATGCCGGATCCTCGCTCCCACGTCCGCATGCGGACCTCGCCGCGAGTGGCTGCGGTCGCCACATGCACGTTGATGCGCTCGGGGAAGATCGCCATGCGCTCAATCACGGGACCGATGCGCTCGAGCGGCACCGCGTCGGCGCAGCTGCACCAGGCGACGAGATGCGGATTGCCCATCGACACGAAGGACACCGCTGCGCCGATGCCGCTGTCCGCAATCCACCGATCGGCCTGTCCGGCGTCCAGTCCCGCCGCGACCGATGCCTCGCGCCACCGATCCACGCCCCATGGCCACGCGATGCCGCACTCCCCATCGATGCTCACAGGTATGCGGCTCGGCTCAAGGATCGGCTCGCCCATGTCGACCGTCGCGCTGCCTACGCGACCGTCTGCGCCCGCATGCCAACGCACCTCGAGCACCCCGCGCCCGGTCTGCACGCGCAGCGGGTTGGTGCGCGAAAGCCCGCGGTCAATCGCGAACTTTGCGACGCAGCGGATGCCGTTGCCGCACATCTGGCCCTCACTGCCGTCGGCATTGAACATCCGCATG
The DNA here is from genome assembly GCA_044358545.1 of Phycisphaerales bacterium. Taxonomy (GTDB): domain Bacteria; phylum Planctomycetota; class Phycisphaerae; order Phycisphaerales; family SM1A02; genus ZLKRG44. The sequence goes on along the minus strand of JBIKNS010000061.1, from coordinate 2,652 downwards.
CGCACGTCGGCACCGGCACGGTCGGGCTGCGCCACCACAATCAGGCCGTCACTGCCCACACCGCGGTGTCGGTCGCTGACGGCACGCGCAAGCGCAGGCGCATCCGTCACCTCACGTGCGAATCCGTCAACGTACACGTAGTCATTCCCGATCCCGTGCATCTTCACGAACGGAAGCGCGTGCATGGGCAGTTCATCGCTCCGGTCGTTCGATGACACCGAGGTCGACGACAACCCTGCCGCGGCGGTAGTAGTCGGCGTTCATGCGATCGCGGCTGACGAAGGTCATCACCAGACCATTGACGCCAGTGGCGTCCGCGTACGTGAAGTCCCCAAGGTGCGGACCGCAGTAGCGGTGGTTCTCATAGGCCTGCGCGTGGTAGTGGAAGTGCGTCAGGGCCACGTATCCCGCATCGAACATCTCCTGGGATGCCTCGAACCGCACATCGCTTCCGCGCACACGCGGCGGGTACTCGACCACCTCGAACCGCCCCTGGGGGTCAAGCCTCACGATGCCGCCGTACTCGGTCGTGCGGTCGGCAAGGTCGCGGTCTGCGAAGTCAAAGAGGTGTGCACGCACCTGCGGCACCTGAAGCCCCTGCCTCAGCAGGCTGATGACGGCGAGGTCGCCCCAGGACAGTGAGTCGGCATGCGCGCCAATCGTTTCCGCAGCCTTGGTTCCATAGCCCTCGAAGTTCGCGGTGTAGCGCGCGGTGTCCGGTCCAGAGAGGATCGCGGACAGGTCACGCAGAAGTTCCTCGCGCGAGGTTTTCAGCAGATTGGGCTGATGCCGTGCCGCCGCCACGACCACCGGCACGTCCTTGGGCGCGAGGGTCGCGCGAGTTGCCGCAGGCATCGTGGCCACCGCGGTGGTGGCCTCGTTCCAGAACTCGCGGTACTGCGGAGTGCGGAGCGAGCGGATCCACAGGATCTCCTCGCGGTTGGAGGGCATGATGCCAAGATCACGGGCGGACGCACGCAGGTCGATCACGAGCGTGTCGCTCGTCGCCTTCGAGTCATCGGCGAGAAGCTGGGCGAGGCGCTCTCGCTGACCCGTCATGATCAGCAGTTCCCAGCAGCGGGCACGCAGGTTCGACTCCTTGATGGGGTCCGCGCCCAGGAACAGGTCGTACAGCACATCGCTCACCCGGTCACCGTGCAGCTTCATGATGGCGACATACTCGGGCCGGTCCTCGAGCTTAGGGATCCATAGCGGCAGAGGCACCGCGAGCGCGCGCACGAGTGTCGGCGTCATGTCGCCCCAGCCGGCGGCAGCGATCCGCTCGCAGACCTCGCGGCGCCACTCGAACGCCTCCATCTTCGGCAGCGAGAGCGAGAGCGCTTCCTTGAGCCCTGCGGGGTCGGCCGTCGCGAGCCGGTCCCATGCCTCGCGTCGCAGTCCAACCGACCACCCTGGCTGGATCACGATCCGCCGCAGCGCGCGCCGGTACTCGTCGTTCGCCGGATCCGCATCCAGCACCTGCATGGCTGCAATCTGCACGGCGGGGATCTGATCCGGCTTCGCAAGCGACTTGAGCGGGTCCTTCGGCGCGTTCACCGTGCACGCGGATGCAAACGCGATCGCCGCCGACGCCCCGATCTTCACCGCGAACCTCACACACCTCGGGTGTCGCGTAGGGTGCAGCGCGGCGAGTTCTCGTACAGCACTGTGGCGGGGCATCCGTGCGGACCGCATCCGCTCGAGTGTAGGTGCCGCGCTCATCGCCTTCATGATGGCCGTGCCTGCCCGATGCGATTGTCCCTGCAGAGCACCTACACTGCTGCCGTGCCGGCGCACGGGCCACAACACACCGAGGACCGCATCACCGCCCAAGTCCGCGAGGTGGTCGACCTGCTGCGCCCCGACATCCAAGCCGATGGTGGCGATGTTGAGGTGGTGGGAGTGCAAGACGGCGTCGTTGAGGTGCGCCTGCATGGCGCGTGCATCGGCTGCCCCTCAAGTGGCATGACGCTGCAGCACGGCATTCTCGCCGCACTCAAGGCTCGGATCCCGTCGATCACTGACATTCGAGCTGTGTAGGGCGCGTTGGCGCCTGGGTCACCGGAACAGCCTGGCGCGCCAGCGGCAGCGCCCGCGTTGCTCAGGCCGTCCCATCGCTGGCCGGACGAATGCGGCCGACCACGGACTCCCCGCCCGCAGCACCATCACCCTTTGAGGCGATGATCTGCTCTGCGACCTCGCGGCGGTAGATACGGATGTTCTCCGGGAACTCCAGCGCAAGACGAACCCTGTCACCGCGGATCGATGTGATCTTGATGGTGCCAAGAGGAGTCTTGACGTCATCGCTCGCGCAGATGATGAACTCTTCGCCTTCGCGTCGCGTGATGACGAGCATCGACCGGACCTCCTGCCCTGGTGCCTTGGGCACCGACCCTTGCCGCGATCGCGCACCATGCGCTCTCCGTGCGGGCGTCCGGTCTCATCGACCGGTCTCAAGGGTCTCTTGAGGGTACGGCGAGGATCGGGCGGTCCAAGCGGTCGAGTGCACAAAATGGCGCCTCGCGAGAGGCCTTTCCGGCTGGACCAATAAAGACCATCAAGACAGCGAAAGAAAGCCCCCGCACCGGCGGTGCCGATGCGGGGGCGACGACGAAAAGTTTGGGCCGGAAGCGAGCCGACCCCTGCCGAAGA
>JBIKNS010000242.1:0-3398 GCA_044358545.1 Phycisphaerales bacterium | reverse complement strand
CAGTCGACGAATGCCGCCAACCCGTCTTCCAGGCGGGTCTTCGGTCGGAAACCAAAGTCTCGGACCAACGGTTCGACATCCGCAAACGTCCGTTCGACATCGCCCGGGGGCTTTGGTCGATCGATACGCCGTGCCGTCTGCCCGCAGATTCGCTCCAGCGTGGACAGCATGTCGTTGACCGAAACGGGGGTGTGGTTGCCGATGTTGTAGATGCGCCACGGAGCGCGGCTCGTCGAGGGATTCGGGGAGGATCCATCCCAGAGCGGGTCCGGCGTGGCCGGGCAATCGATCAGGCGCGCAATGCTCTCGACGATGTCGTCTACGTAGGTGAAGTCGCGCTCAAGCGTGCCGCCGGCGAACACCTCCAGCGGCTTGCCCTCGAGGATGGCCTCGGTGAACTTCCAGTACGCCATGTCCGGCCGCCCCCAAGGTCCATACACCGTGAAGAATCGAAGCCCGGTGCACGGGATGCCGAAGAGCTGGGCATACGCGTGCGCCATCAGTTCGTTTGACTTCTTCGTCGCGGCGTAGAGGCTGACGGGATGATCGACGTTGTCCGTCGCATCGAACGGAATCCGCTCATTGGCGCCGTACACGCTGCTTGAGCTTGCGTACACGAGATGCCGAACCCGGAAACGTCGAGCGGCCTCGAGGATGTTGGCGAAGCCGAGCAGGTTCGATTGGATGTAGGCGTGAGGGTTGTCGATGGACCAACGCACACCCGCCTGGGCGCCGAGATGGACCAGCGGTCCCCCGTTGCCCTGCCGAACGAAGTCCATGACTCCCGCCGAATCTTCCAGATCGCCCTTGTGGAAGCGCCACCGCGGGTATCTCGACAGCTCTTCCAGCCGGGCCCGCTTGAGCCTTGGGTCGTAGTACGGATTGAGGTTGTCGTGGCCGATCACCTGCATCCCGGTCTCCAAGAGCCGCTTGCAGACGTGGAAACCGATGAAGCCCGCGGCACCAGTCACAAGGATGAGTGGGGTCCCCGACATGTCAAGCGTCAGTGTACTGGGCCGAGACCGTGCCACGCAGTTGACCTCTTCAGCCTCGCGTACCCGAGGCCGCGCTCCGCACCGTTCTTGACGCGATCCAGGCGATCGCAGGGCCGCCCATTGCGATAGCCATCACAGCATCGACGGCGCGGCCCGTCAGCTGTGCGGCGAGGCCTGCATCAGTCTCGTAGCCACCGAGAAGCGGTGCGGCCAGTCCCACGGCCCATTCGCGGACACCGAGGCCATTGCCGACGAATGGCGTGAGGTTCGCTGCACCCGCCACCACCGCGACGCCGACGGCGGTCATCGGGGTGATGTCCCAGCCGCTGAGGCGAAACGCCGCCCACGACTGCAACGCGATCACGAGTAGTTCGGTGGTCCGCAGGACCAGGCACATGCCCACTGCCTGCGTCCGCGGCCCGGCGAGCAAGGGCGCCCACCCGAGCGGTGCCGTCGCCATCCACCACCATGGTGCCCCGGCACGCGACACCCAGAGGCCGAGGACCGTGAGCGCGGCGAGCGACACCGCCACCAGGCCCATGGCCACCAGAATGACCACTAGGCTCGCCTTCACCGGGATGCCATGCACCACCTTGTGATAGGCCAGCCGGCCGATGCTGCCGGCCTGGAGTGGCACGTAGTTGGCCAGGGTGCTTGAGGCGATGAGTGCGTTCATCTCGCCCCAGCCCACCGGGCCGTGCCGACGCATGAGCATCCAGAACACCGTCGACGTCAGCACCTGCTGCGCCAGCACCGTGGCCACCAGCACCGCGAGCGCATCCCACCGTGGCGATGCGAGCGCGCGCGAGAGGGAGTGCAGGATCGCCTGGTTGCGCGCGATGGCGACGATCGCGCCGGCGACCAGCAGCACGCTCGCCACCGTGCCGATCCGACGCAGCACGCGACGCTGCGTGCGGTCGAGGGGCGAGGGCTCCGGCGGCATGGGCGCAAGATAGGGCGCTGTCTCGCTAGCATCCGGGTATGTGTGGATTCTCCGGGTTTGTCGACCGCTCCGGGCGGCTTGCGGAGCCCAGCGCCGTCCTGCGGGCGATGGCAGACGCGGTGAAGCACCGCGGGCCCGATGGCGAGGGCTACTTCCACGATGAGGGGCGCGGGGTGGGCATCGCACACCGGCGGCTGTCGATCCTCGACCGTACGCCCGCCGCCGCGCAGCCGATGGCTTCGCCGGACGGCCGATGGGTGCTGGCCTACAACGGCGAGCTGTGGAATCACTCGGAACTCCGGGCCGAACTGCGGGCCGCAGGGCAGGCGATCGGCGAGTCGACCGGGGATACGGCCACGCTCGTGGCATGCCTGGCCGCACGCGGACTGGAAGCCACGCTGCCGGCGCTCCAGGGCATGTTCGCCTTCGCGGCGCTGGACCGGCGTGAGGGCATCCTGTGGCTCGCGCGCGACCGCTTCGGCGTGAAGCCCTGCTTCTGGGGATGGGCGGAAGACCGTCATGGCGCGCCCGTCTTCGTCTTCGGAAGCGAGCTGCGCGCGCTGACGGTGTGCCCGACCTTCCGCAACACGGTCTCGCCCTTCGCGCTGGCAAACGTGCTGGGCATGCTGTGCCCGCAGGGAGCGGATGGCGTGTTCGACGGCGTGTATGCCCTGGAGCCCGGGTGTGCCATCGGACTCGACATTGGCACCGGGCTCGTGGTGCACCGTCAGTGGTTTGACCTGCGCGCTGCCGCTCACGCCGCGCAAGCCGGGGGCGAATTCACCAATCGCGATGCGGCGTGCCATGAGCTTGGTCACCTGATCGATGCAGCGGTTGGCCGCCGCCTTCAGAGTGACGTACCGGTCGGTGCACTCCTGTCCGGGGGCATCGACAGCGCCCTCGTGGCCACCGCGATGGCGCGCTCGGGCCGGCGGCCGCTGCGGACGTTCACGCTTGGGTTTGACGATCGCCGCTACGACGAGCGCCCTCGTGCCCGCGAGTTGGCCACGGCGCTGGACGCCGAGCACCATGAGATCGGCATCCACGACTGGCAGCTTCCTGCGCTTGCCGAGGACGCAATCGCTGCGTTCGACGTGCCGTTCGCCGATTCCAGCGCCATCCCGACGCTGGCGCTGGCACGCGCCGCACGCGGCTCCGTGGGCGTCGTCCTCTCCGGCGACGGCGGCGACGAGTTCTTCGCCGGGTATGAGCGTCACGTTCGTGCCCACGCGCTCTCGCGCCTGAATCGGCGCATGCCGCCCTTCGTGCGGGGGCGCGTGGCCAGCGCAATCGAGCTATTGGGCGGCGACTTTTGGGACCGCGCACTCGCACCCGTCGGGCCCTGGCTTCCTGCCGCTCTCCGCCGATCGCAGCGCGGGCGCCTGGTGCACAAGCTGGCGGGAGCGCTGCGAGCGAGCGACGATGAGTCACTCTGGCGGTCTCTGCTCTCGGCGTGGCCC
>JBIKNS010000241.1:0-3407 GCA_044358545.1 Phycisphaerales bacterium | reverse complement strand
AAGGCCTGGAATGGCGCGATCGATGGATGCCTCGTGCCGAGCGGGCCGGGCACTGCGCCGGTCGCGCTGCATGACGCGATGGCAGCCTCGAGGAAAGCAATCTGGCAGTCGAGCATCGCCACATCGATCATGCATCCCTCGCCCGTGCGCGTGCGGCGGTAGAGCGCGTTCGAGATGCCGAGCGCGAGGTACAGGCCCGCCACGAGGTCGCCTACCGAGGCGCCGACGCGCGTCGGCGGCCCGCCCGGATGTCCCGTGAGGCTCATGAGCCCGCCGAGCGCCTGGGCGATGATGTCGTACGCAGGCTTGCCCGACATCGGGCCGCTCTGTCCGAAGCCCGACAGCGCACCGACGATGAGGTGCGGCCAGCGCGCGTGCACCGCCTCCCACCCGTAGCCCAGACGCTCCATCACGCCCGGCGAGAAGTTCTCCACGAGCACATCCGCGCGGTCAAGCATCGCATCGAAGATCGTGCGGTCCTCGGGGCGCTTCAGGTCGAGCGCGATCGATTCCTTGTCGCAGTTGACGCTCGCGAAGTAGATGCTGCTTCCGCCCTTGAACGGGCCGTAGGCGCGCGAATCGTCGCCAGTGCCGGGCCGCTCCACCTTGATCACGCGCGCGCCCATGTGCGCGAGCACGCTCGTGCAGAACGGGGCCGCAAGCACGCGGCCCAGATCGACGATGGTGACGCCGGCCAGCGGTGGGGAGGAGTCGCTCATGGCGGGTCGAGGCTACTTGGCGCAACGCCTAGATTGCGTGCGTTGGGCCTGTGGCGAAACTGGCAGACGCAGCGGACTTAAAATCCGCGGCCGGGTGACACCGGCGTGTGGGTTCGACTCCCACCGGGCCCATTTGTCAGGACGAGATGGCGACGCACGCACGCGACTGCGTGCGTATCGGCAATCACGGGGCGCGAGAGGCAGGCGCGCCCGCCCGCGCCTCGTAGACGCGCATCGCGGCAGGCATGATGCGCTGCAGGCGTGCGATGCGCGTGCTCTCCTTGGGGTGCGTGGAGAGGAACTCGATCGATCCTGGGGATGCGGCGTCCATCCGCTGCCAGAGCGTGATCGCGGCGCGCGGGTCGTATCCGGCATCGGCGGAGATAATGAGGCCGATCTCATCGGCTTCGGACTCGTGGCTTCGGCTGAACGCAAGCCCGCCGAGGCCGAGCCCGGCCATCACCGCCTGCTGCCCGGCAGGCGGCATGTCCGCGAGCACGAACGCGGTATTGGCGAGCGTCTCGCCGAGCACCTGCTGGGTGATCCGCTCACCCGAGTGACGCGATGTCGCGTGCGCGCACTCGTGGCCCATGACCACAGCGAGCATGTCATCGGTGTCGGCGACCCTCAGCAGCCCCGAGTAGACCGCGCACTTGCCGCCGGGAAGCGCCCATGCATTCACTGTCTTCGGCTGGTCGATCAGCACCACATCCCAGCGGAACGTGCGCGCGATCGCGTGGTTCCGGTTCGCGCTCTCGAAGATGCGCCGCGAAACGCGCTGCACGCGCTCGTAGTCAGGGCCCGAGGTCACGACCTTCGCGCCGGAGAGCTCCTGCGCATACGCCTGCTCCCCGAGGCTGCGCTCCTCGGATGCCGAGAGCATGTTCAGCTGCGAGCGGCCGCTGCCCGAGACGGTGGTGCACCCTGTCGCTGACGCAAGCCCAAGCGCGATGAGGATGGCGAAGGTGCCGCGAATCCTGGAGCACATGGAATCAGCGTAGCGCGGCGATCGCGGCTCCCAGGAGCGATCCGCCCACGGTCACGATCCACGCGGGCGCACCCCAGCGCAGGGCTGCGAAGGCGAGCGCGGCGATCGCGCAGAGCCAAAGGTCCGCGCGGCCTGCGGGCGCCACCGATGCGGGCACCACGGACTCGACGAGCGCCGCCGCGAGGAGCCCCGTGACCGCGGCCTGCACTCCTGCGAGCGCGCGCATCGCGCCAGCGACTCGCGAGAGCGACGACCACACGGGCCACGCACATGCCGCAAGCAGCAGGCCAGGTGCGAAGATGGCGACCATCGATGCCGCACCCCAGAGCGCGGCGGTGCCGGCGGCATCGCCTCCGCGCACAGACGCGGATGCGCCGAGGTAGGACGCCACCGTGAAGAGCGGCCCCGGGATTGCCTGCGCGGCGCCGTATCCCGCGAGAAACCGGGACTGGTCCACCATGGCAGGCACGAGATCGTCCTCGAGAAGCGGGAGCACGACATGACCGCCGCCGAACACCAGGGCCCCTGCGCGCACGTACGGCGTGATGCGGTCGCTGTGCGCAATGAGCGATACGGAAAGCACGACCGCAAGCAGCGCAGCGCACGCAATCGCGGCGGTCCAGCCAATGTGTAGGGGATGTGCACTTGGCGCCACAGGGGCGACACGGGCTTCGGCTGGCGCGTCGTGCAGCGGAGTGACATGCAGCGGCGCGTCGGGCAGCGGGTCCTTGTGCGTGGAAGCCTGAAGACGCCCCGTATCCGCCTGCCGGACCATGGCCGCGCCGAGCAACGCGCCGGCCACGATCGCGACGAGCTGCTCGAGCGGGTGGTTCCACGCGAGCGTGATGCCGCCAGCGGCCATCGCGATGGCGACCCGCCCGATGCCCCGGCACAGGGTCCGCGCCATGCCGGCCACCGCGTACAGCACAACGGCTGGCACGATTGCCTTCATGCCCGCGATCCACCCTGATGTCGGGAGATCCGCGGCGGACGAGAGCGCCACCGCGAGCGCGACCATGACCACGGCGCTCGGCAGCGTGAACGCGAACCATGCCGCCATGGCGCCGGCGGGTCCCGCGCGAATCCACCCAAGCAGGAATCCCACCTGCGAACTTGTGGGTCCGGGCATGGCATGGCAGTAGGCCACGAGCTGGGCGTAGTGCGCTTCGTCGATCCACCGGCGCTGGCGCACGCATCTCTCGCGGAAATGCGAGAGGTGCGCGATCGGGCCGCCAAAGGAGGTCATGCCAAGTCCAGCAAAGGTGCCGAGCACCTCAGCGACACGCGCGAGCGGCGAGCGAGAGCTCGCATGAGCAGGACTGGCGCGGTGCACACGCGTGAAGTTAGGCGAGCCAGTGGCGAGCACGTTGCGCGGGCGCATGACCAGGCCCGGTGGCGCCCGTCATGCGGCACGTCGCGCAGCGCGGTGCGCGTAAGGCAGCGACCGCGGTGCGCGTCAGGCGGCGACTACGTCCCGGTGAGGCGACGAGCTTGCGCGGAGCAGGCCGCCCACGCGCTGGACCACGGCGGCAACATCGCGCGCCGAGTGAGGCTGCGCGTGCGCACGTGCGGCATCCGACATGGCTGCGAGACGTCCACGGTCGGACATCAGGGCGCGGACCGCCGCTCCAGCGTCGGCCGGCGCAGTGCATCGCACAGCGCATCCCCAACGCTCCATGCAGTGCGCGTTGCGGTCCTCC
>JBIKNS010000240.1:0-3408 GCA_044358545.1 Phycisphaerales bacterium | reverse complement strand
GAACGCGACCGTGCGTCAGCCCTGGCGCGGATTCGCGTTCGAGCTCGACCTCGAGCGGCGTGCGCCATTCGCGCATTCGTTCGGCCCCGAAGGCGCCTCGAGCGCAGATCCCTTCGGTGCTTCTCGCAGCATCCGCCGCGCGCCCCTTTGGAGCTGGAAGGTGCTGCCCCATGCGCAGGACCCCATGAACCGCGCATGGATCGTGCTTCAGGGGACGAGCCTCGGTCCCGGGCGGCCGTAGCGCCCGAGCATCAGGCGCTCTCCACCGCACGCGCGAATGCGCTCTCGCGCAGCCGCTCGATCCTGCGCACGACAAGGTGCGTCACGCCGTGGCGCCGCTCGACGGTGCCGTGCGCGACGATCGCAGGCGCATGGCGCGCCACCATCCGCTGCGCCTCGTAGACCTGCGGACGCAGGATGAGGTTGGCAGGCCCTGTCTCGTCCTCGACGGTCATGAACATGATGCCCTTGGCGGTCGGCGGGCGCTGACGCACGAGCACAAGGCCTGCGACGGCGGTGCGGCTTCCGTGAGGCAGCGCCACATCGTCGGCAAGCGCGCTGCACGGCAGCACGCCGCCCGAGGCAAGCGCAGGACGCGCAAACGACAGCGGGTGCGCGCGCAGCGAGAGTCCGGTGGTCCAGTAGTCGCTGCGCACATGGTCGCGCGCGGCGAGTGCGGGCAATGGCGCAGGGCCCTGCTGGCCGTCCGTGTGGCGACGCAGCTGCGGAGCCTGGTCCTGCTGCAGGAAGAGCGGCGCATCCGCGGCGCCGCCGCGCAGCGCCTTCACCTGCCAGAGAGCCTGCTGCCGGTCGATGCCGCATCCCGCGAAGGCATCTGCTGCCGCGAGCTTGCGCAGGGCGCCGGGCCGGAGTCCGCTGCGCCAGTGGAGGTCAGCCACATCGGCGAATGGCTCGCCTGCGCTGCGTGCCTCGACAATCGCATCCGCATCGGCGCGCTGCAGCCCGCGCACCATGCGAAGGCCAAGGCGTATGGCGGGGCCGCCAGCGGCTGGCTCCAGCGTGCAGTCCCATCCGCTTGCGCTGATGCAGGCAGGATGCACCTCCACGCCGTGGCGCTGCGCATCCTGCACGAGCTGCGCTGGCGCATAGAAGCCCATCGGCTGGCTGTTGAGGAGCGCCGCGCAGAACGCCGCGGGATGGTGGCGCTTGAGCCAGAGCGACGCGTAGACGATGTGCGCGAAGCTTGCCGCGTGGCTCTCGGGGAATCCGTAGCCGGAGAACCCTTGGATCTGCGTGAACACCTGCTGCGCGAAGGCGCGCGTGTAGCCGCGCTCGACCATCCCCCGCTCGAGCCTCTCGCCGAAGGCGGCGATCTGGTTTCCGGAGCGCTTCCATGCCGCGATCGCGCGCCTCAGCGCGTCCGCCTCGCCGGGGGTGAACCCTGCGGCCGCCACCGCGAGCGCCATCGCCTGCTCCTGGAAGAGCGGCACACCGAGCGTGCGCTCGAGGATGCGGCGCACTGCGTCGCTTGGCCACTCGGGCACAGGCTCGCCTGCGCGCCGGCGCAGGTACGGGTGCACCATGTCGCCCTGGATCGGCCCGGGACGCACGATCGCGACCTCGATCACCAGGTCGTAGAAGCAGCGCGGCCTCAGCCGCGGCAGCATCGACATCTGCGCACGGCTCTCGATCTGGAACACGCCGACGGTGTCGGCGCGGCATGCCATGTCGTACGCGGCCGGATCCTCAGCGGGAATGGTGCGGAACGTGAGGGGCGGCATCGCTGCAGGCAGCGATGCATCGCATGCCGAAGCCGCGTCTCGTGCAGGATCCGCGTCTCGTGCGGTCGTGGCATTCACGAGGCCGATCGCCTTGCGCACGGCCGTGAGCATGCCTAGCGCCAGCACATCGACCTTCATCATGCCCATCGCATCGACATCATCCTTGTCCCACTCGATGATCGTGCGGCCATCCATCGATGCGTCGCGCACAGGCACCATGTCCGTCAGCGGGCCTTCCGTGATGATGAAGCCGCCCACATGCTGCGATAGGTGCCGCGGGAACCCGCACAGCGTGCCGGCGAGCGCGAAGAGTTCGCGCACCTGCGGGTCAGCGGGATCAAGCCCGATCCCGCGCACCTCCTGCACGTCAGGCGCACCGCCATGCCACCACGACACCGTCGATGCGATGCGGCCGGCAAGCTCTCGCGGCATGCCGAGCGCACCCGCCACCTCGCGCAGCGCAAGGCGGCCTCGCCAGCACACCACCTCCGCGCAGATCGCCGCACGGCGGCGGCCGTACCTGGCGTAGATGTACTGGATCACCTCCTCGCGGCGCTCGTGCTCGAAGTCGACGTCGATGTCAGGCGGCTCGTCGCGCTCGCGGCTGACGAAGCGCTCGAAGAGCGTGTCGATGCGCGCGGGGTCGACCGCCGTGATGCCCAGGCAGTAGCAGACGGCGCTGTTGGCGGCCGCGCCGCGCCCCTGGCAGAGGATGCCGCGCCCGCGCGCGAAGCGCACGATGTCGTGCACCGTCAGGAAGTAGGGCTCGTAGGCGAGGTCGGCGATGATGGCAAGCTCGTGGTCGATGGTGCGCTGCACATGCGAGGGCGTGCCCTCGGGCCAGCGCTCCTGCGCGCCCTCGGCCACCAGCGCACGCAGCCGCTGCGCCGGCGACTCGCCGCCTGGCACGACCTCCGACGGGTAGCGGTAGCGCAGCTGCGACAGGCTGAATCCGGCCGTCATCTCCGACACTTCTGCCGCACGCGCCATCGCTTCCGGCATGTCGGCGAAGCGCCTGCGCAGGTGCGCCACCGGCGCAAGGTGGCGCCGTGCGTTGGGGAGCAGCCCGAACCCGGCGGCATCCACGGTGCAGCGCTGGCGGATCGCCACCAGCACGTCATGCAGCCGCTTGCGCGAGTGCTCGTGGAAGCACGCACCGCCCACGGCGACCACCGGGATGTCGCAGGCGTGCGCGAGCGTGCGCACCAGCCTGCACCGCAGCGGCTCCTCGGGCTCGCCCACGCGGCGCACGGCGAGCGAGATGCGCGTGCGGCCGAAGGCCTCGCGAAGCCCTGCGAGCGCCTCGTGCACGCGGTGATGCATCACCATCGCGCCCGGCGGAGGCACCACGATGGCGACAAGCCCCGCCGATGATGCGCACAGCGAGTGGATGGGCAGGAACCACCCGCCGCGGCCAAGGCGTGCGGCTGCCCGTTCGGCGGGAGTAGCGTCCGGCACGTTGGTGCTGGCGCGCGGCGGCAGGTCGAACGGCGGCGCGCACATGGCATTGCCATCCGTACGCATGCGGCCATCGGTGACCAGCGCGCAGAGTCGGCCCCATGCTGCAGCGTCGCATGGGTACACGATCACCTCCAGCGACTGCGGCACCGCGACACCTGCGCATGCCTCACTGCCGGAATCGCTCGCGCCGCAGCCCTCCTGCCGG
>JBIKNS010000239.1:0-3409 GCA_044358545.1 Phycisphaerales bacterium | reverse complement strand
GGGGGTTGCCCGTGAAGAATGGCCCCTGCAGCTCCTCAATCGTCTTCCACTTCGCCTGCGTGTCCACGTGCCCGTCCACAAAGAGCATGATGCACGTGGAGCCCGGATAGCGGAAGTCGACCTGGCAGCGGGTGTTGTCGTTGCCTCTCCACGCATCAGCCGTCGGCGCGATCGTTTCGCCGGCCCGGCTGTCCACGACGTAGACCGACTCCGAGGGCAGTCGAATCTGGGTGGGCGTCCACCAGCGCCCGGCACGCGAGTCGAAGAAGTCGTTCATCGCAAAGTAACCAGGCTGGTTGAGCTCGATCTCACCCGCGCCTACGCCGAAGGGCGTGGCCTCAAGGCCACTCGTGTTGGCGGGCAGTTCCATCCCGAACGGGCGCTTCATGGGCACCGCGCTGCGAAGCACGTTCTTCACGTCACCGGAGCCGCCTACGCCGTAGGCGAAGCGGTCCGGGGAATCCGACCGGTAGTCGTAGGTCGAGCCGGGCTCGATCGGGGTCGGCAACTTCAGCGGGCCCAGGTTGGCGGTTGTCCACACGATGTCGGCCCAGGAGCCGCGGTTGGGAAGACCGACGGGCGGGAAGTCGTCGGCGCCCGGTCCTGGCGCACGAACGGCGCCCTTGACTCGAGCACCCGAGTAGTCGAACTGGCTCGGCACGAGCGTCTCGCGGTTGTCGCTGATGTAGCCCTGGATCAGCGTCCACGCCTGGCGCAAGTTCGACTGGCTCGTGGCCCATGCGGCGTTCCCGCGCGCGGCAGAGAGCGCCGGCACCAGAATCGCCACAAGCACTGCGATGATGCCGACCACCGTGATGATCTCGACGATGGTGAGGCCTGCGCGTCGCGGCTGGCGCCGCCGCCGTGTCCCCGCGACGCGCGCATCGGTGGTCGGGTCGTGATGCATCGCGTCAGCCCATGCTCATCGTCATGAGGAACTCGGCATTGGACTTCGTCTTCGTGAGCCTGCTGCGCAGGAGCTCCATTGCCTCGACGACGTTCATGTCGGACACCACCTTGCGAAGGCGCACGATGAGCTCGTGCTCCTTCGGGTCGAGCAGCAGCTCCTCGCGGCGCGTGCCGCTGGCCGCGATGTTGATCGCGGGGAAGGTGCGCTTCTCGACGAGCTTGCGGTCGAGATGAAGCTCGGCGTTGCCGGTGCCCTTGAACTCCTCGAAGATGACCTCGTCGGCGCGGCTGCCGGTGTCGACGAGCGCGGTGCCGATGATCGTCAGCGAGCCGCCTCCCTCGATGTTGCGTGCGCTACCGAAGAACTTCTTGGGCTTGATGAGCGCCGCGTTGTCGACGCCGCCCGAGCCGATCTTGCCCGAGTTGGGCATCGCGTTGTTGTAGCCGCGCGCGAGGCGCGTGATCGAGTCGAGCAGGATCACGACATGGTCGCCGAACTCGACGGCGCGCCGAGCCTTCTCCATCACGATCTCCGCGACCTGGATGTGGCGCGTGGCCTCCTCGTCGAAGGTGCTTGCCACCACCTCGGTGTTGCCGTGCGTGTTGCGCTTGAAGTCGGTGACCTCCTCGGGCCGCTCGTCGACGAGCAGCACGATGATGTGCACATCCGGGTGGTTCGTCGCGATCGAGTTTGCGAGCTGCTGCAGGATGACCGTCTTGCCGGTGCGCGGCGGCGCCACGATGAGCGCGCGCTGGCCGAAGCCCAGCGGCGACACCATGTCGATGACGCGCGGCTCGATGCGCTGGGGCTGCCCGACGATCTCGAGCTGGATGCGGTGGTTGGGGTGCAGCGGAGTGAGGTTCTCGAACGACGGGAGGTCGTGCAGCACTGCAGGGTCGCGGCCGTTGACGCTGTCGACGCGCAGCAGCGCGAAGTACGTCTCCGCCTCCTTTGGGGGGCGGATGAGCCCGCGCACCACCTGCCCCCGGCGCAGCCCGAAACGGCGCACCTGAGAGGGCGAGACGTAGACGTCGTCATCGCACGGGAGGTAGCTGTACTCGGCGCTACGCAGGAAGCCGTAGCCATCGGGCATGAGCTCGAGCGTGCCCTCGGCCATCATCAGGCCGTGCTGCGCCGCGCGCGCCTTGAGGATCTCGAAGACGAGCCGCTGCTTGGGCATGCCTGCGGGATCCGGGATGTCGTGCTCCTTGGCGACCTTCGCGAGTTCCGCGCCGGTCATGTGCTGCAGCGCGCCAAGGTCGAGCTCGTCCTTCTTGGCCTCGTCCCAGCGCTCCTGCAGCTCGGCCTCGAGCTGCGCGGCCTCGGCCTCGAGCTGCTCGTCGCTCGGCACGGTGCCTGGCATCACGGCCACCGGCGGGGCAGCGATGCCCGCATGAAATCCTCCACTTGATCCGCCACGGCGGCGACGACGACGACCCTTGCTCATGAGATGGGAACCTTCTGATCCGGATGCGGCGAGCCAGATCGACGGGGTTCTACCCCGCCCGGCCTGCCGCAATGACTTGGTCGAGTACCAGGCGCACTTGCGCCCGCAACGATTCCGGATCACCGTCGTTGCGCACTACATGATCTGCCGCTTCCCGCTTCCGGTCAAGTGGCCACTGCGCACTTTCCCGGCGCCTCCAGTCCGCCTCCGACCACCCCCGATTGCGTCGTACCCGCTCGAGCCGCAGGGCCTCCGGCGCCTCCACAAACACAATGGCGTCGCAGGCACCGCCGAGACCTGATTCGAGGAGCAGCGGCGCGTCGATCACGAGCGCGGGGGTGCCGGCCGGCGCCTGGGCGAACTCGGCCTCGCGCCGCGCGTGGATGCGCGGATGGATGAGCGATTCGAGCCAGACCCTCTCCGAGGGCTCGGCGAAGACGATGTGGCCGACGGATGCGCGGTCGATGGGCGCGCGTGGGTCTCCGCCCGCGCATGCGCGACCACCCCACCGATCGCGCATCGCCTGCTGCACATCAGGCTCGGCGAAGACGTGCCGCGCATGCGCATCGGAGTCGCTGACGACGCAATCGAGGGAGCGGAATGCGGTAGCTACTGCGCTCTTGCCGGCGCCGATGCCTCCGGTGATGCCGATGACGGGCGGCCGCGCCATCACCCTGCCGTACGCGACCATGTGGTGCCCTGCGGACCATCCTTGATGGTGACGCCCATCGCAGCGAGCGCGTCGCGGATCCGATCGCCCTCGGCCCAGTCCTTCGCGGCGCGTGCAGCGGCGCGTGCCGCGATGAGCCGCTCCACCTCCTGCGCGAGACCTGGATCGCCCGCAGAGGGCGCGTGCTCCGCCGGGCGGTTGCGCCCAAGCACGCCGAGCACCGAGTCAATCGCCAGCAGCGCGGCGAGCTCGCGGTGCGGGCATGCCGCGTCACGCTCTGCAGGCGGCGCAGCGCAAGCCTCGTTGAGCGCGGCGATGGCGCGTGCGACGTTGAGGTCGTCGCAGAGCGCGTCGGTGAACGCCGCGAGCGCGCGCTCGAACG
>JBIKNS010000060.1:0-11226 GCA_044358545.1 Phycisphaerales bacterium | reverse complement strand
GGCCGTGACGGTTCCGGCGAGTGCATCGTGTCGATCGCATGCGAGGTGGATGCACTCGAGCGCGCGGAGGACATCGTCCGACGCGAATGCGCGGGGCTCTCCGCATCCATCACCGAGGATGACCTCGCGCGCGCCAAGGCGAAGATCGCGACGGGAGTGGCGCTTGGTGGCGAGCGTCCCGCTGGGCGGATGAGGCGGCTTGGAGGCGTGCTCACCACGCGGGGTACATACATGACCCTTGAGGAGGAGATGGACCTGATCGATGCGCTCACCGTGCAGGACCTGCACGAGCACCTCGAGGCGTACCCGTACGAGCCAGTCGTTGTGGGTTGCGCAGTGCCGGCCTGAGCGCCGATCGACAGCGCCCACGCGAGCGGCGAGACCCAGTGCGCTCCGCTACAGGAACCTGAGCCCAGCCTCGTGATGGCTGATGTCGCCGTCTGCCGTGCGCACCGGCCGTGACCATGCCACGACAAATGCGCGGTCGAGCCGCACCTCCCCAAGCGCGCCGGTCACTCGGCCAGTCGCGCCCTCGGGGAGTGAAGCGTGTGTCCGTAGCCGCAGGCCGTGTCCGCTGACGTCGAGCGCCTCGTGCGACCCTGGGTGTGACGGGTCATGGTGCCAGCGCACAGTGACCGCCGTGGCGGTGTGAGCGCGGCTGTCGAGGCGGCGTTCGTCGGCGAGCGCGGCTTCTGCGGCGCGGCGTAGCGCCGCTCGTACAGATGGAACTGGGTCCATGAGCACACAGTGAGATTCACTCACGCGCCACGCAAGCGGATTGCACACCGAATGCGGCGCGAAAATCGATCGATAAAACTGCGAGGCGCACTTGCCTGCGCCAATCGATCAGCGGCGCGCGAGCTGCCGCGCCTGCTCGTCGGCGCGGTAGGAGCTGCGCACCAGCGGCCCGCTCTCGCACACCGCGAAACCGCGCGAAAGTGCCTCCGCCTTGAACATTGCGAAGGTGTCCGGGTGCACCCAACGGTCCACCGGAAGGTGGTTGCGCGTCGGCTGCAGGTACTGGCCAACGGTGAGCACGTCGCAGCGGCTCGCGGCCTGGACATCCTGCATCAGCTCGAGCACCTCGTCATCGTGCTCGCCGATGCCCACCATGATGCCTGTCTTGGTCACGAGCCCGCTCGCCTTGAACTGGCGCAGCACGTCGAGCGAGCGCTCGTACCTCGCCTGCGGCCGCACCGCCGGATGCATGCGGCGCACAGTCTCCATGTTGTGGCTGATGATCTCGGGGCGCGCATCGCACACCGCCTGGATGGCCTTGGCGTCCCCGCAGAAATCGCCGACCAGGACCTCCACGCTCATGCCTGGGCACGCGCGGTGCACCCGCTCGATCGTCTCCGCCCAGATCGCTGCGCCGCCATCAGGTAGCTCGTCGCGGTTGACGCTCGTGATCACCACGTGGTTCAGCTGCATGAGCGCAAGGCTCTCCGCGACGCGCCGAGGCTCGTCAGTGTCGAGTGTCGCGGGCTTTCCTGTCTTCACGTTGCAGAAGCCGCACGACCTGGTGCATGTGTCGCCCAGGATCATGATGGTGGCGCTGCCACGGCTCCAGCACTCACCCATGTTCGGGCACGATGCCTCCTGGCAGACAGTGTGCAGCCGGTGCTCGTCGATGATCGCCTTGAGGCGCTGGTATCCATCGCCGCCGGGCGCCTTCGCGCGCAGCCAGTCCGGCTTGCGCTGCGGCACACGATGGTGCACGCCGCCCTGCTGGTTGTTGAGCACAAGTGCGGAGAGCGGCACCACGGCGGGCCCCGTCTGGCGCGCCGTGTCGCCGCCAAGCGGGCGGGGGTGCCGCGCCACCGTGCGTTCGACCGATGACTGGTTCGGCACCTGCGACATCACCGCGCTCCTTGCACAGGGGACGGCTTCACGAAGAGTCGGTCTGGCACGAGCACGACCTTGCGATCTTCGGCGTCGATGAGCTCGAGCGTGCCGCCAAGCCACGTGAACTTCGGGAACTCACTGCCCATCGAGTCGAGGCCGACGACAATGACACCTTCCTTGACCTGCCACGTCCACGTGGCATCGGTGCTAGCACCCTTCGACCATCCGCGGCACCGGCCATCAGGGCTGAACCAGATCCGCTCGTAGGTGGCGATGGCAGGATCGCTGCGCTCGGCATCGACACGCCAGAGTCCGAACAGCGGTGCCGCCGCCGAGTCGACCGGCACAGGCCGCAGGCGAGGTCGACGCCTGGTGGCCGTGGTGCCAGCAGACGAAGTGCCGCCATCCGCATCCGCTGCACCCGAGGCGGTGTCCGAGTCGGAACGGACTGACGACTTCCCTGCGTCCGCGGATTTCCGCGTCGCGGCTCGCGGTCGAGTTGGCGCAGGACGCACTGGTGCACTCTCGCCGGGAGTCAGCGCCACAGGATCGGCACGGTCGTCGTCCGCGGGAGTTGTGGCCTTCGAGGGTTTCGGTGCCGCATCAGTTGAAGGTCGCGGCGGCTCTGGATACCCCGCAACGACCTCATCCTCGCCGGTGTAGCCCACCACCTGTCCACCCCGCATCAGCGCGGCAGCCGCCTCCTTGGTGTCCGGTCCCCGAGCTGCGGTCGCAGCAGCGACATCGTTTGGGTCAGCCTTTGGAGCGCATGCGGCGACGCACAGGAGCGCAGCCGAAAGGGCGCAGGTGGACGCATGGCGAAACACAGCACCGCAAGTGTAGGGCGCCACAGCGGCCGGCCGGCGGCGCTACGCGACAATCGCCGGGGGCAATGGCACCGCGAGCCTCTCAGCAATGGCGCGCACGATGAAGCCCTCGTCATCCCGGACGTTGCCGTCATGCATGGCCACCGTGACGCATGCCGACAGGAGCCGCCCACGCTCACTCGGCCTCAGGTCATCGAGGGAATCGAGCGCCGCCGAAAGGGCATCGAGCGACCGCTGCGATGGGTGCGGCAACGGTCTCGCAGGAATTCCGATCATTGAGATTCCCGCGGCCAGCGCCTGCTCCGCGGCGTGCGAGTCGGCGCCGGTCGTGCAGGCCACAAGGCCGAGCAGCGCTCCCACAGGCGACTGATGGGACTGCAGTGTCGCACGGCCTGACTTGGGCCGCGTTGCCTCCGCACGAAGGCGGTCCTCCACGCGGCTGCGGAGCATCTGCGCAATCGTCCACTCGTAGAGGTCGATGCGCGAATCGGTGCGCATGATGTTCGCGACGATGGTCCTGAACGCCTGGTACTCCTGAAGAGGCAGCGATCCGAGGGCTGGGCACGCGACCTCAATCAGCGCAAGCCGCTCGCGCTTGGGCACGCTCCGCATCAGTGCCAGCATGTCCTGGCAGTCGTCCGCGGCCGAAGGGTCGCTGGCACGGATTGCATCGATGCGCGCATCCACCGAACTCGCCGCATCGGCGATGAGCGCTGCGTACGTCACGGCACGCGCACCCATCGGGTCGTGGGCAGCTGCGCGCAGCAGGTTGGGTGTCCGCTCGAGCGCATTGTGCGCAGCGTCGATGCGAGTGCGGTCGATCGTGCCGATACCGGCAAAGGCCTGTGCGATGCCGGCGGCTGCGGCACCCGTCGGCACTTGGGGTGCGGGAACGGGTGGTGCACCGCGACCTGCACGTGCCACCCCGGGCGCCGAAGGCCTCGCTGGCGCCTCCGGCAACACGCCCCCGGCCATGACCTCGATGCGCTTGATGCGTTCGCTCAGCGGCGGGTGGCTCGCGAGCCATGTCCGTACTCCTTCGGTGAAGAAGAAGTGGTTGAACTGGCTGGCCTGCGGGATCGCCAGCGTCGGGTCGTGCAGCCGTTCGATCTTGCGCAGCGCGCCCGCGATGCCCGCCGGGTTGCGCGTGTACTGCACGGCAGTCGCATCCGCGAGGAACTCGCGCTGCCTGCTGATGGCGGCCTGCATGAGGCGACCGAAGAAGGTGCCGATGGCGCCAATCGCCGCAAGCGCGAGACCGAACAGCGCGATCCCTGCCGCGCCGTTGTTCTTGCGGCCACCGCCGCGAGGCGCGGTGCGCAGCAGGAAGTAGCCCACGTACCCAAGGGCCACCATGCCGAAGATCGCGGCCACCGCGCGCAGGTTGATGCGCATGTCACCGTGAAAGACGTGACTGAACTCATGGGCCATCACGCCCTCGAGCTCGTCCCTGCTCAGCTGCTCGATCGCGCCAGTCGTGATGCCGAGCGCCGCATCGCGGATCGACGTGCCCGCCGCGAATGCGTTGATCGACGGATCCCGGATCAGGTAGACGGGCGGCACCGGCATCCCGCCGGCGATCGCCATCTCCTCGACCACATTCATGACCTTGCGCTCGTTGGGGTCGCTGGTGGATGGGTAGATGCGCACGCCCCCGAGCGCCTCGGCAACCTTCGAGCCGTGTCCACCGAGCGTCACGTACTTCCAGAGCGCGGGAAGGACAGTGATCGCGCCGATCGCGAGCAGGGTGCCGCCGATCACGGCAGGGTCCCGCATCAGCCTGCTGTCGCCCCTGAGCAGGATGGCCGTCGCGAGCCACGCGACCGCGAAGAGCGTGATCATGCCCATCGCAAAGAAGATGCCGAGAATCCAGGTTCTCGACTGCGCCTTGTCCTGCTGCTCGAAAAAGGATGCCATGGACACGCTCCCGGTGGCGCTAGATGCGCCGCACCACGGTCACCGCACCGCACCGCCCGCGAAGGACACTGCCGGCACCGCACGCGCAGACGCGTCGGCCTCGAAGAGGGCCATCGACGCGAAGCCGAAGATGCGCGCGACGATGTTGGACGGGAAGACGCTGAGCGCAGTGTTCAGCCGCATCACGGCATCGTTGTAGGCCTGCCGCGCGAAGGCGATCCTGTTCTCGGTGGACACGAGCTCCTCCTGCAGCGCCAGCATGTTCTGCCCGGCCTTCAGCTCCGGGTACGCCTCTATGCTCACGGTGAGCCGCGCGAGCAGAGAGTCAAGCATGCCCGATGCGTTGGCCGCCGCATGCATCGCTGCCACGTTGCTCGGGTCGCCTCCAAGGGTCTTCAGCGCAGAGAGGGCCGCCGCGCGCGCGCGCGTCACGCCCTCGATCGTCTCCCGCTCGTGCGTCATGTAGCCGCGCACGGCCTCGACGAGGTTGGGCACCAGATCGCACCGGCGCTTGAGCTGCACGTCGATCTGGCTGAACCCGTTCTGCGCACGCACTCTCGCCGTGACCAGGCCGTTGTAGGTCACGATCACCCACAGCAGGGGGATCGCGACGAGGACAAGCCCAGCAATCAGGATCGCCCAAAGCACGGCCCGATGGTATGGCGCAGTACCCTCACGGCGTGAGTGACTCGCGATTCGCCGCCGTCGGACTGCCGGACCTGCTCGTGCGCACGTTGGAGGCGTGCCGCTTCACCGAACCCACCGATGTGCAGTCGGAGGCGATTCCTGCCGCACTCGCGGGCAGTGACGTGCTCATGCTCGCGCCGACCGGCTCAGGCAAGACGCTGGCGTTTGCGCTCCCGGTGCTGGCGGACCTGCTCGCAGACCGGCCGCGGGTGAAGCGTGCCCGGAAGGGGTCGCGGCGTTCGGCTGCCGACGCCGCGCCGCGCCGCGTCGATCCTGCCACCCGGCTCCGCGCAATCGTCCTGAGCCCCACGCGCGAGCTCGCGCAGCAGGTGGCGCGCGACATCGGCGATGTGATCCGGGGCACCGTGCTGCGTACGGCCGCGGTGTACGGCAAGAGCCCGATCGAGCCGCAGCGCGCGGCGGTGATGGCCGGTGTCGATGTGGTCGTCGGCACGCCAGGCCGGCTCCGCGAGCTGCTCGACGAGGGTGCGATCACATTCGCCCATGTGCGTCATGTGGTGGTCGACGAGGCGGACCGCATGGTCGACATGGGATTCCTCCCGCAGGTCCAGGACATCATGGCGCTTGTGCCCGAAGGCCGCCGCGTCATCTGCGCGAGCGCCACGCTGCCCGACCGCATCGCCACCCTCGTGACCGGACTCATGCGCGACCAGGTGGAGGTTGGCGTCGGCAAGCGCAACGCGCCGGCAAGCGATCGACACAGCCGCTACGTCGTGAAGGATGCAGACAAGGTCGCTCTGCTGCTGGCGCTCGTGAAGGGTCGGCACAAGCGCGGCGTTGCCGTGTACGCGCGTACGCGGCGCCGCGTGGGCTGGGTCGCTGAGGCGCTGCGACGTCACGGCATCTCGGTGGCCATGCTGCACGGCGACCGCTCGCAGCGCCAGCGAGACCTTGCGCTCAAGTCGTTCGCCGACGGTGACGCCGAGGTGCTTGTGGCCACCGATGTCGCTGCACGCGGTCTGCACGTGCCACGCATCAAGACGGTCATCAACTACGACGTGCCGCTGATGCCCGAGGACTTCGTGCACCGCGTCGGGCGCGCGGGGCATGGCGGCGGCGCCGCAGAGAGCCACACGTTCGTGGGCGAGGATGAGCGCGAGGCATGGAACCGCGTGCGTGGGCTTGTGCCCGGCGAGATCGCGAGCGCCGTACTCCCAGACCTCACGCCGTGGGGGCGGCTACCCGTTCGTGGCCTCGGTGACGCGGCGCCATCAGCTGCACCGGGCTCGCCGCTCGCGCGACATGGATCCGCCAGCAGCGGCCAGCAGCGCCGACGCGGCGTCAGCGGCAAGGCCGCGGGCACGCGAACCGGAAAGGGCAGGGAGCGCGGAGAAGGCGATGGGAAGGCTCGTCGCTCCAGCTCCAGGCGATCACGAGATGCCCGCGCTGCAGGATCCCCAGCCCCGACCGGAGAGGGTGCGTCGTTCCGGGGTCTCGCGCGTCGTGCGCCAATCCAGCCCGGCACCGCCGTTGGCCGTGGTGTTCGGACCGCAGGCCGATGAATCCGGGCGCGGTTGCCCTGTCTGCCGTGCTCGGAATCATGACGAGCCTCGCCGTGCCAGGTGCGTGCGTGGCACTCGACCTTGACCCGACGACCGAGCGTCGCGACATCGCCAGTAGCGGTGGTGCGCTCTTCGTCGTCGGCCGCGCGCACATGCCCGGCCTTGCATGGGTCAGCATCTGCCGCGAGGCAGCGCTGGTGAACGAGGTGCCGATTGACGCTGCAGACGCGGTGCGTGCGGCCAGGAATGCAGGCTGGCCGATGGGAGATGAGGTCATCGGCATGCTCTCTGCGGGCTGGCCGTGGCCATTCATCGAACTCACATGGGTTCGTCGCGCGCGCGATGACTTTCCCGGCGATCCTCGCGACAATCGTGTGGAGTCAGGCAATCTCGCGGATGCAGTCCGCCGCGCGGTCAGCCGCACCCCCGAACCCACGGTCGCGCTCGATTGGCCGTCGCTCATCGCGAGCGCACTCGCGCTGGCGCTTCCTTGGTGGATGGCGCTCACACTGGCAGCGAAGGCAAGATCACCCGCACCAGCACGAACAGCCCAACCGCCAGCGCAATCATGATCAGCGTGATGCGCACGCTGAACCATGCGACCTGGCCCCAGAATCGTTCCAGGTGCGGTGCGCGTACAGCCTTGTATGCCACGGAAATGCCTGCGATGAGCGGCACCGCCAGCAGCCACCAGGCGTTCCCGATGCCGCGAATCGGCTCAAGGAACGGGATCCATGCGATGAGGGGCAGTCCGGTCACGCGGTCACCGGTGCAGGGCGTGCGATGGGGGGCTGGTATCTCGGGCGCACGAGCGCATCGAGCAGCACCACAATGTTCATCAGCCCCGACATCGAGCAGTAGAGGATGGCGATCTCGTGCACGCTGGTCACGCTGCGCAGCGAGCTGACCTTGCTTCCTGTGGAGCGGGGCATCATCGGCATGGGCGCCTCAAGCATCTCGCCCACCGATCCGCTCTTGACCCATGCCGTACTGACCCAGTCTGCGGCGAACGCCACGGGCCCGGCGCCCGCCTGGGCCATGAACCAAAGCCCGTTGTCCTTCCGGTCCACCACCCCAACGCCGCCGAGCAGGACACCCCCAAGGAAGAGGCCAAGGATGCCCACCATGGCAAAGATCCCACGCTGCACATGACCGATCCACATGTGCCCAAGGCCAGGCACAAGCCACCCCATGAGGGCAGCGACCCAGTTCAGGCCCTCGTCATCGCTCACATCTGCCACGCGGCGAAGACTACAGTAGAGGCGGTAGCGCCCTTTCGGGCACAGACCAACTCAGGAGCACGCGATGACTGGCAACCAACCCAACGAAGGCACTCCACCCCTAGGCCACGGCGGCGTCGTGGACCGGCGATCGGGTCTGGATCGCCGTGCCCTGAGTGAGGCCTCACCGACCAACCTCGAGCGACGCCGCGGACCGGGCCGCCGACTGACGGACTTCATCCGAAGCGCCGAGGAAGGCGAGATGAACCAGGAGCAGTTTCTGTTCCTGATGGCAATCGAAGCCTTCAAGCGGGTGAACCAGAAGGCGTTCCCCGCCTGGACGGATGTTCTGGAGGTGATCCGGAAGCTGGGCTATCGCAAGACCATGCCGAGCGAGCTCAACTTGGGCTCGCGCGCCAAGGACTGGACAGAGAAGCCCGACGCTCCCGCCGGGGTCCACAAGCTCGCCCCCAAGGAGGAGTGAGGGCCGCCGGAACGGGCCCGCAGGTCACTTCTTCTTGAAGTGATCCGCGTTGATCTGGATGTACTTGGACCACTCCGCCGGCAGGTCATCCTTCGGGAAGATGGCCTGGACGGGGCATTCATCGACGCAGAGGCCGCAGTCGATGCAGGTGTCGGGGTCGATGTAGAGCTGGGTGGCCTGCGCGTGATCAGCCTCACCCTTGGTCGGGTGGATGCAATCGACGGGGCACACTTCGACGCACGAGGCGTCCTTCACGCCAATGCAAGGTTCAGCAATGATGTGGGGCATGGGTCGGCGGAATCATAACCACGCACGCAATGTCCAAAAGCGACGGAAGCCGGCCTCAAGCCGGCTTCCGTCGTGATTGCTTGCGAGCGAGAGAGCCTCAGCGGCTCTTCTTCGCGGTCTTCTTCGCAGCCTTCTTCGCAGCCTTCTTCTTCTTCTTGGCCATTGTGTGGCTCCCTTTCGAGTTACGCTTCCGTGTCGGAGTGAGAGGCTTCCCGCGTAACTAGGCTGCCTCTCATTGCCATGTCGAAGTTATCGACGGGCGAAGGAACGGGACTTGAGGGAATGAGAACCGCTTGGAGCGTATTGTGTCAAGTCCCTCCCAAAAAATTTGAAGTCGAGGGCTGCTGACGGAGTGTCGCGACACGGTCGAGCTCTCCTCTCACGGCATCGCGATGGCACGTTCATGATCAGGATTCTCCTCAATGGCGCACGCGGTCGGATGGGATCTCGTATCGAGTCCCTGTGCGCAGATGGCTCGCGCGACTGCACCATCGCATGCCGCCGAAGTGCGACTATGGAGAGCGATCTGGCGGCGGAGTGCGACGTGGTGGTCGACTTTTCGTCCGACGCTGGCGCGCGTGAGGCCATTGCCTTGGCGCGCCTTCGCCGAGTGCCGCTTGTCTCGGGCACAACTGGACTTACGGACGGCACTCGAGCACTCCTTGGCGACGCTTCGCGGGAGATTGCGGTGCTCCACGCGGCCAACATGGGCCTTGGGATGGCGGTCGCCCGCAGGCTCGTCGAGGACATGACCCGCATGCTGCACCGGGCTGCGGGCCCTGAGTTTGCGATGGAGATCGTCGAGACGCATCATGTGCACAAGCGGGATGCGCCCTCCGGCACCGCACTTGCCCTGGCCGATGCGATTGACCGCGGTCTCGCACGACACGGCGATGCCGTATCGGCTCCCTTTGACCGGTCTCGGATCTCGTCGATCCGCCAGGGCGAGGTCATTGGCGACCACGAGGTGCGTGCGCATGGACCCGGCGAGACCCTCGGCATCACCCATCATGCCGTGAGCCGTGACCTCTTCGCGCTCGGCGCGCTTCGGTTGGCGGCATGGATGGTGGGTCGGCCTCCTGGGGTGCATACCGTGGACCACTGGCTCACCGAACTCCTGACCGACCCAAAGTGACCGACCCAAGAGGCACCAGACCATGACCCTGCCAGCATCCGGTCCCGGATCCGCCGTCGCCGCTGCGTTCCCGCGGCCCTCCTCCGCCGACCTTGGCATGCACACACTCGCGTGCGGATTGCGAGTCGCCTTCGAACGCAACAGCGCCGTGCGCAGCGTTGGCATCTCGTGGTGGCTGCCGGTGGGGAGCGCAGGTGACCCTGATGGCGCTGCCGGTGAGGGCGAGTCGACGCTGTTGGCGGAGCTCATCACCCGCGGAGCCGGCGACCTTGACTCGCGTGCCTTCAGTGAGGCGCTTGACCGCATTGGCGCACAGCGCAACTGCGGCACGGCGGCCTATCACACGCTTGTCTCGATGACGGTGCTCGGCAGCAGGCTGGAGCCTGCGCTCGAGCTCATGTGCACCATGGTGCGTGCGCCGCGCCTCGACGCGGATGCGCTCGAGCCTGCTCGCTCGCTCGCGCTGCAGTCTCTCGCGTCGCTGTCGGATGACCCCGCGCACCTCGTGATGCTCAAGCTCGCCGGCATAGCGCTGCCGCCTCCGTACAACCGCACTGGCTTCGGCCATGCAGAGGGTCTCAAGTCGCTCACGCTTGATGGCCTACGTGCGGCATGGGTGCGAAGGTGCGTGCCTGCAGGCTCGATCCTTGGGATTGCCGGCGCCATCGATCCCGCGCAGGTCATCGACCAGCTCGAGCGCAGGCTTGCAGGCTGGGGTGGCGTGTTCACGGAGCCTGTGCCCACTGCCCCGGCGGTCCGCGGTGCGGTCCATGTGCCGCAGCAGAGCGCCCAGACCCATCTCGGGCTGGCGATTGATGCGCCGTCGGATCGCGATCCCACGAGCCTGGTCCACAGGCTTGCCGTCAAGATCATCGGCGGGGGAATGTCGAGCAGGCTCTTCACCGAGGTGCGCGAGAAGAGGGGTCTCTGCTACTCGGTTGGCATGAGCTACGCGGTGGGTCGGGACCGCGGCATCTCGCAGGTGTACGCGGGCAGCACCCCAGAGCGGGCACCGCGCACGCTCGAGTGCATCCGGACAGAGCTCGCGCGCGCCGCATCCGGTGTCAGCGCGGAGGAGTTCGCGGGGGCGATCGTCGGTCTCAAGAGTCGGCTCGTCATGCAGGGCGAGAGCGCATCCGCACGGGCATCAGCCATCGCGGGCGACGTGTTCAGGATCGGTCATCCGAGGTCACTCGCAGAGGTGGCCGCAGACGCAGATGCCATCTCGCATGACTCGCTCAATGCGCACATGGCCCACGCATTCGCCGAGGACAGGCTCAGTCAGGCGTCCCTCGCGGTG